>CAZPTD010000015.1:0-29338 GCA_964588915.1 uncultured Neomegalonema sp. | reverse complement strand
CTGCGGTCCTCGAGCGACGGGTCGATCGAGACGCCGCAGGCGACGAGCGCGTCCTCGAGCGCCTCGGCGCGGACGCGCGACACCGCCGCGTCGATCTCGCGCAGCGCCATGCGGCCGTCCGAGGCGATGTTGACGAGAACGCTGCGCGCGCCGCGGACGGAGACGTCGTCGAAGAGCGGGTTCTTGATCGCGGTCTCGGCCGCCGTGAGCGCCCGGTTCTCGCCCGACGCCTCGCCGGCGCCCATGATCGCCGGCCCCATGTCCTGCATGATCGCGCGGACGTCCGCGAAGTCGAGATTGATGAAGCCCGGACGGACCATCAGATCGGTGATGCTGCGCACGCCCTGATGCAGGACCTCGTCGGCCTGGCGGAAGGCGTCGACGAAGCTCGCGTCCTCGTCGATCACGTTATAGAGATTCTGGTTCGGAATGACGATCTCGGCGTCGACATGCTCGGCGAGAAGCCGGAGCCCCTCCTCGGCGCGCCGCATCTTCGTCGGGCCCTCGAAGATGAAGGGCTTCGTCACCACGCAGACGGTGAGCGCGCCGCATTCGCGGGCGATGCGCGCGACCACCGGCGCGGCGCCCGTTCCGGTGCCGCCGCCCATGCCGGTCGCGATGAAGGCCATATGCGCGCCGCTCAGGAGCTCGGCGATCTCCTCGGCGCTCTCCTCGGCCGCCTCCGCGCCGCGGCGCGGATCGCCGCCCGCGCCGAGACCGCCGGTCGCCTGACGCCCGAGCTGCAGCCGATGCTCGGCCTGCGAGTAGATGAGCGCCTGAGCGTCGGTGTTGGCGGCGACGAACTCGACGCCCGAGAGGCCCTGCTCGATCATGTTGTTGACGGCGTTGCCGCCGGCGCCGCCGACGCCGACGACCAAGATCCGCGGCTTCAGCTCAACGGGATCGAATTCGGCCGGCGCCGGCGGCTTCTTGGACCGCGGCGCTTTCGCCGCGCCCGTCGCGCTCGGCGCGTCCTCGGCGGACTCTTGCGGCGTGATCTCGGTCTGGCTTTCCATCGGCTCGCCCTCTGCATGCGGTCGCCTGCGCGACGACGCGCGCAGTTGTGGCTGCGAGAAGCCTTAACGCCGCAAACCTTAATGAAACGTGTGTGCGAACCGGCCCGCGTTCACCAAGTTTCGCGAAGCCAGCGCCAGAAGCCGGCCGAGCGCGACGGCGCCGGGCCGATCCCCTCGAAGCGCTGCTCGGGCGCGCCGGCGGCGAAGCGGACGAGGCCGACCGACGCGGCCCAGGCGCCCTTCGTCGCGATCTCCGTGAGCGCCTCGCGGCCCGTCGGCCCGGCGACGCGGACGCGCGGGCCGAACACCTCCTCCGCGGCCGCGCCGAAGCCGGCGAGGTCGCCGCCGCCGCCGGTGACGACGACCGGACGCGCGGCCGGGCCGAAGAAGCCCGCCTCGGACGCGCGATCCCGCGCCGCCTCGAGGATCTCGAGCGCCCGCGGCCGGATCGCGGCGGTGAGCGCGTGGCGCTGGACGCTGAGCGGCGCCGCGCCCGTCCGCTCGACCCGAAGCGCGCCGGCGCGCGTGTTCGCCGCGGCCGAGCCCTCGCGGATCTTGAGCCGCTCGGCGTCGTCGCGGCCGATCCCGAAGCTCCTGGCGATCTGCTCGGTGACCTGCTCGCCGCCGACGGGCGCCGCCGCCGCCGCCGCCAGCCGGCCGCGCTCGAAGAGCGCGATCGAGGTCGTCGCGGCGCCGACATCGATGAGAAGCGCGCCCATCGCCCGCTCCTCGGCGGTCGTCGTCGCCAGCGCCGCGGCGTAGGGCGCCGTCGCCGCGGCGATCAACTCGAGGCCGACGGCGCGCAGGACCCGCGCGAGCCGCTTGGCCGCCTCGCGGGCGACGCTGACCGAGAGCATGGTCGCGCTCAGGCGCCGACCGAAGCGGCCGACCGGGTCGCCGAGGGCGGGCGCGCCGTCGATCCGCCAGCGCGCGGCGATCCCGTGGAGGCGGAAGCGGGCGTCGCCTTCGTCCGGCGGCGTCGCCTCGGCGATCGCGCGGGCGACGTCCTCGCGGCGGACGGCGCCGTCCGCAAGCGCGACGTCGGCGCTCGCGAAGACGCTCTTCGGCTCGAGGCCCGAGAGAGTGGCGACCGCGGCGGCGGGCCGACGCCGCGCGATCGAGGCGGCCTCCTCGAAGGCGCGGCCGAGCGCCGCCTCGGCGGCGTCGAGATCCGTCGGGACGCCGGCCGAGACGCCGGCCGCGGGCGGCGCGGCGGCGCCGAGCACGCGGAAGGAGCGCCGGCCGCCCTCGTCCGCCGGCTCGGCGATCAGAACGGCGATCTTGTCCGTCCCGAGATCGACGAAAGCGACCGGCGCGGCGACGGCGTCGAGCCGCGCGCGCATGGCGAGTTGCGTGGCGTAGGGATGATCGTCGGCGGCTCCGCTCATGGCCGAGCTGTCGGGCCAAGGCGCGGCGAGGTCAAGAGGCCGCGCCGCTCCAACGCGGCGGCGACGCGGCGGGCGGAATGACGCATGGCGAAGCTTCGCTCGCGGCGAAGCGCCGTCTTGGTTAACATCCGGGCGAGTCGCCAACGCCGGAGCCGGCGCCCGACGCGCCCTCGGCCTCGCCCCATCAGGAGATCCGATCATGAACGAGCGCACCCTGCGCCGTCTCGGCCGCATCGCCACCGCCTGCTTCCTCCTCGCCGCGCCCGCGGCGTCCGCTCAGACCGTCGGCGACCCGGAGCGCGGCGAGGCCGTGTTCGGGATCTGCCAGCCCTGCCACGACGTCGGCGCCGGCGCCCGCAACAAGACCGGACCTCAGCTCAACGGCATGTTCGGCCGGCAGGCCGGTGATGTGGAGGGCTTCCATTCTTCGCTGCCGATGGTTGCGGCGGGACTGCGCGGCCTCGTTTGGGACGACGATAACCTGAACGCCTATCTCGCGGATCCGCTCGCCGTCGTGCCGGCCAGCGACAAGCCGTATATCGCGGTGTTCATTCCTCGGGACCGCGCCGATCTGATCGCCTATCTGCGGCGCGCGACGGCGCCCGACGACGCGCGCCCGGCGCGCCAGAATCCGACGTCCAGCGACTGAGCCGCCGACGCGCGCCGCCGCCGCGGCGCTGACGGAAGCGCACGCCGCCGCCCCGGATCGAGCACGCCCGCCAGGCGCCGGCCCGACGCGAAGCGCCTGAAACGGCGCCGGATTCGCCGCCTTGCCGGCGGAGGATTCCGCGCGCGGCGTGACGCAGCGCAAGACGCAGCGCGCCGATTCTGCTATTTTGGGTGGAGGTCGAGGGAAGCGCGCGACCTTTCCGTTCCGACCCGGATGCGCCGTCGCCCTTCACCTCTGGAGCGTCCATCATGTCCGAGCGCATCCCGCGCCGCCGCGTCGTCCTCACCACTTCCGCCCCTTCCCCGGCCCGCGGGTCGCGCGCCGCTCCGCGCGGCGGGCGCGCGCCGCCGCCTTCGCCTTGCGCTCGGCGCCGAGCGGCGTGCGGATCGCTTTCAGCTCCGCCTTGAGCCGCCGCATCCGCGTCGCCTCGGTCGCGCCCTCGACGTCGCGGCGGAGCTGCTCGGAGAACGCGCCGGCCGCCATCGCCAGCGCGTCGAGCCGGTCGTCGCGCCCCAGAGCGCCCGTCCGCCTCGTCAGCCGCGCCATCTGGAAGAAGAGCGACCGTTCCGGGTCGGCGGACGCGGCGCGGAAATCGGCCTCGATCACGGCGCGATCGACGATCAGGCGACGCTGCGCCATCAAGGGCTCGAGCGTCTCGACGAGGCGGAGCTCCTTGCGCAGCGACGCGCGAACCTCCTCGACGCTCGCGCGCACGCCGCCGCGCATGAGGAACGGCCCGAGCATCTTGGCGAACATGCCGTCGCCGAAATTGGCCTCGATCAGGATCCGACCGGCCGCCTCCAAGGCCGCGATCTCGGCGAGCCGCGCCATCGCCGCGTCGTCGTAGCCGCCGTCGAGCCCGCCCGAGGCGGTCAGAAACAGCCGACCGTTCAGATGCTTGACCACCGCATAGGCGGTCTCGTCCGCGCCGCGGCCGGCCGGATCGATCGCCATCGCCGCGCCGTCATAGGGCGCCCAGTCCTCGGAGATCTCCAAGGCGCCGAGAAAGGGCGCGCCGTCCGTTCCCGCGCAGGCGAGATCGTCCAACCGCGCGCCGCCGGCGAGGAGATGGTTGGGCGCGAGGCCGGGCCGCAGCTCCAACACGACGAGATCGGAAAGCTTCAACGGGCGCCGATCCGCATCCGCGGCGCGCGCGTCGAGCAGGAACTGCATCGCGTAGCCGCTCGGCCCGTAGCTCGCCCTTCGCGCGGCGAGATCCTCGGCCGAGAAGCGCTCGGGATCGAGCGGCGTCCCGGGCGCGGCGCCCTCGGCGATCCGACGCGCGACGAAGGGCGCGAGCCGGTCCTGATAGACGCCGGCGTCCGCCGGGATCTCCGCCGGCCAGACGCGCACCTGATAGCCGCGATCGGGCAGCGCGGCGTAGATCGAGTCGGCGGTCTGCGGCGTGCCGAGATAGGTGATCCGCCCGCCGGGCCGCAGCACCGCGTCGAACTCCTTGATCGCCTCGCGGAGCTTCGCCCGCGCCGCGGCGGTGAGCGCGTTCGAGGCGGTCTCGACGTCGTCGGCCAGGATTTCGTCGGCGCGCCCGCCGGTGATCTGGCCGGCGATGCCCACCGCGCGCACCGACGGATCCTTCGCCGGACGCGCCGGACCGACGTCGAAGAGCGCGGCGCCGTCGCGCTGGCGGCCCGAGGGCCTCAGACCCTTGAGGAGCGGCGTCTCCTCGATCAGCCGCCGCGAGAAGGCGGAGACGGTCTCGGCCTGGCCCTTGCCGGCGGAGACGATCAGGATCTTGGCGTCGGGCTCGCGCCAGAGCCGCCAGCAGACATAGGCGGCGTAGATCCAGGACTTGCCGACGCCGCGAAAGGCCATGACCATCTTCCGCCGAGGTCCGGTCTGGACGTAACGCGCGATGTCGTATTGCACCGGCGTCGGATCGCCGATGCCGAGCCGGCGCCAGATCAGGCAGAGAAAGACGCGGAAATCGCGCCGGAGCCGCGCCCGCTCCGGCGCCTCGTCGGGTTTCGCCATCGTTGGTCTCGTCTTGGGTCGGGAAGGAGACGCCGGCTCAGGCGGTCTCGTCGTCCGCCTCGTCCGGGTCGTCGTCGGCCGGGTCGTTGAAATCGGGCAGCGCGCCGCGCTCCGCGTCGAGCTCCGCCGCCGCGGCCGCCGCGGCGCCGCCGAAGGCGCCGGTCTCCTTGAGGAACTTGAGCGCCGCCGAGAGATAGGGCGCCGGCGCCGGCGCCCGCCCGACCACGCGCGTCTCGCCGGTCTTGGCGTCGGTCTTCAGGATCGGCACGCCCTCCTCGCAGAACTCGACGAGCCGAGCGAGCACCGCGCGCATCAGCCGCTCCGAAAGGTCCGCGCCGGCCCTATCCTCGTCACTCCGCATGGGCCCGCGCCTCCCGCAACGTCTCCAGGCCGACGAGCCGCGACTCGAGCGCCTGGATGCTCAGCCGCTGCGCGACGATGCGCTCGCGCTGATACGAGACCTCGGCGATGAGGCGCTCGATATCGCGCTGATCGGCGGCGATGGCGCTGCGATCGAGCCCGTATTGCGACGTCAACGTCAGCAGCTGTTGCCGCGTCTCACGGAGCTGATCGCGGACGCCGTCGAACTGCGCCCAGATGAAGCCGAAAGCGAAGAGGATCGACACGACCGCGCCGAGGTTCTTCTCGAGGATATGCCCGAGCGACAGGCCGACGGCTCGAATTTGCTCAACCATCTCAGGACGCCTTTCCGATCTCGATCACGATGCCGCCGCCGAGCCAAAGCCCTGTGGGGCCCGTGTAGGCGTCCGCCCATGTGCAGGCGGCGTCGGTCGAGCCGCCCCGATACATCGTGTGGAGCGCGCCGTAGCCCGGGTCGCCGAACGTCTCGGCGATCTCGGTCCAGCCCGTCCCGGGGTCAGCGCCCGGATTTTGCAAACCGGTCGGCATGACGCCGCGCGCGGCGACGCAGATGCTGTCGGCGCTCGGGGCGCTGTCGAGGGTGATGGTGAACGCGCCTTCGCCCGACATGTCGCCCGTCTTCGTCTGAACCGGCGTCCCGTCGGCGTTCTCGAACTCCAGCACATGCACCAAGCAGCGATAGCCGCCGTCGCCGCCGGGCGCGACGCTGTGACCGATGGTGAGCGCGAAGGTCGCGCCCGTCGTAATGGGCGCGGTGAAGAGGGTGATGCCGGTGTCGTAATTGCCGTCGCCGAACTCCTTGTAGCCGCGCTTGGTCCAGGTCAGGCCGCCGCCCGAGAGCGTGGCGTTGTCCGTGAGGTCGGAGGGGTTGAGCAGCAGGACGATGGCGAGCAGCAGGCGGTCGGCGCTGGCGGTCAGGTTGCTCGACGTGAACTCGACCGGCGCGACGGTGTCCGTCCCGACAAACTCGGTCAGAAGCGTCGAGATCGCCAGGTCGCCGCTCGCGGGCGGTTTCGTGCGGATCTGAGGTAGGACGATCATGGCGCGTCGAACCTCAGGGTCACGGCGAGCCCCTTCGGCGCTGTCGTGCTGACGGCGTCCACGTCAACGCGGATGATGTCGCCCGTCGCGACGTCGTCATTGCTCGTGTCGATCACCGCAGCCGTGGCCGCCGTGCCGCTATCGGTCTCGCCGCTGTCGATGGTGAGCTTGGTCGACAGCATGTCCGTCGAAGCGTTCTTGCGGATCTGGATGTCGGTGGTTCCGGTCGTCCCGGCGGTGATCACGCATCCCTCGACGCCGACAAGCGTCCAGCCGTTGATGAAGGCGGGCGCTCGGAAGAAGACGCCTCCGGCGCCGTCGCCTGTCGCAACATCCTCCGTCGCGAGAAACGGCAGCAGCTCGACGATCGCCTTGCCGTCGCCGTCCGCGCCGGCCGGTCCTTGCGGGCCGGTGGCGCCGGTCGGGCCTTGGTCGCCCTGCGTTCCCTGCGGCCCTTGCGGCCCTTCCGGGCCGGTGGCGCCGGTCGGCCCTTGCGGACCGACAAGCGACGTTCCCGAGCCCCACGCTCCGCCCGCTTTCGGGCCGAAGATCTCGTCGGAGGTCGTGTTGACGAAGAAGTCGCCATCCGCGCCTTCGGTGGTCGGATCGGACGCCCCGTTGAGCACCGTGGCGCCGTCCGCGCCGTCATTGCCGGCCGGACCTTGCGCGCCGGATGCGCCGGTCGGGCCTTGTGGTCCGGCGTCGCCTTGCGGTCCGGTCGGGCCGGTCGGGCCGGTGGCGCCGGTCGGTCCCATGAGGGATGTCCCGGAGCCCCATGCGCCGCCCGATTTCGGGCCGAAGATCTCGTTCGACGTGGTGTTGATGTAGAAGTCGCCATCCGCGCCTTCGGTGGTCGGGTCGACGGCGCCGTTGAGCACCGACTTGCCGTCAGCGCCTGCGCCGCCGGCGAGCTTGGCGGTCGTCACCGCGCCGTCTGCGATCTTGGCGGTGGTGATGGCGGCGTCCGGGATCTTCGCCGTCGACACGGCGTTCGCCGCGATCTTGTCGGACGAGACCGCGTCCGCCGCCAGCTTAGCGTTCGTCACCGCGCCGGTCGCCAGCTTCGCGGCGGTCGCCGCAAGATCGGCAAGCTTCGCCGTGGTGATGGCGCCGTCCGCGATCGCCGCGCCCTCGAGCACGGTGACGCCTTCGTCGATCTTATCGAAGGCTTCTTGGACCTGGTACAGGGCCGCGAGGAAGGCGAGATCGAGATCCGCTTCGGTCAGGATCGCGCCGTCCTCGAAATCGACGATCGGCGCGTCGCGCGGCGTGGTCCGCCGGATCACGATCGACGCCCCGGAGGAGGCGGCGGCGCCGAGCTGGATCGTCGAGGAGGTCGGCCAGGTGAAGCTCGCGGCGACGTCGTTGACGGTCACGGCGACATGGGACGCGTCGATATACGCGAACGGGACCGCAAAGGGACCCGTTCCGCCGTCGCCGGCATAGGTGACGTGAGAATAGGCCATCAGGAGACTCCGGCAGTTTGGAGAAAGAGCGTGTCGATAGCGGCCGAGGCGAGGCCGAGCTCCGCGCCGACCGCGTCGAGCAGGCCGGGCGCGTCCGGGTCTTGGCGCAAGAACTCGGTGGCGCCGCTCATCAGGGTGAGCGCGAGGCGCTTGTCGGCGTCCGAGAGGGTTTGCGACGCGGCGATGGCCGCGGCGACGTGATCCTCGATGAGGGGATCGGAGGTCGTGAGCCCGAGCGCCGCGTCGAGAGCGACGAAGAACGCCGCGCGGCGGAGCTTCAGCGGGGCGGCCTTCTCGGCGTCGGTCGGCGGCGTCGGGGCGGACCAGGCGGAGCCGTCCCAGAGCCAGCCCTTGCGCGCGCCGCCGCTCGCTTCGATCCACGTATCGGGCTGAGCGTTGGCCCAGATGACGGTCGCGCGAGCGCTATCGACCGCGACGCCGTCGATCACTTTCAGAAAGGTGACAACAGGTGGAGAAACCATGCTAGATCTCGCTTCCTTCGATCAACGCCAGGAGGTGAACGAGGCTCGGTTGGGTGCTGAAGTAGTAGACGCGCACTTCGCCCCGAGCGCCCGCGCCGGTGTCGCCGCCATCTGCCGAGCCGCCGCCGCCGCCGCCCGGAGCCGCGCCGTCGATGGCGTTGGGCTGGCCTCCTTCGCCGTCGCCGCCCGCGCCGCCGCTGCCGCCGCCGACCGCGACGCCGCCGACGCCCCAATGGACGAAGCCGTCCGCGCCGCAGCCGCCGCCCGCGCCGCCATAAAGCGCGTTTGCGCCGTCTCCTGCTTGCCCGTCCGCGCCGTCGCCGCCGTCGCCGCCGCTAAAGAACGTCCCTCGGGCGTTGGTCCCTCCTGCGCCGCCGGTCATGGGCGAGTACGTCCCGCCGCTTCCGCCGTTGGCGGTAAAGAGCGCGCCGAACGAGGTCGCCCCGCCGTCTTCGCCGTCCGCGTCGGTCGCCGTCTGCGCCGCGCCGCCCGCGCCGACAGTCACTGTCTCGGTCGCGCCGAGATCGGCAAGCGCGCCAATGGCGAAGTCCATCGCGCCGCCGCCGCCGCCGCCTCCGGCGCTGTTGGTGTTGTTCGTCGTGGCCCCGCTGCCGCCGCCGCCCCAACCTACTGCGGCGTAGTGGGTTGCGCCGGCGGGCGCGTCGGTCGCCTTGGTCCAGGTTCCTGAGGTGGTGAAGGTGGTCGGCGATCCGATCTGCTTGATGCCGAGCGAGAGGGTGTCGACCGCCGTCAGGAACTCGCCGAGCGTGTCGACTGAGGCCGCGAGGTTGTTGGAGCCGCCCGGCGCGGTGATCGGGATAGCGTCGCCGCCGGTGGCGTCGATCTCGACCGCGTCGCCGTCGCCGTTCCACATGACGACGCTGTCGGCTCCGCCGGCCGTTCCGGTGACGAGCGCGGCGTCGCTGCCCGACTTCGCCGCCGCGGCGATCTTCGCGAGCGTGACGGCCTCGTCGGCGAGCTTCGCGGACGTCACGGCGCTCGGGTCGATCGACCAGGCGCCGCTCGTGACCGAGACGTCGCCCTTGTCGCCGTCAGGCTCGGTCTGCGCGACCGGCAGCCACTGCCCGCTCGCCGCCTGATAGGCGAGAATCTGGCCGTCCGCCGGCGCCGAGACCAAGGTCAGACCGGCGGCCGCCGCGGCGTTCGCGAGCACCGTCGCCGCCACCTGGTCGGCGTAGGCTTTCGTCGCCGCGTCGGCCGACGCGGTCGGCGCGCCGAGGTTGGAGATCCGCCGGCCGCCGGCGTCGAGCGTGCCGTCCGAGGCCAAGCTCGCGGTGTTCTCGACCGCGTCGAGCGCCTCCTGCGCCAGATACATCTGCTGCAGGATCGCCGTGTCGAGATCGGCCTCGGTCAGGATCGCGCCGTCGGTGAAGTCGACGAGCCGCTCCTCGCGCGGCGTGATCCGGCGGATCTCGACGAGCGCGCCGGACGCGGCGCCGCTCGCGAGCTCGATCGACGCCGCCGTCGGCCAGCTATGCGCGGCCGCGACGCCGGCGACCGACACGGTCACGTGGCTTTGATCGAGATACGGAAACGGGACCGCAAAGGGACCCGTTCCGCCGTCGCCCGTGTAGACGACGAAAGAGTAGGAAGGCATGTGTTTTCCTCAGGTTTCGAGTTCGCCCGACGCGCGCGCGGCGTTTGTGCGGATCAGCCGTTCGAGAGGCTGGCGACCGAGCGAGCGAGGTTCGTGAAGGCGCCGTGGTCCTCTTTCGGCCTGCCGAAGATCACGTCGCTCTCGCGGTCGATCCCGTCCACGGCGGTCGCGAGCGGGTTCGGTCCGGGCGTCGTCGTGTTGCCGAGGCTCGACGCCGCGCCGGAGCGATAGGCTCGGTCGAAGCGGTCGCGGATCTCGTCGCTGAGATCGCCGAGCCGGTCGTCCTGCGCCTGCCCGGCGCGCCCTTCCGCAGCCGAGATCCCGGCGAGCGCCTGCGCCAGGCTCCGGCTCGACAGCGCCACGCCGCGGGCGCCGCCGACGGTCCGAGCCTGTTCGCGCGCGGCGAGCGCTTTGAGGGCGTCCTCGGTCTTCTTTCGAGTCGCGTCGGCGCGCTCGACGAAATACCGCCGCTGATCGGCGTCGTATTGGGCGATGACGTTGCGCCGGTTGAGCTCGGCGCGCTGGCGCTGGATGGCGTTGGCGGCGTTCGCCTGCGCCTGCTGCTGGGCGAACCCGATCCCGGTCGACAGCGCCGAGAGCGCGAGTGCGTCGCACATGGTTGTCTCCTTCCGTTCAATTGACGAGTTTGACGAATTCGATGAAGGGCCGGCGCTCGGCGCCGAAGGCGTCGATCCGGCGGACGCATCGAAAGCCGAGCAGCGAGAGCCATCTCAGATGCAGGACGTTGCGCGCGTCGGCGCAGTTCGAGAGCGCGGACCGCCCCGCGCCCAGGATCTCGATCCAGAGCGCCGCCTCTCGAAGGAACGCGCGCGCGATCCGCGGCAGCTCGCGATGGGCGAGGAGCCAGGGCGCGCCGATCTCGGGCCCGAGCGGATGATCGGCGACGCCGAAGAGCGCGAGCGGCGCCGTCGCGGGCGGCGCGTCGCGACGCTCGACGGCGAAGGCGAGACGCGAGAAGGCGATCCCGTCGAGCAGCGCGGCCTCGGGCGCCAGTCCGCTCGCCGCCCGGATCTCGGCGATGTCGGCCGCCCTGAGATGCGGCGCGAGCCGCCGGGCGTCGTCCGCCGCCGCCGCGCGGACGCGATGCCCCTCGCGCGAGACCCAGACCGCGCCCTCCCTCTCCTTCGGTCCCTCTCCCGAGGAGGCAGAGGTCGGCAAGGAGGCCGCCGCCGCCACGTCCGTCATATCCGGCGCGAGCGGAGGATGAACCGCCCCTCCCACTCGGCCGAGCTGACGATCACCGGCAGATAGCCGTCGCTCTCGACGGCGATCTCGACCTCGCCGTTCTGGGCGTAGACCGGCGCGCGGAAGCGGCCGCTCTCGAGCGCCACTTGGCCGAGCCGGTTCGCCTCGGCGCCGGCGAGCCGCCCCGTGAGCTCGTAGCGATAGGGCGCGCGCGCCTGCGGCGAGACGATGACGCGGAAGGGACCGCTCTCCTCGTAGAAAACCGAGACGTAGAGGATCTGGAGCCGCCCCTCCTTGATCGGCGCGCCGTCGCCCTCGCGCATCTGGAAGGGCGAGAAGACGTAGCGCGAGAGGACTTTGCGGCCGATCGCGAGCTTGGTCGCGCTCTGATCGCCCGTGATCGCAACGGTCGCGGCGTCGGGCCGGTCATGCTCGAAGGCCCGGCCCGCCGGCTCGGCGCCGCTCGCGTCGTCCGGCCGGGCGATCACCCAGAGCGCGCCGCTCTCGTCATAGGGCAGCGTGATCCGCGTCTCGTTGGCGCCGGAGTCGTAGACGACGACGCAATCGGTCTCGTCCACGCGCCGATCCATATGGAAGACCCAGTCGACCGGCTGCCCCGCCGGCGCCGCCTCGGTCGCGCCCGGATCGAGATCGATGTCCTCGAGATAGACGCCGTCGGCCCGCGCGACGACGAGATAGAGCCGCGCGTCGACGAACTCCGCCACGAGGATGGCGTCGCCCTCGGCCAGCGTCCAAGCGGACCAACTCGATTGCAGCTTCTCGTCGCGGCTCCAGTAGTAGCGATAGACGAACGCCGTGTTCGGCGCCGCGTCGGTGAGCGCGACCAGCATCTCGTCGTTGCTCGCCGCCGCCAGCCGCCGCACGCCGTCCGGAATGAGCGTCGGCACGTGCTTGGCGACGTCCTGGGCGTCCGTCGCCTCGCCGATCCGGTCGAGCACGATCTCGCGGACGCCGGCGTAGCCGCCCTTCTCGACCGCGAAGAACACGCTGCGGCCGGCCGAGGCCGGCTTCGCCGCCACGCTCGAGACGAACTCGGTCAGCACCCGCAAGGACGCGGTCTCCGGCGTCAGCACGTCGCCGCCCTCCATCACGAACTGCGTCTGATCGGCGAAGAGCAGCAGCTGGCGGTTGAACGGCGCGGCGTGGCGCAGGATCGAGACGCGGTTATGCGCGCCGGCGATGTCGATCGGATCGCTGTCGAGCTGCGCGGTGACGGTCTTCGGCCAAAAGTTGAAGTAGTCGCCGGCGCGGCTGAGGACGACGTTTTCGTCCGCCAGCAGCCCGAACCGGTTGGCGAAGAAGAAGACGTCGTTGATTTTACGTCCGACAAAGGACGGGTTCGGCGCGCTCTCGGCGTCGCCGACGTCGCGGGCCCGCCAGGTCGCCTGGCGGAAGGTGAAGCTTCCGTCGGCTTCGCGGATCAGGAGATGCGGCATCGTCGCCGGATCGAGCGCGTAGGCCTCGCCGGGTCCGGCGGTCTCGTCCCAGACGCCGTCGCTGTCGGCGTCGGCGGCCTTCTCGAAGCGGACATAGTAGTTGTCGAAGCTGGTGGTCGGATCGCCGACGATCTCGACCTCGAAGCCGTCCGGCCCGTTGTTCGGCAGATCGGAGAAGCGCTGCAGCTTGTCCTTCGCGACCTTCATCGCCGCGCCGGCGTACCCGTCCTCGACGGCGATGGTGAAGTCGCCGCTCGCCTTGACGATGTGGATGACGTTTTGGTGGCGCGTGATCGTGAAGCCGGTGAGCCCGGCGGCGACGAGATCGTCATAGAGCTCGGTGGCGATGTTGGTGGTGGTGATCGAGACGCTGTCCGAGGCCGAGCCGCCGTTCGGCGTCGTGTAGTAGGCGACGGACGCGCCGTCGATCTCGATCTCGTAGGTGCGGCCGTAATTGCCGGAGCGGACGTTGACGATCGCCTCTTTCGGCCGGGTCGGCGTCAGCGCGCTCGACATCGCCGCGGTCACGCCGCGGTTGAGGACGAAGGTGTAGTCGGCGACGGTGACGGCGCGGATGTCGGCGTCGGCGGCCGCCGTGGCGAGATAGGTCTTGCCGTCGGGAAAGGCGACCGTCTTCTCGGCGCCGTCGAGGTCGAAGACCTTGAGATCGCCGCCCGCCACCGCGACGACATAGCGCTCGGCCGCGTCGCGATTGACGACGTGCAGCGCCGCCGCCGACCAATCGTCGGTCGAGAGCCGCGCCCGATGCCGCGTCGTCGGGCGCTTGCGCAGCCCGTCGACGAGCGAGGAGAGGAAGTTGACTTGGTCCTCGGCTTGGCTGGTGAGCCGTTGCGAGGCGGATTGCTGGGAGATCCCGTTGACGAGCGACGGGATCGCCGCGCTGACGAGCGACATGCGGATGCTCCTTGTGGGCGAGGGAGGAGGGGCCGTCGCGGTCGACGGCGGGTCGAAAGGGACGGTCCCGGCGCGCCCTGCTTCGGGCGCGTCTCGACAACCGAGCGCGAGGCGGATAGGTCTTCGAGGCGGGTGGAGAAGGGGCGACGGCGCCGTCAGCGGAACAGGGCCGACAGCGGAACAGGGCCGACGGCGGCGCGCGCGGCCGAGAACCCGGGAGTCGGATCAATGCGCAGGGCTTCTATCGCGATCGCCCTTGGCCTCGCCCTCGGCGGCGCGACCGCTTTCGCCGAGAGCGGCGTCCGTCAGGAGCAGCTCAACAACAAATATCCTGAAAACATGCGCGTCGAGGACGCCGCGTCGACCTCCGAGGAAGCGACGACGCCGGGGAGTCAGAATCTAAGCCACACCGCGACGCCGATGGCGATCGACGAGGCGCCGCGCGAGCGGTCGGTCGAAATCCGAGATTAGCGGAGAGGGGCGCGACGTCGCCGCCGCGCCGCCTTGCCGCTCAGCGGCTCACCAATTGCCGAGATCGATCGTTTCCGGATCGGTGACCGCTCCGACGACGCCGCCGGCGACGCCGCCGAGGACTGCGCCGCCGACGGTGCTGCCGCCGACGATCGTCGAGCCGACGGCGCCGACGCCGGCGCCGATCGCGCCGCCCGAGAGCGCGCGCTCGCCGGTCGTCTGTCCGCAGGCGGAAAGCGCGAACACGGGCGCGAAGACGATGGCGGCGGCGGTGAGAAACGGTTTGCGGTTCATGTCGTATCCTCGAGTCGTGAAGTTTTCCTCCGGAGACGTACCGACGTAACACAGAAGCGCGCCGTTCGTTCCATGAACGCGACGCGCCTGCGCCTGAACCGTGGCGAATTTCACGCGCCGCGCCGCTGGCCCGCGCCTCGACTGCGGAGGCTCGGGTCGGTGGCCGATCGGAACCGCAGACGCGTTCGCCGGGCGGGAAGCCGAAGAGGACAGATCGCCCGCCTAAGGTTCTCGGGTGACATGTGGCGCTCCGCCTTTGCTTCACTTCAGAGCAGACCCGCCGCCTCCAGCGCGTCGAAGTACCTGTTGAACCAGTCCTGATACTCGGTGATATGGTTATGGTCGATCGGCCACATCTCGCGCGACGCCTCGTCGAGCCGACCCGCTCGCTCGAACGCGTCGAAGCCGACATAGGAGGCCATGCTGGCGAGATAGCCCGAGGACTTGTCGGCCGCTGGCTCGTCGCAAAAGCGCTTTCCGAGGTCGGGCCAAATCGCGGTCACCATCTCCTCGAATCTCTTCGGGTCAACAGCGACGCCGCCGGCATACGCCCGAAAGAGACGGACCATCTCCTGGGCTCGCCGATGCACGTCCGGGTAGGGCTCGAGGGCCGCGAGCGCGATCGCCATCAGCTGCAGATGATACGGCAGCTGCTCGCGCATCGGCGTGTCGCGGCTGTCGAGGATCGCCCGCCTAAGGTTCTCGGGTGACATATGGCGCTCCGCCTTTGCTTCCGTTCAGAGCAGACCCGCCGCCTCCAGCGCGTCGAAGTACTCGTTGAACCAGTCCTGATACTCGGTGATGTGGGTATGGTCGATCGGCCACATCTCGCGCGACGCCTCGTCGAGCCGACCCGCCCGCTCGAACGCGTCGAAGCCGACATAGGACGCCATGCTGGCGAGATAGCCTGAGGACTTTTTTGCGGAAGGCTCGTCGCTGAAGCGCTTTCCGAGGTGGGGCCAAATCGCGGTCCGCATTTCCTCGAATCGCTTCGGGTCAACAGCGACGCCGCCGGCATACGCCCGAAAGAGACGGACCATCTCCTGGGCTCGCCGATGCACGTCCGGGTAGGGCTCGAGGGCCGCGAGCGCGATCGCCATCAGCTGCAGATGATACGGCAGCTGCTCGCGCATCGGCGTGTCGCGGCTGTCGAGGATCGCCCGCCTAAGGTTCTCGGGTGACATATGGCGCTCCGCCTTTGCTTCACTTCAGAGCAGTCCCGCCGCCTCCAGCGCGTCGAAGTACTTGTTGAACCAGATGTCGGTGTCGGCTTCAGACGCTTCCTCGATCGGCTCCAGTTCGTACGACGCCTCCTCAGCTCGGCCCGCATCGTCGAACGCCTCGAAGCCGATATGTCGAGTGATATCCCGCATATAGCCTGCGGACATACGGGCAGCGAGATCGTTCTCGAGCGGGAAACGCTTCCAACGGTTCGGCCATCCGGCGCGCACCATCTCTTCGTACCGTTTCGGATCGACGGCGGCGCCGGCCGCATAGGCGCGGCAGAGCTTGGCCATCTCGACGGCGCGGCGATGGATCTCGGGATAGGGCTCGAGCGCCTTCAAAGCGATGTCGATGAGCTGGAGATGGTAGGGCAACTGCTCCGACATGCGCATCATCAGACGCGGCGACAGCTCGGCTCTAAGACTACTCGCTGACATAGTATCCTCCGTCTCTGGCGACGCCGATGGTCCGGCGATATCCCGAAAGCGCGCCAGTCTGTGGATCAGCGGCGACCACTTCGATTGTAGCGCCAGTATATTCCTCGAGAAACTGGCGAAACGGCCCGGCTTCTTCGGTGGGGTCGAGCAAGCCGCGCAAGCAATCGTCGCAGACGCCGCCCTCATGCGAGATGACGATGCGAACATTGAAACTCTCCAGATCCTCGGGCTGTAGCAAACCATCCTCCAGGTCGATTTGGATCCGTTGATCGATGGTGTTGAGCACGTCCTGCTCGGCGTGGTTTTGCGCCCGATCACCATAAACTTCGGTCTGAATCCGCCGATAGGGAGCGAAGGCCGGGTCGGGACGCTCGGCCTCTGGGCCGAAGATCGCGTCGTAGCGGTCGACGATCGCGCCGAGCGCCGCGATCGCCGCGGCGCCGTCGCCCGCGAGGCCGCGGTTGAGCCGCGTCCGAGACCGCCTCGACCGCCCGCGCCGCCGCGCCCTTCCCGAGCGCGGCGGACGGGTTCCAGATCGCCATAGGATCCTCCAACAAGAAAAAACCCGCCGGCGGACGCCGACAGGCTCGAGGGAAGGGTCAATCAGATCCCTCAGGGGACGCGTTTTTCGGAAAGGCTCAGCGGGCGCGGCGGTTCAGCACCCGCATCACGGCATGGCTGGTGTTGAGAAAACTCCGCCGCGCGGTCTTCTCCTCGTCAGATCTTGAGAATCTCGCTTGGCGTCCGACATCCGGCTCAGCGCCAATACCGCCGCCAGGCCGTCGCCGCTCAGCGCCCAATCAAACCAGCTCGCCCGCTCGGCGTCGCTGATCAAGCGATCGGTCCCTAAACCACAATCGTTTCAACGATCTCCGCGTCAACTGACTGCTCGAATTCATGCGGCAACTCGAGCATGAGGATGTTCGTTGCGAAGTGAGTGATGAAGAACGACTTGCCGCCGGCGCACCTGACCTCCAAAACGCGCTCGCATGGTTTGTTCATAAGGCTGCGTTTCCGCGGCTTCATCCGATGGATTGCGATCGCTTCGATGGTGCGCCCTTGATACTCTCGCCATTCTGGATATTGGCAAGCACTCGCCGGCTCGTACGACGCATTCTTCATGAACTTTCCGGCGGATTCTTGCCGTGGAAGCTCCTGAACTCGACAAATCCCAATGGACCAGTCGTGCTTCTGACCACTGAAGTAGACAATAGGGCCTTCGTCGACAGCCATATAAAGATCTCTCTCCACCATTACATAGTACCGAATTGGATCAAAATGCCTTTCCGCAAATCTTTTGTTCTTCTCTTCGTATACAAGCGGTTGTCGGACAAGATTTGAGAGCCGCCTCCCAACAACAAGGCGCAGTAACGCGCGCTGTAGGCTTGGCGGAGAAATTTTCCTCATTTTCTCATTCGACTGAGATATCATCACATTTTCTCCTCACAACGACGCGGAATCGGCAATCTGCTTGATAAAGTGGTCGATCATTTCTCGATTCTCGTTGAGCAGCCTCTCCGACGCGTCTACGATTTCAACACCCAACGGATCAGCAATGAAGATATTTCCCCTTTCATCAATCAGAAATTGGAGATCTTCCACGACAATCTCACCGTCGCGCAAAGTCGCCTGGACCTCGCGCAACTGAGCGACGGCGTTCTCGGCAGCCTCTCTCGAAGCCGAACCGCATCAGCAGTTGATCGAAAACACCGAACTGCCCGTCGCGACACGCGGTCATGATCGCCAGGTTTGTCAAATGGAGCCGGCGGTATCGGCTCCAGGGCGCATAGTCGAAGGCCGAAACGATGACGGAGACGAATTCGTCGCAATCATCGTCTTCATAGACGATCAGGTCGCGGTTTTCATAAACGCCGACACCGAGCAGATCATCGACGTGCATCACGATCAGACTGGACGCAGGCTCCCATAGAAACTGCGCGTCTCCGTCCCAGGCTTTCGCCTCGAGCGACTTGTCCTCCATGGTCCAACGATCGCTCTGCGCCGGCCCGGGCAGGACGGTGAGAACGCGCAGATCGGCGAGCTTCCGCCCTTCGAGCCGGCGCAGCATGGGCCGCGCTTCGAGCGGCATATCCTGGTAAATCGAGTCGTCCCAGTCAGTCGGCGTCTTGCGTTCCTTTGTCCTAGTCGACAATGACCGCTTGACGGGGCGAGCGCAGCATCCTTCTATTCTTGGTCTGCAATGCGTCGCGAGATCTTGCGTCAAAAACTCCTAGCGGATCGGCGATGAAGATCCCGCCGTCTTCGGAGACGCCGAGCGCATTGCCGACGAAGCCTTGAGGCCGCGCCGCGCCAGCGTCGCGCGCGGCGCCGAGCGGCCCGGTCAGCGGCTGATTGGCGGTCGTCCACGGGCGAAGGTCGGCCGCTCGTCGTCTCGGTAGACCGGGCGGAATTCAGGCGGATGAGCGCCGTTTGCGCCTGAGGCGTCGTCGAAGTCTGGCCCACGCCCGCCACCGCTCGAAGCGCCGCCGCCATCGCCGCCGCGCCCTTCCTGAGCGCGGTGGACGGGTTCCAAATCGCCATGTGGTCCTCCAACAAGAAAAAACCCGCCGACGGCGTGTCGGCGGGTTCGAGGGAAGGAGAGTCGCGCCCCTTAGGGGACGCGTTTGCCGGGAAAGCTCAGCGGGCGCGGCGGTCGAGGATCCGCATCACCGCGTGGCTCGAATTGAGAAAGCTCCGCCGCGCGGTCTTCGCCTCGTATTTGCGCAAGCCCGCCTCGGCCCGCGCCTCGTCCTTCTCGGTGAAGCCGTGCAGCTGCCCGGCGCCGACCACCCGGTCCTGGAACACCCGCGCCGCGCGGATCGCCGCGAAGCGCCGCGCCGGCTGCGGCATGTCGGCGAAGGGCAGCGCCCAGACGATGTCGACATAGATCTTCGGATGGTCCGGGAAGCTGAAGCTGTGCCGGCGCCGGTCCCAGAGCCTGCCGCCGCGCACGGCGAGGTCGAGATGCGCGCTCTGGCCGGTCGGATCGATCCGCGCCGCGTTGGTCGGCGCGGAGATCTCGTGAGGCGGATGCGCCTGGGCGTAGAGCGGATAGGCCTTGTCGGTGTTGAAATGCCAGCCGCGGGACTGGATCTCGGCCGAGACCTCGGCGAGCGTGCTCTGAGCGGCGACGGCGTCGACCTGGCCGCTCTGCTCGAGGGTGGCGATCGGGCTCTCGCCGATGGTGGCGAGCATGAGGTTGACGGCGTCGAGTTCGGTCGCGGGGATGAGCGACATGGAAGCCTCCATTCTGTGGATTCGGGGACGGGATGGATCGCGAGACGGCGCAGAGCGCGCCGCCGCGGACGGCTCGACATTGGCGCCGGCGCGCCATAGGGTGCGGCGCGCCCGCCAACTCGCCGCGACAGGCGCCGCGGCGGCCTCGGCCCGAGCGGCCGAGCGCCGAGCTCGGGGAGGGAACTCATGGGACGGCTTTTGCTCGCGCTGATCTGCGCGCTCTCGGCGTCGTCCGCGCTCGCTCAGGAGATCTCCGCCGAGGCGCTGGAAGGCGCCTGGACCTGCGAGTGGCGCAGCGAGCGCGCCCGCGCGACGCGGGCCGTCTCCTTCGACGCCGCGGGCCGCTATGTGGCCGAATCGAACCTCTACGCCGCCGAGGGCGGCGAGTTCCTGTCGCTCGACTTCCTCGACCGCGGCGATTGGCGCGTCGAGCAAGGCGAGCTCATCTACGTCACCGCCAGCATCGAGACGACGGCGATCGACTCATCGCCCGACGCCGCCGATATCGCCGTGCAGATGGCCCGCGAGGCCGAAAGCCGCGTCGGCAACACGGTGCGCCAGAGGATCATCGCGTTCGACGGGCGCTCGATGACGCTTTCCGACGGCGGCGGCGCCACGAATTGCGTCCGCCGCTGATCGAAAAGGGCCGGCGTCCGACGCCCTGCGCGGCGCGCGGCGCGAGGACGGGACGACCGTCCGGAGGCTCGGCGCGGCGGCGCTCGGAAAGGACGGCGCTCTGAAGGAAGGACGCGCTCGATGAAGATTGCCGCTATCGCGCTTGTCGCCGCGACGGCGCTCGCGCCGCGCCCTGCGTCTGCGCAAGACGTCACCGAGGCCGCGCTCGAGGGCGACTGGATCTGCGAGTTTTCCGCGGCCCTGGCGCCGGCGCTCGATCTCGAGCGCGCCATGCTGCTCGAGCCGTCGGGCGCGTATTCCGCGACGACGCGCATCGAGGGCGTCGCCGGCGACCGGTTCCTGAGCGCCACTTTCGACGAAGCGGGGTCCTGGCGGGTCGAGGAGGCGCTGCTGAAATACACGCCGGCGAGCATGAGCCTCGTCGATTTCTCGTCCTCGCCCGGGCTCGAGGACGCGCGCGCGCGCATCGAAGAGAAGAACGCGCTCCATATCGGCCGCGAGCAGACGTTCCGGATCGCGGATGTGACGCCGACGAGCTTCGCGATGGTCAGCCTCGACCCGGATCCGGCGCTGCCGCGGCTGCCCTGCGCGAGACGTTAGGCGCGAGACGCCGGCGGAGCGCCTCGGACGCCCTCAGAGCGCCTGATCGAGGAGCTCCTCGATCGTCGAGCGGCTCGTGCCGGCGACGATGCGGCCGAGCTCCTCCTCGCCGCGCAGCAGCACCAGCGTCGAGCGGCGCGGAATGCGGCGGTCGGTCGTCACCGGTTCGCGCCGATAGCGGTCCCAGTCGACGCGGATGAAGACGATGCTCTCGTCATAGGCCGGGTTCTCCGCGCGGAGCGCTTCGATGACGCGCGCCTGCGCCCGGCAGGTCGAGCACCAATCGGCCGCATAGTCGACGAGCACGGCCTTGCCGGAGGCGAGCGCCTCTTCGATCGCGCCGGGCGCGTAGTCGATGGTCTCTTTGGCGCGGCTCGCGCCCGGGACCGCAGCGACGAAGGCGGCGGCGAGGGCGGCCGCGCCGGCGGCGAAGAGGAAGAAGCGGCGACGCATCGGGATCTCCTTTGTGCGTTCGTGGTGTTGCGCGCGGCGCCTCAGAGCGAGACGCTGAAATCGATCAGCCAGGGCGGCAGGACGTCGTTGAGCCAGGCGTCGAGCCGGTGATGCAGCCCGAACAGGATCGCGACGCCGACGAGGACGAGGACGCCGCCGAGGATGGGTTTCGAGCGCTCGGCGAGGCCGCGGAGCTTCGCCGTGCGGCTGCGGATCGCCTCGCGGGCGCCGAAGCTGAGGCCGATGATCAAGGTCGCGACGCCGAGGGCGAAAGCGGTCATGATCACGGCCGCCCAGAGAAGATCCGCCCAGGCGACGCCGGCCGCGCCGCCGGCGGCGGCGGCGCTGGCGAGCCCGATGGCGCCGCCGAGGGTCGGGCCGATGCAGGGCGACCAGACCGCGCCGAGAAGCGCGCCGGTCAGGAACTGGCCGCGCAGGCTGTCGTTCTCGACGCCGTCGAGCTCGGCGCCGCCGCGGCTGGCGACGCCGGCCGTCGCGGTCGCGAAGGCCTCGCCGAGCCGCGGCGAGAGCAGGACGACGCCGAAGGCGACCATGAAGCCGGCGGCGATCTGGCTCATCAGGATGTCGTCGACGCCGATCGCCGGCCCGATCGCGGCGACGCCGACGCCGAGCAGGACGAATGTCGCGCCCATGCCGGCGGCGAGCGCGATCGGGCCGCGCCTGTCCGCCTGGAGCGCCGAGGCGAGGATGATCGGCAGGATCGGCAGGACGCAGGGATTGATCAGCGTCAGCAATCCGGCGCCATAGGCGAAGATGAGCTCCACGGGTCGCGGCCTCCGAACGCCCGACGGCGATGTGCGGACGCGCAAGGAATAAAGGAGATCGTTCGCCGATCGAATGGCGGCTCGATGACATTCGCTAACGCCGGCGCGAGGGCCCGTGATCAACGCCGCGCTCGCTTGGCGATCCGTCAGCCGGCCTCCGCCTGCTCCGGGAACATGTTGTGCACCGGCCGCTCCCTGAACTCGCCGGCCCGCGCCCGACGGATCGCGTCGCGCAAATTGTCGACCTGCCAGTCCGGCTCGTCCACCAGACGCCGGTGCTGGCTCGACTTCGCATGCCCCTCGCGGATCTCCTTCTCGAAAATGTCGGCATAGCGCTCCGCCGCCTCGAGTTCGCCGGCGAGGAGATGGAGATAGGCGGCCGGCATCGACCGAATCGACCCGTCCCTCCCGCTCCAGAGATGCGCGTAGGGATGCGCGCGCCCCGCTTCGATCGCATGAAGCGGCGCGATCCAATCCTCCAACGTCGCGAATTCCTTCATGCGCGCGAGGATCGGGCCCTCGACCGCGCGCAGAACAACGCCGCGCGTTCGCTGGAACTCGTCATCGTTGTCGTTGGCGCATCTCGTCTCGTTTTGCACCTGCGATAGAATATCTGTGAAAAAGCGATCGGAACCCTGCGCGTCGCGATAGCCTGGCCACCAACAAAAATTCGGATCTACGCCGAATTCGAGAAAAACGCCGAATTGCGGAGCAACATAGTCCTTTCTATGCAACAGATCATAGGTGTTTGTCTGAAGGACTCTCGTACGAAGTGAACAATTCCAGATGAAAATATCGTACTGCATGTCGAAGCCGTAACATTCGCCATAGGCAAAGCGCTGCTCGCTGAACGGCGTCGGCAGCGCGCTCTGCAGCCGTTCCTGGATCTCGTTCCGCAGACGAAGCGCGCGCCGCCTTGCGGCGCGTTCTCGACCGGCGAGCGAAAGTGGAAGCGACGCCGTCACTATTCCGTCCTCCTGCAGCCTTGGTCGACGAGACGGAGCGCCATCGGGCGGCGTCAACGGCGCGCCAGCTCATCGGATCAAGCTTACCTCGCCTCCGAGATCGCGAAAGAAATGTATCCCGCTGTGGTGATAGATGACAATCGCCTCCGGAGGGATCGCGCCATCGCTTCGCTTGACGAGTTCGCGCGCGATATCGAGTCGCTCATTGACCGTCGACGGGACGTGCCGAAGATCGAAGATGACGCCTTGAAGCGAACGCCGTGTATCGCCCTCCGATCTATTTGATCGGAAGGACGGCTTCGCGGTTCCGCCATTGCTCGACGGCTTCGTCGATTCGCGTATTCAACCAATGCCCCGACGCGGCGCCGGGCCTCTTGATTTCAAGCGCGACGAGATAGTCGCCGTCGTCCTGACGGAAGACAAGGCTGATGTCCGGCCTGACAGAGCCGGCCTCGCGATGGCCGCCTTCTCTTCGTCGGTAGTAGGTGACCTGCATGCTGCTCCCGCCTCGAGTCCGTCTTGTTGTCGACGGGCCGAGGCGACCGAGCTCATCGCCGAAGAATCTCTCGCTGTCGAACCAGGCGGGGTTCCGCCGGATGCTGCCGAGCCCGTCGAGAAACGCCTGGCCGCCGGGAACGCGCGCGACCGCCTGACGCGCCGTCTCGCCCCGGACGGTGTCCTTGAGCAGCAGCTCGGCGAAGTCCCTGTCCGTGACATGCTCGTAGCCAGCGGCCCGACGAATCCCGTTTCCGTAAGGCGAGAGCAGAAAGACGCCGAGGATCGAAGCGACCGAGATGTCGTCGTCCGAGAGCCTCTCGGCCTCGTCGACGCCGGCCGCCTCGTCGCGGCGCTGTTCGGCGAAAAGCAATGCGGCGTCGAGGCGCTTCTTTCCGCCGGCGATCGCCGCGAGGTTGTCGCGGCGCGGGCGCGAGAGTTTGGCCAGCGATTTCGGCGCGCGGGTCTCGAGCGCCGTCAGCGCGCCGCGCTCGCTCGGCCGCTGGCCGGAGAAGAGGGTGTTGGGGGCGATCGTCGGAGCCTTTGGGACGTGCTCGAATGGAGAGCCGCCGAACGCGACCTGAAAGGGATGCGCTCGGCGGCGGATCAGGCGGCGCGCCGCCTTCTCAGGCTCAGAAGAGCGCGAGCTCGACGGCGCTCTCGGGACGGAGCACGCCATGTCCGACCGCGTCTTTGGCCACGATCAGCGCGCCCCGGCGGCGGAGGTTGCAGGCGGGTTCACGGCGTATGTCCATGTCCCGCGCCATGACAACCGACGAGCGGCGCATCGCGAGACCGAACGTCTTGGCCGAGTCGCCGAAACAGCGGTTGGAGGCGTCGTCCCCGCCGACATAGCGGTTGATCGCCGTTCCCCGGCGCCCCGAGCATCGTTGTCGCTCGGAGCCGGCCTCAATCGCAGGCGAACGCGACGGGGAAAGCAGCGCATCCCGGACGCTCCGGCCGCTGAGGGTCGGCCTCGATCATGGCCTTCACTTCCGGCGAATGTATGCTGCCCTCGAACGCCACTCCCTCTGGCGTGTTGCGCATCACGTAGTCATAGAGGTAGGCGCTTTCCGCATCGTCTTCCGCCGTGAAGCTGCTGCCTCGCGTGATCACCACCGTATCGTCGGCGCGGATCAAAATGCTGATCTGACCGCCATCCACCAGCGCGTCGCCGTACACCTCGTCGACCAGATAGGCGAAACCGCTTTCGGAAAAACGCTGACGATCCTCCGGCAGGGTGAATCGTCGCCACTCATAACCGTAGAAGTCGAACATCATGCGGCCGACAAAGTCGTCGAGCGTCGAACGCTCCGCGAACGCTGATGATCGAAGGACCACATCGGCTGTGCCGACGACGGGATTGTGCATCACGCCGATGACGTAGACCACGGCCAGAACGATCGCCAGAATCGTCGCCAGCGCTAGGCCGACGACGATCCTTACGAAGACTTTCCTTCTATTGCCGCCGACGCCGTTTGAAGTAGGACCGGACATTTTCGTTCTCGATCCTCCAGACCGGCGGGGCGAGCGGCTCGTTTAGATCGTCCAAAATCGCGAGCCAATCGTTATTATTCCCGATTTCAAGTATGTAGATGTCGATGCCCCGGTCGGTCAAGATCAGCGTGCGCTGCACTTCGCCGTCGTCGAACAAATGACCCGGGAGGGTCCTGTTGATGACGGTCAGCGCCTGCTCGTAGATCTCATGATTGACCAGTCCGACGTACGCGTCTGTGTACGGATCTCGCACCTCAGATATGTCGTCTTCGCTGATCGGCCCGACGGCGCCGTTGACCGGATGCGTCAGCAACGCCTCCCAAGCCAGCGCGACGTCCTCGTCGGTATAGGGCCCGATATGGAGCGCCTCGATCTGGTCGTAAGAGTGATAGGCCCGGCCTGCGGGATCGAAACGATCCGAAATCAAGATCGGAGGGGCGTCGATGAATTCGACTGTGTACGGGCCCAACGTGTTGAACACGGCGAGCTTGCCCGCCGCGCGCGCTCGGGCGCGCAGGGCGTCATGGTCCAGCGGAGCGGCCTCCTCGTTCGAGGGATGAACGGGCGGCTCCATGATCGGGATATCGTCGCCCCGATAGCCATAGCCCGGCTCTTCGATCGGCGCGAAACCGAAACCGCCCGTTCGTCGAAGGCGCATCGGGGTCGCCCTAAGCGGATGACTTGATTTAGATCCGACAGCGGACAGGCCTCCAACGCTCGGCGCGTCGAGGTCGATCGGCGTCCGCGCCTGGGCCAGGCGCTTCTCCACGGCGCCGCGGAAGCCGGCGTCCGTCGTGTACTCCGCGCTCCCAAGCGCCTTCGCCTTGCTCTTGCGGCCGACGAGCGGCAGCTCCGCCGTGAGCGGCGAGGGGCCGAAGGCGGGCTCGGGCTCGGCCGCCTTCGCGCCGGCCATGGCGTCGTAGGCGTCGAGCGCGCCGCCGAGGCGGGCGAGCACGTTGCGGCTGTCGGACGCGCCGAGATCGTCGGCGAAGCGGGAAGGGTCGTCGTCGAGAGTTCCTCAGAAGGCCCTGCGAACCATGGTCGAGATGCGTCGCGGCGCGATCTCCGCGTGTGGTTGCGCGTCGCGCGTCGCTAGGTCTTGCCCCGCCGCGCGCGCCAACGGTCGATCCGGTCCAACTTCGCCTGACGCTCCGCGCTTATCTGCGCGATGTTCTCTTCGCGGGTCATCGGTTTCGGCTTGGCCGGCGGCGCGATCAGCCCCTCGCGCGCGAAGGTCTCGGCCCGCTCCCGCGCCTTGAAGACGTCGCCAAGCCGGTCGAGCACGTCCTCGGCGCTGTCCGTCAGACGCAGGATGCTCCCCGAGGCGCAGGGCTGGATAGCGAAACCGGCCTTCTCCAGGCCGTCCCAGTCGAGAAAATCTAAGAATCCCTCGCCCCAAAACATCGCCCAGGGCAGGGCGCCGATCACCAGCTCGTCATTCTCGTAATAACTCTCGCCCATCCTGTAGTAATTTTTCATTGTAACACTGCGGCTCGAATAAACACGATCGCCTTCGCGCCAAACGACGCCTGGCCCTTGATCGCCGAGCGTCACGAAACCGAGAAAAGGATCGGCGATCTCGCACCATCTGACGAACAGCCCGTACCAGTCGACCTTGCGGATCGCCTTGGCGTGCAGGCTAAGGCGGGACGGGATAACCGCGCCGTCGTCACGCGAAAAGCCGCGCCGCGCTTCAGCGTCGTATTGCGTCGGCGCCCTCCGCCGCCAATGGATCGGCGCCGGTTTCGACCAGGTCTTGCCGTCCCCTTCGCCGTGGACTTCGGTCGACCAACGATCGCGGAGATCGTCCGGGGACGAGATTGCAATACCGCGCTCACGGTAATCTTTTGGATTCGCCCAGAATATGGAAGCGCGCTCCGGCGCCAGCCTGTCGGACGTATCCCATAATGCCTGGAGAATACGGCGACCGGTCTCCCAGTCGCCGATATCCTTATGGGTGCGGACGCTGATATGGACGCCCGAGATCCGCTGCTTGTCGGCCATGTCACCCTTCTGCGTGTTGACCTCAGTGAAACACGTCACCAGTCGTCGAGGGTATTGATCCTGTGAGGCTCATAGTACACTGCGCCGCCATCCTCGGTACGCCGCAGGCGATAAATCTCGACACCGTTTTCTTCGAGCCAGTCCCACATTCTTGCATTCGGCCGCCGCGTCCTCTCGCTGACCATGAGCCGCGCGACTCCGATGTCGTGCTGGCCGTGCCCTTCGACGAAAGCCTTCAATTGCCGGGTCTGGCGCAAGTTGACGACGTCTTTCGTCTCGACCCAGACCCCATCACCGACAAAGTCGGGGCGGTAGTTGTACGGGCCGTCATCAAGGGTGACAGGGTACTCCCTGGTGTTTCGGGAAATGTCAACATCCCATCCGACCGCGTTCACACGCCTCTCGAACGCATCGCCGAGGAGCCGATCCCACGATTGCGGCGGGAGCACCAGGCCGTCTTGATCAATGGTATCGACCCGGTAGCGGACCGCCTCATCGTAGTCCGCCATGCCTTCTCGGAAGTATCGGCCATCGTTTCCTCTTCGATAGACGCTGCCATGCGCGTTAACGACCCGGCCGTCCGGCAGTTCAAATCCGCGCCCGACATACCTGCCTGACGGTACTTCGCGAATGGGGTCCAATAGTTGCGCGTGCGTCGCCGTCCTCGGGGATCGAGGCGCAGAGTCTACCAGGATTCTGTCCATTGCTTCGAGGCCTCTATGCCCGCCTGGCGTTTGTCTGAACGCTTCCTCGATCACTCGCCTCTCGGCAGCACTACCGGTTTTATACGTCGTGACGATGCTCACCGCGCCCCTCTCCGCCAGGGCGCGCGGAAGCGCGCGCGCATCGATCAACGCCTCCACGATCGCAATCGCGTCGATGATCGCCGGAGTTACGGCCTCGGCGTCTTCGCCGAAGAGAGACGCGCCGCCCAATCCAGCCCCAAAGGGCCCTAACCGTCTCGCGACCTCGGGCGCCGCCCGAACGGCCCTTCGCAGCACCCGCACGACAGCATTGGCGCTGCCGCCCGTGAGAAAGTAGAGGCCGCCTTCGATGCTAAGATCGACAACAACGGAAAGAAGTGTGGGGTCTTCTTCCGGAAAATACGCCTCGAGCGACTCAAATATTTCGAGCCTCGCCTCGGCGATTTCCAAATCAAGCCGTGCACCGTCATAGAGACGTTTCGCCTCTAAGTGCTCTCCTGACTCATCGACCAAGGCTAGAGAGCGATGGGTCTCCATCCAAACATCCGAAAGATTAAACTTGGCTGACGTCACCTCTCGTCGAAGGTCGTCAATGATCGGCCCAGCGATGTCCCGCAGGCGCTCTTGATCTTCTTCCAGAAATCTACGCTCTGCTCGTATTTCCGGAAGGTTCATGCTAAAATCATTCGACTGAGCCGTAATCGGATGCCCGCGATGTTGGGGAAAATCCTCGTCATACAGATACGCTTCCGCGGGGATGCGTCGGCTTCGCGTCCAGCGCTCTTCTCGATCTTCGAGATCCTGGAATGGGCCGGTTGTATTCAGTTCATTGATTCGGGCGTTGTGGCTATCGATTTCGGCCGTCAGCTCTCTGATTTCCTTGAGTTCGTCAGCGCTTACCGTCGTGGAATTGTTAAGCAAACGCAGAGCGACGGGAGCGCCAGTTTCGTTCGGCGTCGGCATCCGCGAGGCGCCCGCTTTCGAGGCGAGACCGACCTTCGCATCCATGCGTTTCGCGGCGCGATCCGACGCGGCGCTCGACTGATGCGTCTTCGTCGGCGCAGGCGTCGCAACTGTCTCGGCGCGCGTCGTCAGCGTCGGAGACTTGTCGGGCGCCGCGGCGTGATCGGCCGGCTTGTCGAGCCGCGCCATCGACCGGGCGAAGGGATCGTCGGAAGCGCGTCCCTGAGAGGATGCGTTGGTCATGAGCGGCGCGTCGAGGTCGATCGGCGTCCGCGCCTGGGCCAGGCGCTTCTCCACGGCGCCGCGGAAGCCGGCGTCCGTCGTGTACTCCGCGCTCCCAAGCGCCTTCGCCTTGCTCTTGCGGCCGACGAGCGGCAGCTCCGCCGTGAGCGGCGAGGGGCCGAAGGCGGGCTCGGGCTCGGCCGCCTTCGCGCCGGCCATGGCGTCGTAGCCGTCAGCGCGCCGCGCTCGCTCGGCCGCAGGCCGGAGAAAAGGGTGTTGAGTGTCATCGTCGGAGCCTTTGAAACGTGTTCGAATGGAGAGCCGCCGAACGCGTCCCAAAAGGGATGCGCTCGGCGGCGGATCAGGCGGCGCGCCGCCTTCTCAGGCTCAGAAGAGCGCGAGCTCGACGGCGCTCTCGGGACGGAGCACGCCGTGACCGACCGCGTATTTGGCCACGATCAGCGTGCCCTGGCGGCGGAGGTCGTAATCCGACTCCGTGGAGAGATCCATCAGCTTGACGGTGCCGACCGCCGAGCGGTGCATCACCAGGCCGGCGGTCTTGGTGAAGTCGCCGAGATAGCGGTCGCCGGTGCCGGCGGCGGTGGTGCCGGTGGTGACGTTCGCGCTCGGCAGATGGTTGGTCTTGACGATGGTCATGCCGGCGACCCGGAACACCGTGCCGTCCGAATAGGCGCCCTCGCCGCCGAAGTCGCGGTTGA
>CAZPTD010000014.1:0-29434 GCA_964588915.1 uncultured Neomegalonema sp. | reverse complement strand
GCCCGAGATCGCGGCCGATCTCGTCCTCAGGGGCCATACGGAGCGCGTCTACGCCGCCACGTTCAGCCCCGACGGGTCCCGCCTCGCGACGGCCGGCCAGGATTCGACCGCGCGGATCTGGGACGCGGCGACCGGCGCCGAGATCGCCCTGCTCAGAGGCGGCGGCGACATCACCTACGCCGCCCACTGGAGCCCCGACGGCGCGCGGCTCGTCACCGTGAGCACCAATGCGGCGCCGATGCTCTGGGATCCGATAACGGGCGAGCAGATCGCGGCGCTCGGCGCGGCGCATGGCCGCGCCTATGACGTCGTCTTCAGCCCGGACGGCGCCAGGCTGCTGACGACCGGCGTCGACGGCTTCGCGACGCTCTGGAACGCCGACACCGGCGCCCTCGCCGCGCGCCTCAAGGGCCATTCGGAGGATGTCGGCGCCGGCGGCTTCAGCGCCGACGGCGCGCGCGTCGCGACCGGCTCCGACGACAACACCGCCCGGATCTGGGACGCCGCGACCGGTCGAGCGCTCGCGACGCTCTCCGGCCATACCGGCTCGGTGCTTTGGACGGAGTTCAGCCCGGACGGTTCGCGACTTCTGACCACGAGCACCGACAACAGCGCGCGGCTCTGGGACGCGGCCACGGGCGAGCCGGTCGGGACGCTCATCGCTCACGACGCTTGGTCGGAGCCCGCCCGCTACAGCCCGGACGGCGCCTGGATCGTCACCGCCGGAAGGGACGGCGCCGCCCGGATCTGGGACGCGGCGACCGGCGCGGAGCGGACCGTTCTCTCGGGACACGCCGGCCCGGTCCGCGATGCGGCGATCAGCCCGGACGGGCTCATGATCGCGACCGCGAGCGAAGACGGGACGGCGAGGCTCTGGGACGCGACGACCGGCGAGGAGCTGGCCGTGCTCGCCGGCCATTCCGGCATCGTCTTCTCCGCCGCCTTCAGCCCCGACGGCGCCCGCATCGCCACGTCGGGCGAGGACGGCGAGGCGCGGATCTGGTCGACGCCGACCGCGGCGGCGGCGCCGGGCGCGGTCGACAAGGCGAAGTGATCCCGCGACGACCTCAGCCGGGCTCCGCCTCCAACACCTTCCTCGCGACGCGGAAGCATTCGAGCGCCTGCGGCACGCCGCAATAGACGCCGACGACATGGATGACGGCGCGGATCTCGTCCTTGGTGACGCCGTTGTTGCGCGCGCCGCGGCAATGCGTCTCCCATTCATGCATCTTGCCGAGCGCGCCGATCATCGCGAGGTTCATCATCGAGCGCGTCTTCGGGTCGATGGTCTCGTCGCCCCAGCCGAAGCCCCAGCACCAGGCGGTCATCGCCTCTTGGAAGGGCCGCGTGAAGTCGTCGGCCGCCGCGAGGTTCTTCTCGACATACTCGGCCCCGAGCGTCGCCTTGCGCTGGGCGAGGCCCTTTTCGAAGAGATCTTGGTCCATGCTGTTCCTCCTGACGGGTCCGATTCCGTCGCGCCGTCGTCCCGGCCGAGCGCGCAGCGCCTGGATCCAGGACCAAGCTGCGCGCTCGACGGTCCCGGTTGCCGGATCGGCCATTGGCTGTCCGGGACGCCGCGAAACGGTCAGGCGCCGGCGAGGCGCGCCTTCAAGCCGTCGACGTCGCCGAGCACCCAGATCTCCGCGAGCCGCCCGTCCCGCGCGGTGAAGAACGCGGCGCCGTCCCATTCGACCAGCCGCCCGGTCGGCGCGACGCCGAGGAGCGGGCTTTCATGCCAGCCGGAGAACAGCATCCGCGCCGCGGCGCGATCGCCCTCGGCGACGAGCGACCGGATCTCGCATCGAAAGTCCCGGAGCGAGACGCGGACGCCGCGAAAATAGCTCAGGAAGCCGTCGATCCCGCGCGCCGGCGCATTGAGCGAGCCGCGGAAATCGAGATCGGGATGCAGGATCCCGGGCGCCGCGGCCTCGTCGCCGGCGTTCCACAGATCGGCGTAGAAGCGGCGCACCAGCGCCGCGACCTCGGGCTCAGCCATCGGAGCCTCCGAGCCGGATGGCGACGTTCTTCGTCTGCACGTAGTTCCAGAGCGCCTCGCGGCCTTTCTCGCGGCCGTAGCCCGAGCGGCCGTAGCCGCCGAAGGGCGTCTCGACGCCGCCGGCGTACCATTCGTTGACGAAGACCTGCCCGGCGCGGAGCCGGCGCGCCGCCTCGGTCGCGCGGTCGAGATCGCGGGTGAAGACGCCGGCGACGAGGCCGTAGGGCGTCGCGTTGGCGATCTCGATCGCCTCGTCGTCCGAGCGGAAGGGCAGAACGGTCACGACCGGGCCGAACACCTCCTCCTGGGCGATGCGGCTCTCCGGGCGCGCGCCGGTCACGACCGTCGGCTCGAGATAGGCGCCCGGCCGGTTGAGCTTGCGCCCGCCGGTCGCGATCACGGCGCCATGGGCCGCCGCCTCCGACACCATCGCCTCGGCGCGGTCGCGCTGCGGCTCCGAGATCATCGCGCCCATCGTCGGCCCGGCCTCGGCGCGCTCGATCCCGGGCCCGACCGAGAGCCCGCGCGCGCCCTCGACCGCCCGCTCGACGAGCGCGTCATGGATCTCCTCGGCGACGATCACCCGGCTCATCGCCGAGCAGACCTGGCCGGCGTTGAAATAGACGCCCCAGCGCAGATCGGTCATGAAGGCGTCGAGATCGGCGTCCGCGCGCACGATCGCCGCCGACTTGCCGCCGAGCTCCAAGACGCAAGGCGTCACGTTCCGCGCCGCCGCCTCGGCGACGGCGATCCCGGTCGCGACCGAGCCGGTGAAGACGACTTGGCGCGCCTCGGGATGGCTGACGAGCGCCGCGCCGGCCGCGTCGCCATAGCCGCAGACCACGTTGACCGCGCCCGGCGGGAGCCCGGCCGCCTCGGCGGCGCGGGCGATCCAGGCGTTCGAGAGCGGCGCGAGCTCGGGCGTCTTGACCACGCAGGCGTTGCCGGTCGCGAGCGCCGGCGCGACCGACCGCGCCGTCATCTCGACCGGATAGTTCCAGGGAATGATCTGCGCCGAGACGCCGTAGGGCTCGTAGAGCGTGAAGTCGAAATAGCCCTTGCCGAGCGGGATCGAGCGGCCCTCGAGCGTCTCGGCCTGATTGCCGTAATACTCGAAGAACCGCGCCGCGCCCTCGATCTCGATCCGCGCCTCCCAGAGCGGCTTGCCCTGCTCGCGCGTGAGCGTCTCCGAGAGGTCGTCCAGATGCTCGAGGAGATAGCGGCCCATCGCCTGGACCATGCGCCCGCGCTCGACCGGGCGAAGATCGAAGAGCGCGCCCGAACGATGGACGCGCGCCGCCGCCCGGACCGCCCGGTCGACATCCGCGGCGTCGGCGACGGCGTGCTCGGCCAGCGTCTCGCCCGATCCCGGATCGGTCACGTCGAGCCGTCCGCCGCCGCCGTCGACCCATTCGCCGTCGATGTAGTTCCGCCAGTACCGCGCAATCTCAGTCATCGCCGTCGACCCCTTCGCGCATCCACTGCTGCAGCGTCCGAAGGGAGTGCTCGGACTGCAGCCCGTATTTCGGATCGAGCACCAGCGGCCCGGGCGCATAGCCGCGGCTCTTCAGACCGCGATGCACGCTCTCGACCAGACGGATGTCCTCCTCGACCGTCGTCGCCCGGTCCTGGATCGCCATCCGCCGCACACGGTCGTCGTCGACGCCGCCGACGCTGTACCAGCCGCGCCAGACCGTGCAGCGGTCCACCTCATGCGCGCGCCAGTGATAGGTGTTGAGCAAATTGCCTGGATAGACCTGGAAGGAGAACATCGGCCACAGGAAGAACGACCGATACTCGGCCGAATGCGGCTTCGAGAGGTCGATCTCGTAGCTCATCGCGTCGAGGTTCTGGCACTCGGTCGTATGCCGAAGGACGTAGCCCTGCTCGATCGGCTGGATGTCGTAGGTCTCGGGCTTGATCACGCCGGTGGCGAAGGTCGGGTGGTTGATCGCGCAGTGATAGCACTCGGAGTAGTTCTCGACCGAGACCTTCCAATTGCAGTTCTCCGAGATCTCGACCCATTCCAACGGCTCGAGCCGGTCGACGTCAGGGACGTATTCGGCGAGCTCTTCGCGGACGCCCGGAAACCAGGCGTCGAGCGGCCGCGCCTCGGCGTCGAGATTGACGAAGATGAAGCCGTGCAGCGTCTCGGTCTTGACCGCGGTCAGGCAGATCTTCTTGCGGTCGAAGCCCGGCACCGACTTGACGTTCGGCCCGGCCCGCATCTCGCCCGAAAGCTCGTAGGTCCAGGAATGGTACGGGCAGACGACGAGGCGCGTCGTGCCCGAGCCCTCCAGCAGCTGATGCGCGCGGTGCTGGCAGACATTGTAGAAGCTGCGCAAGACGCCGTCGCGGCCGCGGACGCAGAAGAGGCTCTCGCCGGCGATCTCGAAGACGAAATAGTCGCCCGGGTTGCGCGCCTGGCTCTCATGCCCGGCGAATTGCCAGGTCTCGGCCAGGAGCTTCCGCCGCTCCTTCTCGAAGATCGCCGGATCGGTGTAGTAGCGCGCCTCGAGCGATCGGACGAGCGGCTGCTCCGTGGCGCTCTCTTCCAGACTCATCGGCTCAGCTCTCTTCTGCGACATAGATGCCGAGCGACTGGCGCCGGCGATGATAATTGCGGATGCTCGCCACCGCCGCGTCGCCCGAGGCGGCGATCACGAAGGCGACCAGGACCTCGAAGAACGCGGTGAGCGCGATGGTCGAGGCGAAGAAATGCGGCGTCTCGACCGGCACGACGAAGCGATGCGCCGCGGCGTCCATGATCGGGCTCGCAAGGGCGTCCGAGATCGCGATGATCGGCACGTCCTTGGCCGCGGCGACGTCCGCCGCCTCGACCACCTCGCGCCGATAGGGATGGAAGGTCATGGCGACGACGACGTCGCGCGCGTCCGCGCGGGCGAGGCCGTCGACCGGCAGCGCGCCGCCCGAGGGCAGCGGCCGGACGCCGTCGATCGCCATGCCGGCGAGATAGGCGAAGTTGTGGGCGATCGGATTGTTGACGCCGACGCCGACGACATAGGTTCGCCGCGCCTCGGCGATCGCCCGCGCCGCCGCCTCGATCGCCGCGTGGCTGGTCATGGCGAAGAGCTTGTCGAGATTCTGCGCCGCGGCCGAAGCGGTCTCGGCGTAGAGCGCGCCGATGCGGCCCTGGCGCGACTGCTTCTGCAGCCAGCGCGCGCGGTCCGGATAACTGTCGCCCGCTTGCCGGATCTCGGCGCGAAAGATCTCGCGGAACGCGTCGTAGCTCTCCATGCCGAGCGCGCGAGACAAACGTACCAAACTATTCGGCTTGACCTCGGCCCGCGCCGCCAGCTGGCGAATCGAACAGACGCTCACCTCGCCCGGATTCTGCAGGATGAAATCCGCCGCCTTGCGCAGCTCCGGCGTTAATTCGCCGGCAGACGCCTGTATCTGCTCCAAAATTTCGGAAGAGCTGTTCACGGCGGCAACGCCCCTGCTTTTCGACATTGACGAGGCTACGAAACGCGCGTAGCCGAGTCTACAGGAAACATTTGTTTGACAGGAGTCGATCCATGGTCCCTTCGCAGGCGCGCGTCGTCATCATCGGCGGCGGGATCATGGGCTGCGGCCTCGCCTATCATCTGGCGCATGAGGGCTGGACCGACGTCGTTCTTCTGGAGAAGGCCGAGCTCACCAGCGGCTCGACCTGGCACGCGGCCGGACAGATCACCCATTCGACCTCGAGCTACGCGCTCGGCAGATGCGTCGGCTACAATATCGAGCTCTATTCGAAGGTGCTCGAAGCCGAGACCGAGCAGTCCGTCACCTGGCATGGCTGCGGCTCGCTCAGGCTGGCCTATTCGGACGACGAACTCGACTGGCTCCATCAGACGGTCTCGGTCGGCCGCGGCCTCGGCTTCCCGATGGAGATCATCGGGCCGGGAGAGATCAGGCGTCTCCATCCCTTCCACACGCTCGACGGCGTCAAGGCGGCGCTCTACACGCCCGAGGACGGGCATGTCGACCCGTCCGGCGCGAGCTTCGCGCTCGCCAAGGGCGCCCGCCAGCTCGGCGTGAAAATCATCCGCCGCTGCCGGGCGAAGAACGTACTTCAACAACCGAATGCCGAATGGGTTATAGAAACCGAACAGGGCGCGATCCGCTGCGAACATGTGGTAAACGCCGCCGGAACCTACGCTCGCCAAGTCGCCCGTTGGTCCGGATACAACTTACCGGCGACGTCGATGACGCATCACTATCTCGTCACCGACTCCGTGCCGGAATTCGAAGGCCTCGAGCGCGAATTGCCCGTCATCCGCGACGATCGCCACGTCTCGGGCTATATCCGCATGGAGCAGAAGTCGGGCCTGATCGGCATCTACGAGAAAGCGAACCCGAACACGGTCTGGGAGGACTTCTGCCCCTGGGAGGCCGAGAACGAGCTCTTCGAGCCCGACTACGACCGGATCATGCCGTGGCTCGAGAACGCGATGGCGCGGATGCCGGTGCTCGCCGAGCGCGGGATCAAGCGCGAGGTCCACGGCGCGATCAGCCATCCGCCGGACGGCAATCCGCTGATCGGCCCGGCGCCGGGCCTGCGCAACTACTGGTGCTGCTGCGGGACGCAGATCGGCGTCGGCTGGGGCCCGGGCCTGACGCGCGAGCTCGCGCGCTGGATGGTTCATGGCGCGGCCGACCTCTCGATGCGCGAGTTCGATCCGCGCCGCTTCGGCGCCTACGCGGATCAGGGCTACCGGATCACGAAGGCGAAGGAGGATTATCTCCTCCGCCACGAGATTCCGTTCCCGCATTTCAACCGCCTCGCGGCGCGGCCGGTGAAGCCCTCTTCGCTCTACGAGGATCTGAAATCCGAAGGCGCGGTCTTCGAGGAGGTCTACGGCCATGAGCGCCCGCGCTGGTTCGCGCCGGCGGGCGTGGCGGCCGAGGACGTCTACGGCTTCCGCCGCACGGCGCTGCACGACATCGTCGGCGCCGAGGTCCGCGCGGTGCGCGAGCGCGCCGGGATCATGGACGTCTCGGCCTTCTCGAAGGTCGAGGTGAGCGGGCCCGACGCCGCCGCCTTCCTCGACCGCCTGATCCCGAACCGGCTGCCGAGCGCCGCCGGCCGCATCGCGCTCACGCATCTCCTGACCGAGAACGGCAGGATCGAGCTCGAGACCACGCTCGTCCGCCTCGCCGAGGACCGCTTCTACCTCGTCTGCGCCGCGTTCTTCGAGCAGCGGCTCCTCGACGATCTCGCCTTCGCCAAGCGCGACGCGGAGCGGGCCGAGATCGTCAACCGCTCGTCCGATTGGGGCGCCCTCGCGCTCAACGGCCCGCGCTCGCGCGACATCCTCGGCGCCTGCGCGGACGCGCGCCTCGACAACGCTACGTTCAAATGGCTCACGGCGCAGGAGATCGCCGTCGGCGGCGCGCCGCTCTGGGCGTTCCGAATGTCCTACGCCGGCGAGCTCGGCTGGGAGCTCCACGGCCCGCGCGACGCGATCCGAACCGCGCATCAAGCGCTCAAATCGGCGGGCCGGCCCTTTGGCCTCGCCAATTACGGCTCCTTCGCCATGAACGCGATGCGGATGGAGAAGGCGTTCAAGGGCGCCGGCGAGCTCACCAACGAGGTGACGCTTCCGGAGGCGGACGTCATGCGCTTCGTCAAGCTCGACAAGGATTTTCGCGGCAAGGCGGCGACGCTCGCCGCGATCGAGAAGCCGCTGCGCTGGGTCTGCGTCTATCTCGAGGTCGAGGCGGACGGCGTCTCGGACGGCAATGGCGGCGAGGCGGTGTTCTCGGGCGGACGCCAGATCGGCGCGGTCAGCTCGATCGCCTACGGCCATTCGGTCGGGAAGCTCCTCGCCTTCGCCTATGTCGCGCCTGAAGCCGCGGCGAGCGACGCGGCGTTGGAGGTTGTCGTCATGGGCGAGACCCGCGTCGCAAAGCGGCTAGACGCGCCCGCCTACGATCCCGCCAGCTTGCTGCCTCGCACGGACGCAGAGGAGCTCGCCGCGGAATGACCGAAACCATGCGCGGCGTCGTTCTCACCGGTCATGGCGATCTGGACGCGCTGGTCTGGCGCGAGGATCTGCCGAAACCCTGGCCCGGGCCGGGAGAGGCGTTGATCGAAGTCGGCGCCTGCGGGCTCAACAACACCGACGTCAACACGCGCACCGCCTGGTACTCGAAAGGAACGACGGAGGCGACGACCGGCGCGGCGCTCGACGGCGTCGAAGAAGACGACGCGACCTGGGGCGGCGCGCCGATCGCCTTTCCGCGGATCCAAGGCGCGGACGTCGCGGGACGGGTCGTCGCGGTCGGCGCAGGCGCGGATCCGGCGTTGATCGGCCGGCGCGTCCTGATCGAGACCTGGGTTCGAGATCCGGAGGATCCGCTCGATCTCGATAAGGCCCGTTATTTCGGCAGCGAGCTCGACGGCGGTTTCGCCGAGTTCACGGTCGCGCCGACGCGCAACGTCCATCCGATCGAGAGCGCGCTCTCAGACGCGGAGCTCGCAACCTTCGCGACCTCCTACGTCACCGCCGAGAACATGCTGAACCGCGCCGCGGTCGGCGAGGGCGACGTCGTGCTGATCCCGGGCGCCTCGGGCGGCGTCGGCTCGGCGCTCATTCAGCTCGCGAACCGCCGCGGCGCGACGACGGTCGGCCTCTGCGGCGCGGACAAGATGGCCGAGCTAAAGCGGCTCGCGAACCCGACGGCGCTCTTGCCGCGATCGCCGGCGAACCTCAAGGCGGCTCTTCGGCACGCGATCGGCCGGGACACCGCGACGGTGGCGGCGGACGTGGTCGGCGGCCCGGCCTTTCCGACGCTCATCGACGCGCTCGCGCGCGGCGGCCGCTACACCTGCTCGGGCGCGATCGCCGGCCCGATCGTCGAGCTCGATCTCCGGACCCTCTATCTGCGCGACCTCGCCTTCACCGGCGCGACCATCGCGCCGCCGGGCGTCTTCGCCGACCTCGTCGGCTATATCGAACGCGGCGAGGTCAAGCCGATGTTGGCGGCGAGCTATCCGCTCAGGGAGCTGCGCGCGGCGCAGGCGGCGTTCATCGCCAAGAAGCATGTCGGCAACATCGTCGTCACGGTGAAGGACGCGCCATGAGACTGCCTCGCTCGCATCGTTCGAGCTGCAGCCCTGCAGGCCTCCGGCCGGCTGGCGACCGACCCACGGGTCGACCGCCTTTCCGCGCCAGGTCGACGCCATGAAGATCACCGGCGTCCGCATCTACAAGACCGACCTGCCCTATGTCGGCGGCGCCTATGGCTGGGGCGCCGGCAACGCCATCACCGTCGCCAAGGCGACCGTCGTAGCGCTCGACACGGACGCCGGCCTCTGCGGTTGCGGCGAGTTCACGCCCTGCGGCGAGAACTACATGGTCGCCCATTCGGAGGGCGTCGAGGCCGCGGCCCGGATCCTGGCGCCGAAACTGATCGGCGAGGATCCGCGGCAGGTCGCGCGCATCGAACGGCTGATGGACGCGACGATCCAAGGCCACGGCTACGCCAAGGCGCCCTTCGACGCCGCCTGCTGGGACCTGCTCGGCCAATCGCTCGGCGCGCCGGTTTGGCTGCTGCTCGGCGGCAAGCTTACGGACGGCGCGCCGATGTACCGCGTCGCGCCGCAGAAGAGCGCGGAGGAGACCATCGCCGAGCTCGACGCCCATCGCGCCGCCGGCTACCGCCAATTTCAGATCAAGGTCGGCGCCGATTGGACCGAGGACATCGACCGGATCCGCGCGACGGTTCCGCTTCTGAAGCCTGGCGAGACGGCGATGGCCGACGCCAATCAGGGCTGGCGCGTCGACAACGCGATCCGCGTCGCCGAAGCCACGCGCGATCTCGACTACATCTTCGAGCAACCCTGCCAAACCTACGAAGAATGCCTGCAGGTCCGCCGCCATGTGGCGCAGCCGATGAAGCTGGACGAATGCGTGACCGGCATCGGCGCCGCGCGCCGGATCGTCGAAGATCGAAGCGCCGAGATCGTCTGCCTCAAGATCTCCAATCTCGGCGGCCTCTCCAAGGCGCGGCGCGTGCGCGACTTCTTCGTCGACAACCGCATTCCCGTCGTCGCCGAAGACACTTGGGGCGGCGAGATCGCCACCGCGACCCTCGCCCATTTCGCCGCCTCGACGCCGGCGGAGTTGCTTCAGAACACGACGGATCTACACAACTACAACACGGCGTCCACCGGCGCGCCCGGCCCGCGCACGGCGAACGGCAAGCTCTACGCGCCGGACGCGCCCGGCCTCGGCGTCGCGCCCGACCATGACAGCCTCGGCGCGCCGGTCGCGGCCTATGGAGCGGCGGCATGAAGATCACGCGCGTCACGGTCCATCGGCTCGATCTGCCGTTCCGCGAGCCCTATCGCCTCTCGGGCGGTCGGCGTCTCGTCACCGCGCTCGACAGCACGATCATCCGCGTCGACACCGACGCCGGGATCCATGGCTGGGGCGAGGGCTGCCCTTGGGGCCATCAATACATCCCGGCCTCGGGCCCGGGCGTGCGCGCCGGATTGAGCCTGATCGCGCCGGCGATCATCGCGCTCGACCCGCGGGCGATCGACAGGGTCGGCGCGGCGATCGACGAGGCGCTGCCGGGCGCCCATGACGCCAAATCGCCGATCGACATGGCGTGCTGGGACATCCTCGGCCGCGCGACCGGCCTGCCGCTCCATACGCTGCTCGGCGGCTGGGACGGAACGCCTATTCGCCCGAACTCGTCCATCGCCACCGGCGAACCCGCTGAGATGATCGAGCGGATCGAGCGCGCCCGCGCCGCCGGCTACCGCACGCATTCGGCCAAGATCGGCGGAACCGATCCGGACGCCGACATCGCCCGCATCGAGGCGATCGAGGCGGCGCGGCGACCGGACGAACAGATCACCTACGACGTCAATCGCGCCTGGACGCCGTCCCTCGCCGCCGAGGTGATGAACGCCTGCGCGGCGCGCGGTTGGTTCGAGCAGCCCTGCGAGACGCTCGACCAATGCGTTCAGACGCGGCGGCTGACGCGGCAGCCGATCATGCTCGACGAATGCATGCTCGACTTCGACGCTCATCTCGTCGCGTGGCGCGAGCGAGCCTGCGAAGGCGTGAAGGCGAAGCCGAACCGTCTCGGCGGAATCACGGCGACGCGCCGGGTTCGCGATTTCGGCGTGGCGGTGGGTTGGCGGATGCATGTCGAGGATCTCGGCGGCACGGCGCTCGCCGACACCGCGGCGATGCATCTCGCCGCCTCGACGCCGTCCTGGAACCGGCTCGCGAGCTGGCTCGCCCACGCCCATCACACGGTCGACGTCGCGCCCGGCCAGGGCGCGCGCAACGTCGTCGACGCGGACGGCGTCGGCGAGATCGTCCTGCCCGCGGCGCCCGGGATCGGCGTCGAGCCCGATCCGGAGCGCCTCGGCGCGCCGATCGCGGTCTACGAGGCCTGAAATGCGGATCACGCGGATCTCGATCTGGGAAGTCCCGCTCACCAGCCATGTCGCCTACTACATGGCGGCGGGCAAAGCCTGCGAGACGGTGACGACCGTCGTCCTCAAGGTCGAGACGGTCGAAGGCGTCTCCGGCTGGGGCGAGGTCTGCCCGATCCCGCATTACCTGCCGGCCTACGCCAAGGGCGTCGCGCCGGCGATCGAGGAGATGGCGCCGGTTCTGATCGGCGCGGATCCGCTCGGGGCGGAAGGCTTGGGCCGCCGCCTCGACGATTGGTTGCCCGGACATGTGTACGCGAAATCGGCGCTCGACATCGCGTTCTGGGACCTGACCGGCAAGGCGGCGGGCCTGCCGCTCTTCACGCTGCTCGGCGGCCGCCAGGTCGACACGCTGCCGCTCTATCACTCGATCACCTGCGTCGCTCCGGAAGAGATGGCGCGGATGGCGAAAGAAGCGATCGCCGAGGGCGTGACGCAGATCCAGGTCAAGCTCGGGGCCGACGCCGATTGGCGCGCCGACGTCGCGCGGCTTCGGCTCGTGCGCGAAGCGGTCGGGCCCGAACCGCTCGTCTATGGCGACTGGAACTGCGGCGCGACGACGCTCGAGGCGACGCGGGTCGGCCGCGCGGTCGCCGATCTCGACGTGATGCTGGAGCAGCCCTGCCCGAGCCTGGAGGAATGCGCCCGCGTCCGCGCCGCGACGGGCCTGCCGATGAAGCTCGACGAGGTCGCGCACGACGCCGCGACCTTGCTGCGCGCGGCCGAGCTCGGCTGCCTGGACGCCGTCGCGCTCAAGCTTTCCAAGTTCGGCGGCCTCTCGGCGCTCCGGCGCGCCCGCGACCTCTGTCTCCATCTCGGCGTCAAGATGTGCGTCGAGGACACGTGGGGCTCGGACGTCGCCACCGCCGCGGCGCTCCATCTCGCCGCCGCGACGCCCTCGCGCGGCGTGCTTAACGTATGCGATCTGTCGGGCTACGCCGCGCCGCGGCTCGATCCGGACGCGCCGACCCGGCGCCTCGGCCGCATCGCGCCGCCGCTCGGACCCGGACTCGGCGTAACCATCGACGCCGACGCCCTCGGCGCCCCGGTCGCGGTGGTGGAGTAACGGGGATGTCTGGGCTAGACGTCGGATCGACGCGACGCGCTCGAGGATGTCGCCTCCCTCTCACCCTGGAAGAGGAACCGAGGGAGAGGGCGGCGACGGCGTCGACCCCGCGCACGCCAACGAGGAGCCCGTTATGACCGACGCCGCCCCGAACGCCCTCTGGGCCGAACGCGCCCGCGCCGTGCTGCCGGCCGGCGGCTTCGGCAATTTCGACCCGTCGGTCTTCATCCGCGAGGGCAAGGGCGCCCGCGTCTGGGACGAGGACGGCAAGGAGTATGTCGATTATCTCATCGGCTCCGGACCGATGCTGCTCGGCCACGGCCATCCCGAGGTGCTCGAGGCGGTCGCGGAGCAGCTGCCGAAGGGCATGACCTTCTTCGCCAACAACGCCGCCGCGGTCGAGCTCGCCGAGGAGATCGTCCGCGCCGTCCCTTGCGCCGAGCAGGTCCGCTATCTCTCCTCGGGCGGCGAGGCCGACATGTACGCCATCCGCCTCGCCCGCGCCTTCACCGGCCGCGACAAGGTGCTGAAATTCGAGGGCGGCTATCACGGCATGTCGGCCGAGGCGCAGATGAGCCTGGCGCCGGAGCGGCTCGCCAACTTCCCGGAGGCGGTTCCCGACAGCGCCGGCGTTCCTGAGAGCGTCCGCCAGGAGATGCGGATCGCGCCCTTCAACGATCTCGACTTTCTCGAAAGCCTGATGGCCGAAGAGGGCGACGCGATCGCCTGCGTCATCGTCGAGCCCTTGCAGCGGATCGTGCCGCCCGCGCCGGGCTTTCTGGCCGGTCTGCGCGCGCTCTGCGACCGCTACGGCGCGCTTCTCGTCTTCGACGAGGTCGTCACCGGCTTCCGCTTCGCCTATGGCGGCGCGCAGGAGGCGTATGGCGTCACGCCCGACATCGCGACGCTCGGCAAGGTGATCGGCGGCGGTTTTCCGCTCGCCGCCGTCGCGGGCCGCAAGGACGTGATGGACCATTTCGACAAGGCGATCGTCGGCGCCGACAGATGGCTGATGATGCTCGGCACGCTCTCGGGCAATCCGGTCGCCGCCGTCGCCGGCCTCAAGACGATGGAGATCCTGCGCCGCGAGGGCGCCTATGACCGGCTCCGCGCGAACGGCCAAAGGCTGATGGACATGTTCGCCCGGCGTTTGTCGGCGGCCGGCGTCGCCCATCGGATCGTCGGCCATCCGACGCTCTTCGACATCGTCTTCACCGACCGCGACTGCCGCGATTATCGCGACGTCAAGGCCGGCGACGCGGCCAAGAACGCGCTCTTCAACCAGGTTCTACGCGCGCATGGCGTGTTCAAGTCGCCCGGCAAGGTCTATCCGTCGCTGGCGCTGACCGAAGCGGACTTCGAACTCACCGACGCGGCGATCGAACAGGCGGCCGCGGCGGTCGCCTGAGCGCATTCGGCGAGAACCGGATCGGGATCGCCGCCCGTAGGCGCGAAACGCGCCGGCCCGGCGCATGGCGAGGCCTCGCCACGCCCGGAGCGGCGCGTGCTCCACGCCCCCTCCTCCGGCGATCCCGATCCGATCGAGCGGCCTGAGACGCGTCGCAGCCGGAAGCGCTCCGCCCGCACCGCGGATCGCCCCTGACGCGCAAGCGCGCTCCTGCGAGCCCTTAGCCGACGCCGCGTGATCCGGCTCCACCCAAACGGGTGGTTTTCTCGCCGCCTCTCGCGCTTTTTGCACGGTTGTCTAGACGGCGTGCGCCGGCGCTATCGGAAGCGCGCGAGAAGGAGCGCCAGCCCGGCCTGCGTGTGCGTTCCCGTCTTCTGAAAAACATTGCGCATATGCCATTTCGCCGTGTTCCGAGACAGGCCGATCTTCTCCGACGCCGCCGCAAGCGAGCCGGATTCAGCAAACGCCGCCACGAGCCGCGTCTCCGCCTTCGTCAGATCGAAGGCCTGCGCGAAGGCGGCGATGTCGACGGCGCCCTGAGCCGGCAGAACCGAGACGAGCAGCGCGACCACGCTCTTGGCGCCGCGCAAGTCGGGCCCGAGCGGCAGCGCCGAGAGCCGCAGGACGCCGCCCGACGGACCACGGATTCGGAACGTCCGCTCCGCCGCCGTCTCGCCGCGCGCCGCCGCCGCCGCCGCAATGAAGCGGCGCAACGCTTCGGTTCCGTCGGCCGCGCGGCGCGACGTCGAGACGAGGCGACCGCAGCGCTCCCTGAGGCCGTCGCCGGCGTCGAGCAGCGCCGCGCCGAGCGCTTCGGTCTGCACGACGCGAAAATGGCGATCGACGAAGATCACCGCGTCGCACCGCGCCCGCGACGCGCCGAGCGCGACGGCGACCTCCGCGGACCGCTCGACCGCGCATCGCGTCGCGCGCAGTTCGAGGGCGGCGCGTTGGCTCGCCGCGACGCGCCGCAGGCGCTCGAGATCAACGGCGTCGAAGGCGGGATCGTCGATCCGACGAAAGAGCGAGAGATAGGACAGCGCGCCGTTCTCGCGTCCGATGAGCGCGAGCGCCGCCTTGTCGAATTTCTGCGGATGGAAGAACGCGCGAACGCCCGGATCGCGCTCGAAGGTCGCGCGGTCGATGAAACTCTCGATCAGGAAGGGCGCGCAGGGCCTGGCGCGGTGCAGAGCGGCGAGGCCGAGATGCTGCTCCGGCGAACTGTACTCGTCGAGCATCGCGTCGATGCAAACGGGATCGATTTCTCGCTCGAGCAGGATCGGCGCGTCGCCGCCCGAGGCCGTGTGATGGTCGAACCCGACCGCCGCGCCGAAGGCGTTCGCGATCTCGCCGACGACGCCGTCCCATGCGACGTCATCCGTCGCCGCCTCGAAGATGAGGCGGTGCAGACGATGTTCGGCCGCCTCGTCCATGCTATCCTCTCGCGCGCCGTCGCAGCCGCGGCCCAACGTCCTCGTCGCGCCCCTGCCGCGAACGGCGACCGACGAGCCGACTCCGCCACCAAGAATCAACTCGACCGGGAATGCAATGCCGACAACCAACCGCGAAAGATTGGATCTCGTTCTCGACCGGATCGTCGCCGAGGCGCATCCCGCCTTCGTCGCGGTCGACGCGGCGCGGGCGCGCGCCGAGGCGGACGCGGCCGACGCGCGACGGCGCGAGGGACGCGCGCTCGGTCCGGTCGACGGATGGATCGTTCCGGTCAAGGACTTGCTCGACGTCGCCGGCGAGGTCACGCGCGCGGGCGCGGCGCTGCGCCGCGACGCGCCGCCCGCAACCGAGGACGCCGTCGTCGTGCGCCGGCTGCGCGCGGCCGGCGCGATCCTCCTCGGCCGCACCCATATGAGCGAATTCGCCTTCTCCGGGCTCGGCCTCAACCCTTGGGATCCGCCGCTCGGCAACGCGCTCGACAAGCGCCGCGTTCCGGGCGGCTCCTCCTCGGGCGCCGCCGTCGCGGTCGCCGAAGGGCTCGCCGACGCGGCGATCGGCACCGACACCGGCGGCTCCTGCCGCATCCCGGCGGCGCTCAACGGCGTCGTCGGCATGAAGCCGAGCCATGGGCTCGTTCCGACGGAGGGCTGTTTTCCGCTCTCGGCGAGCCTCGACACGATCGGGCCGCTCGCGCCGAACGTCGCCGCCTGCGCCGCTTCGTTCGAGGCGATGAGCGGCGTCGCGGCGCCGCTCGGCGCTCCGCCGGCGCCGTCGGAGCTCCGGCTCGGCGCGCTCCACGGCGCGTTTCTGAAGGACGCCGAAGCCGCGGTCGCCGCCTCCTACGAGGCGGCGCTCGGTCGGATCTCGGCCGCCGGCGCGTCCGTGACGCCGCTCAGCCTCGACGACGCCTGGGACGCGATGCTCGGCGCCTTTCCGGCGCCGCTGGTGGCGATCGAGGCGGCGGCGGTGCATCAGGAGGCGCTCCGCGCCCGGCGCGACGCCTTCGACCCGCGCGTTGCGGCGCGGATCGCGCTCGGCATGGACGCGCGCGCCGCCGACTACGTCAACGGCCTCGCGGAACGGCGCCGGCTCGTCGGCGAGGTCGCGGCGACGCTCGGCGCGTTCGACGCCGTCCTCAGCCCGACCGTGCCGATCACGGCGCCCGAGATCGCGCCGCTCGCGGCGGACGACGCCCTCTTCCTGCGCGCCAACCTCTTGATGCTGCGCAACCCGTCCTTCGCCAATCTCTTCGATCTCTGCGCGCTCAATCTGCCGCTGCGCCTCTCGGAGACGGCGAGCGTCGGGATTACGCTCGCCGCGGCGAAGGGCGCCGACGCGCGGCTCCTCGCCGTCGCCGCCGCTCTGGAGCCTGCGGCGACCGAGGCCTAGCCTTCCGAGCCCGCTCGAAGACAGTCGAGCGTCGCGCCGAGGCCGCGCGTCTCGACCGTCGCGAGATCGAAGAGCGTCAGCCGCCCGTCGGAGGTCGCGTTGCGCGCCGCCGCGGCGAGCGTCAGGTCGCCGCTGTCGAGCATCGCGCCGGTGTTCGCCTCGCCGACCGGAATGCGCAGCGTCTGGCCGTCGAACTCCGAGACGTCCTCGAAGCCGATCGCCGCCGGCTGATCGGTCTGGATGAAGAGATATTGCGCGGTCTCGATCACCGTCGCGACATAGGCGGCGTCGCGGATGGTGACGTCGAAGACCCAGGAGACGGCGTTCCGCCTCACCTCGAAGTCGACCAGCGCGCCGTCCTGCGTCTGCGCCGAAGCCGTGACGCGCGCGTCGCCGCGCCCGGCGCGATAGGTCCAGCCGCCGGAGCTGAAGCCGCTGTCGCAGCGTTCGGCGGGCTCCGTCGCCGCGACCTCCGTCGCCGGGGCCTCCTCCGCGGCGTCGCCCGGAAAGCCGGCGAGCGCGTCTCCGATCGGCTCGTCCTCCGGCGAGGCCTCGGCGATCGGCCCCGCGTCGACCGCGTCTTCTTCCTCGGCGATCGCCTCCTCGGCGATCTCCTCCTCGACGATCTCCTCTTCGGCGAAATCCTCCTCGACGATCTCCTCTTCGGCGAAATCCTCCTCGACGATCTCCTCTGCGGCGAAATCCTCCTCGGCGATCTCCTCTGCGGCGAAATCCTCTTCGAGGATCTCGTCCGCGGCGAACGTCTCGTCGCTCGCAGCGTCGTCGGCGATCGTCTCCGCCGGCGCGCCGAGATCGGCGCGTAGATCTCCGAGAAGCAGCCGCCCGTCGCGGGGCAGCGTCGCGCTCGCGTCGAGCAGCGCGTCGCGCTCGTCGATCGTCAGCCGGCCGGTGACCGTCTGATCGGCGCGGCGCTGGAAGCAGCGGATCGCGCTGCGCGTCTGAGAGCCGACCACGCCGTCGGCCGTTCCGGCGCCGCAGCCGAGCGCGTTCAGGACCCGCTGGATGTCGGCGATCTCGGCGCGCTCGCGCGGATCCGCCGCCGTCGACGACCGCGGCGGCGCAGGCGAGTCGTAGCGCCCGACGACCTCGTCGTCGCGATAGTCGGCCTCGTCGCGATAATCGAGCTCGTCGCGGTAGTCCGCCTCGTCGCGAGGGTCGCCCTCGTCGTAGTAATCGTCGTAATACGCATCGTCGTCGTAATCGTCGCGCTCGTCGTAATATGCGCGCGGCGGAGGCGGCCGGTCGAAGCGCGCGCGGCAGGCGCGTCCCGGCGAGATAAACCAGCGGCCGCCGCGCCGACAGACGCAGACCTGGCCCGTGTCGTCAAAACGGCAAAAAGCCTGCGCCGAGGCCGACGTCGCCGATCCCAACACCATCGGCGACGCCGTGATCGCCGCCGCCAAGATCATCCATGCACGCATCACACGACCCATTCATGCGCGGCGCGAACGCGGGCGCCGCCCTCCGGGCTGCGAGCGTAGCCATAATGGCGGCGACTTTGCGGCCCGGACGTAACAATCGCGCAGCCCGCCCTCGGCGTCAGCTCGGCGGACCGTCCGGGCTCGGCCGCCAATCGGGCGGCGCAAGCTCGAAACCGGCGAATTCGAAGGCGGGCGAGACCGTGCAGCCGACCAGCGTCCATGCGCCGAGCGACGCCGCGCTCTGCCAGCAGCCCTTCGGCGCGATCGCCTGCGGGCGCTGACCGGCGGCGAGCTTCGGCCCGAGCCTGAGCGCTTCGGCGTCGCGGCCGTTCGCCGAGAGCGTCAGGACGAGCGGTCCGCCGGCGTGCCAATGCCAGATCTCGTCGGCGTCGACGCGATGCCAATGGCTGACATCGCCGGCGCCGAGCAGATAATAGATCGCCGATCCCGAGGCGCGCGCGCCCGGCGCCGCCTCCGCGCGCCAGGTCTCGCGAAACCAGCCGCCTTCGGGATGCCGCTCGAGCCCGAGCAGCGCGATCACGTCTTTCTCGCCGAGCGCGGCGCCCGCAATCATGGCCGCGCCTCCGAGATGATGGCCTCGCGTCTCAAGGGCGCCTCCTCTCGTAGATCTCGCCGACGCTCGGACCGCCCGCGCGGCGAACCGGCGTCGGCGCCGATTGCAGCGTCGACATTATGCTGTAGAAGCTCCGCGTCTCAACCGATCGGAGCCGCGGCTCCGGAGACATGAGCGCATGAGGCGACGATGAACGAGGCGGAGGCGAGCGTCGAGGCGCTCACGCGCAAGATCGCGCGGGCGGCGGCCGGCAAGGACGGCTTCGGCAAGGTCATCCTGCTCGATCTCGGCGCGGACGGCGTGATCCGGATCGACGGCGCGGGCGCCGAGACGGCGGTCGACAACCGGCCGGGCGACGCGGACGCGGTGATCGGGCTCACGGCGGAGACCCTGGCGAAGCTGATGAGCGGCGCGATGAGCGCGCCCGTCGCCGTGATGAAAGGGCGCGTCTCGATCAAGGGCGACGCCTCGCTGGCGCTCAAGCTGGCGAAATTCCTATGACGCGCCTCGTGCGCCGCGCCGAAGAGCGCGACGCCGTGGAGATCTCGGCGCTGATCCTCGCGATGAAGGCCGAAGGCTCCGGCGGCGGCCGCGCGGCCTTCACGCCGGAGAAGGCGCGGGCGGCGCTGTTCTCGCCGTCGGCGCCGCTTGTCGCGGAGGTGGCCGAGACGCCGCTCGGCGGGCTCGTCGGCGTCGCGCTCTGGCATCGGACCTACGACGTCGAAGCCGCGCTCGACGGCGCCTATCTCTCGGATCTCTACGTCGCGCCCGCGCATCGTCGCGCCGGCGTCGGCGCGGCGCTCTGCGCGGCGGTCGCGCGCGCGGCGAGGGCCGCGGGCGGCGGTTTCGTCTGGTGGGCGCGCATGCCGGCGGCGGCCGCCGCCGCCGGTTTCTACGCGCGGCTCGGCGCGACGGAGGATCCGATGACCGCGCAGGCGGTGTTCGGCCCGAGCTTCGACGCGCTCGCGGCGCGCCCGACCGAGGGCGAAGACGCCTAGACGCCGCCGGTGTCGGCGTTCAGCGCCGCGCCGAGAACGGCGCTCGGCGCCGCGACGGTCGGCGGCGGCGGCGCCTCGGCCTCGGGACGCACGAGATGCGGCGCGACCGCGCGCATCTTCGCCAGCACCTCGCGATGCGGTCCGGCATAGGCGCTGAAGGGCTGCTTGATCGCGCCGAGGTTCTTCGCGACGTCGAGCACGCCGGTCCAGCCGAAGGCGGTGGTGTCGAAGTAGAAACGCAGCGGATTGGTCGCGGCGCCGATCGGGCGCGCGGTCGGCCGGCATTCGAGCGCCTCGAGCTTGTCGCAGTTCTTGAGCTCGTAGCGCTCGGCGAAGCGGCGCAGGCGATCCTTCTCGGTCGTGAAGATCTCCTCGGTGCGCATGCGCTCGAGCTCGACCAGGCAGCTGTTGAAGAACTTCTGCGGGGTGATGTTGAAGGGCAGGCCGAGCTCGTCCATCAGCAGGCTGTAGCCCGAGGCGACCCAGGGCACGTGCAGGTTCGAGGTCTGGAAGTCCTCGAACATCACCTTGAGGTCCGGGTTCTCGACCGCGAACTCCTTCACCTTCTTCGCGGCGTCGCCGCTCGCGGTCAGGCCGGCGGTGTTGGAGTGGCCGCAGGCGCCCATGATGGTGACGTCCCAGTGATACTGCAGGAACTGCTCGATGAACGTGGCGTTGGTGATGGCCGAGGAATAATCGACGACGTAGTTGAGGAAATAACGACCGTAGATCTTGCGAGTAATGTCGACGATCGAGCGATGGATCAACCCGTGATAGACCGAGGGTCCGGCGTTCGGCCATTTCTCGTTCGTGACCCAATTGACGTGATTTTCGAGATAGGTGCGCGTCGGCGCGCAGGACATCCCGGCCTCGCCGAAATGAATCGTCAAGATGCCGCGGTCGCCTTCGGGAAAGCACGGCCATTTGTAGTAGCTGGGCCGCCAGCTGATCGCCTTCGCCGCGTAGTGATAGGTCAGATAGTCGAGAATATCGAACGCGTCGGCGCGAAAGCCGTCGTCGTCGCCGATATAGGTCAGCCATTCGCCGGCGAAATGCGCGAGCGCCCGCTCCCAATTCTCCTTCATCGGCAGAACCTGCTCCTCGCTGCGCAAGAGCAGCAGCCGATCGCGCACGCCGGCCTCGTCGAGCAGCCGCGGCAGCAGCTCGCGATCGTCCGAATTGTCGCAGACGATCAGCTGGACGTCGTCGCGCGCGCTCAACAGCACGGTCTGCGCCGCTTCAACGCAATAGCGCTGACGGTTCCGGCTCGGTATGACGACGGTGTACTTGTAAGCGCCGCTCTGGGCCATGGGCCAACTCCAACTTGTGCTCCGCGCGGCGGTCGCGCGATCAAGGCGAGGGTCGGTCCGAGAGTGGCGCCTTGTGGTTAAGGTTGATTTGCCATGAACGAAAAAAGCCGCCTTTGGCGACTAGGCGCTCGTTTGCGGCCGCGCGCCGCGGTTGGGAGAAGGGCCGCGCGCCCATGCGATAAGGAGAACGCTGCGATGGATCCGCATTCGACGCCCGCTCTTCGCCGTCTGAGAACGCTCGGCGCCGCCCTCGCCGCGATCGCGGCCGGCGCGCTCGCCGCGCCCGAGGTCCGGGCCGGCGGCTACGAGGATCTTCAGCGCTGCGCCGAGCTGACGGCGCCCGACCAGGCCGAAGAGAGCCTCACGGTTTGCACGCGCGCCATCGAGTCGGGCGAGCTGGCGACGCGCAACCTCGCGATCGCGCATTACAACCGCGGCAACGCGCATCGACGGCTCGAATCCTACAACGCCGCCGCGGCCGACTTCACCAAGGCGATCGAGATCTGGCCGGAGCTGGACCAGGCCTGGAACAACCGCGGCGGCGTCTACGCGCGGCTCTGCCGGACGGACGACGCGCTCGCGGATTTCGAGAAGGCGATGGAGATCGATCCGGCCTGGGTGCGGCGCTATCAGCAGCATCTGAAGGATTTCGGCGTCGAGATCGGCGTCGTCGACGGCGAATACGGCCCGCGGACCGAAAGCGGCCTCCGGGCGCTCATCGAGGCGCAGTGCGTCGAGAGCTGATCGGCGTCAGCGAAGGCGCTTGGCGAGCCGGTCGAGCGCGTCGAGAAAGCGCGAGCGGTCGGCCTTCGAGAACGGCTTGCCGCCGCCGCCCTGCGCCAGCGGGCTCGCGGCGCGCAGATCCGTCATCAGGTCGCGCATCGCCAACGCCTCGCGGGCGTTGCGGTCGTTGAGAACCTCGCCGTTCGGCCGGATGGCGACGGCGCCGGCCTCGACGACGCGCGCCGCGAGCGGAATGTCGCCGGTCACGCAGACGTCGCCCGGCCCGATCCGCTCGGCGATCCATTTGTCGGCGGCGTCGGGCCCCTCGTCGACGATGACGAGCTCCGCCGTCGGATGCGCGCTCGGGCGGATCCCGCCATTGGTCACCACGACCGCGCGCAGACCGTTGCGCTCGGCGACGCGCACGGCCTCCGCGCGGACCGGACAGGCGTCGGCGTCGATATAGATCGCGCGCGGCGTCTCAGCCCCCATCGCCGGCGTCCTCGGCCGCTTCGTCGACCAGGCCGGTGACGAGGTTGCCTTCGTAGAGCTTTCTGAGATCGAGCGTCGCCGCCTCCTGGAGCGGGCCGATCCCGGCGGCCATCGCGTCGATCTCCTTGGCCCTGGCCCGCGCCGCCGCGACGCCCTCCGCGGCCGAGATCGCCCGGAACCGCAGCGCCTCGCCCGGCCCGAGCCGCCCGAGCGCGCCGAGATCGGCGGTCACGACCGTCGCGATCTTCGGATAGCCGCCGGCGGTGCCGCGATCGGGCAGGAGCACGATCGGCAGCCCCGTTCCCGGCACCTGGATCGCGCCGGTGGTCGAGCCGTCCGAGGCGATGTTGAAGCCCTTGGCGTGCTCGATCGCCGGTCCTTCGAGGCGCAGGCCCATCCGGTCGATATCGGCGCTCGTCCGCCATTCGGTCGCGAAGAAGGTCTCGAGGCCGGCGTCGGTGAAGTAATCGTCCTGCGGACCGAGGACGACGCGGACGGGCTCGGGCTGGGCGATCGGATAGGCTCGGGCGAGCGCCCGCTCCTCGCCTTGCGCGGCGGCGCTCTTCCGGAGCGCCAGCTCGTCGCCCGCCTCGGTCGCCCGGCCGAAGAAGCCGCCGAACGGACCGCGCGCGAAGAAGCTTCGGCTCCCGAGCGTCGGCGCCGCGTCGAAGCCGCCTTCGACGGCGAGATAGGCGGTCGACGAGCCGCGCAGCGGTCCGACCCGGATCCGGTCGCCGCTGCGAAGCGTGACGGTCCTGTCGGGCCCGATCTCTTCGGGATCTTCGCCGCCTTCCCGCGTCAGTTTCATCGCGACATCGGCGCCGACGACGGCGATCCGCACGCTGTCGGCCGCCGCCTCGAGCGTCGGCCCGAGAAACCGCATCTCGAGCGCCGGCTCGCCGGCCGGCGCGCCGACAAGGGCGTTGGCGAGCCTGAGCGCGTCGCGGTCGAGCGCGCCCGCGGGCGGCGTGCCGTAGCGCTGCAGGCCGATCCGCCCGAGATCCTGGAGGCTCACGCCGAGCCCCGGATCGACGACGCGAAGATGCGCGCTCATCGGTCGGCGCCCGTCGGCTCGAAGTCCGGCGTCCATTCGCCGGCCGCGGCCGGACCTTCGAGGCGCCTGAGCTCGGCGAGATCGATCGGCGCGGCGACGACGACGTCGTCCGGCGCGAACAGCGTCGGCCGCTCCTTCGCCGGATCCTTGCCGACGTCGAAAAGCTTCGCCGGCGTGCGGCCGAGGACGTTCCAGCCGCCCGGGCTCTCGACCGGGTAGATCACCGACAGTCCGACCGCGATCGCGACCGACCGCGCCGGCACCGCGATACGCGGCTCCTTGCGCCTCGGCAGGTCGATCTCGGCCGGCGTCCGCCCCATGAACGGACAGCCCGGCAGGAAGCCGATCATGTAGACGCGCCATTGCGTCGCCAGACAGCGCTCGACGACGGCGTCGACGGAGAGGCCCGCGCGCTCGGCGACGTCGGCGAGATCGAGCCCGACCTCGGGATCGTAGCAGACCGGCAGGCGCCAGCGCCGCGCCTTCGAGGCCGGCGCGTGTTCGGTCGCCTCCACGAGCGCGGAGCGCGCCGCCGCCTCGACCGCGTCGGCGTCGGTCGCGATCGGATCGAAGGTCAGAAGCACGGACCGGAAGCTCGGCGACGTCTCGTAAACGCCGGGCAAGCGCTCCTCGGCGATCGCCTCCTGAAAAGCCGCGTCGGCGGCCAGCGCCCGCGCGCTCAAGCGATCGTCGACGACGTCTCCGAACTCGACCACCAGCGCGGCGTCGCCATAGCGCAGATATTTCGGCTCGGCGTAGCCGACGCCCGTTTCGGTCATTGGGTTCGCTCCTCCTCGAAGCGAATTGATCTCGACGCCTCGATCATGGATCAGTGACGCTAGGCGCTCGAACGCTCAGGCTCAAGGAGCGCGGACGCAAACAATCGTGCGAAAGGAGCGGCCGATGGCGACGCGGATCAACATCAACGCCGATCTCGGCGAAGGCTACGGTCCTTACGACATCGGCGACGACGCGTCGCTGCTCGACATCGTGTCGACCGCGAACGTCGCCTGCGGCTTCCACGGCGGCGACGCCAGCGTCATGCGCCGGACCATGGAGGCGGCGAAGGCGCGCGGCGTCTCGATCGGCGCGCATCCGGGCTTCAACGATCTCTGGGGCTTCGGCCGTCGCCAGATCCGCATGAAGGCCGACGAGATCGAGCATATGGTCGCCTATCAGATCGGCGCCGCGCTCGGGATCGCGGCGCTGGTCGGCGCGGAAGTGAGCCATGTCAAGGCGCATGGCGCGCTCAACAACATGGCCTGCGTCGACGCCGACTACGCCCGGGCGATCTCGCGGGCGGTCAAGTCGGTCGACCCGAACCTCGTCCATCTCGTCATGCCGAACACCGAGTTCGAGAAGGCGAGCCTGGAGGTCGGCTGCCGAACCGCGTTGGAGGCGTTCGTCGACCGCAACTACGAGGCGGACGGCCTCCTCACCTCGCGGAGCGTCGACGGCGCGGTGCTCAAGGATCCGGCGAGCGCTTCGGCCCGCGTCGTCTCGATGGTGACCGAGGGCGCGGTGACGGCGCGCACGGGCGAGCGCGTCGAGCTCACATTCGACAGCCTCTGCGTCCATGGCGACGAGCCCACCGCCGTCGCCGTCGCCCGCGCGGCGAAGGACGCGCTCGTCGCCGCCGGCGTCGAGATCGTCGCCTTGCCGGCGATGATGGACGGGCGATGACCGAGGGGCCGCCGCAAGCGGCGCTTCCGGAGGACGGGCTGACGCTTCTCGGCGTCGCGCCGCTCCTGCCCGAAGACGGCGCGCCGCCGCGCTTGGCCTCGATCGCGCTCTACGGTCCCGATCCGGACCGCTTCTGGCCGGTCTTTTCGGCGGCGCCCGAGCTCGAGGACGGCGGGCCCGATCCGCTCGACCGTTGGAGCCGCCGCGTCGGCGACGCGCTCGCCGCGCGGCGCGGCCTTGTCGCCGTCTACCCTTTCGACGGCCCGCCCTACTACCCGTTCGTCTCCTGGGCGTTCCGCACCGGCCGCGCGCATCCATCGCCGATCGGCCTCGCCGTCCATGATCGGCTCGGCCTCTGGTTCAGCGTCCGCCTCGCCCTTCTGTCGCCCGAGCCTGCGCCGCCGAGGCCCGAGACGCCCTCGCCCTGCGCCGACTGCGCCGACCGGCCCTGCCTTTCCGCCTGCCCGGTCGGCGCGTTCACGGACGCGCCCTCCTACGACGTCGCCGCCTGCGCGGCGCATCTCGAGACGCCGGTCGGCGAGGCCGGCTGCATGGCGTTCGGCTGCCGCGCCCGCGCCGCCTGCCCGCTGAGCCGCCGCGTCGCCTATCCGCCCGAGCGCGCGCGCCGTCACATGGCCGCCTTCCGCGCCGAAAGGCGCAAACGGCGCTAAGCGTCGCTCACGGAGCCCCGATCTCCTTCAGGCAAAACGAGTAATGACCATGATATTCCATCGTCAAATATTCAAACTGCCAGCCGCAGTCGACACAGAACTTGCTGCAGGCCTCGACCACGCCGTACACCACCGCGTCGACAATATTGCCGACGCAGAAATCGTGTCCGGCGATGCGGCCGCCCGGCTTAACCTTGCTGGCGCAAATCTCCAGCTCGGCCAACGTGGTTTTATAGCTGTGATCGGTGTCGATATAGGCCCAATCAAAAAACCCGTCATCGAAGTCCGGCAAGCGCTCGGTTGACAGTCCTTGGCGTAGATGCACGCGACCGGCTTCTATTTCGTCGGCAAAGCGCTTTTCGACTTCCGATTTCGCTGACTTGTACCGATCCGTCGACCAGGCGTCGATGAGATAGAGTTGACCCGGATGATTGCGTTGCAGAACCTCTTGCGAAAAGTCGCCTTGCGCGACGCCGATCTCAGCCACGACGCCGCCGCGCGGCAGACGATCGAGAAGCGCGCCGCGATCCGGAAGCAGACGGCAATTCTCCGTATGAACCAACTCAAGCTGCGTCGTCGCCATCTTCGATTTGATCGCTCGACGGCCTTCGGCAGTATCCATTTTCATGCTTTGTCCGCTCTCGTCAGAAACCTCGCCTGCGCTCTCGGCCCGCCGGATCGGCCGACGCCGCCGGACGATCGGCGGCGCGTCAGGTCGAGCCGGGCCGGAGGCGTCAACGTCAAGCGCCGCGCATTCCGAAAGTCAATGATTGACTCCACCGTCGGTTGCGCGTGTCAGAGACGGACGGCGCCGCGCCTTAGCGCCGCCCCAGAAGTGAGACCCGTCCGATGACGCGCCGCCTCGTCTTCATGCGCCACGCCAAATCCTCTTGGGACGCGCCGACCGCCCGAGATCACGATCGGCCGCTCAATCAGCGCGGACGCCTCGCCGCGGCGCTGATGGGCGCGTGGCTCCGCGACCAGCCCTGGACGATCGACCTCGCCCTCGTCTCGACGAGCGCCCGCACCCGCGAGACCTGGGAGCGCATGGGCGTCGCGGCCGAAGCGGTCGAAGCGCGTGCAGCGCTTTATCACGCCGAACCCGAGGCGCTCTGGGACGCCGCGCGCTCGGCGCCCGCCGCCGCCTCGACGGTCCTCGTCCTCGCGCATAATCCGGGTCTCGAGGCGCTCCTCGGCGCGCTGCCCGGCGGGCCGCGGCGCGTCCCGACCGCGGCGGTCGCCATGCTCGAATTCGAAGGCGATTGGTCGGCGGCCGGCCCAGATGTCGCCCGGATCGCCGCCTATGAGGAGCCGAAATCACTCGTTTGAGGAGCGGCGCATGCGACGGTTTCGAAGCGGCATGGCGGCGGCGTGGGCCGTCGCCGGGTCCGTCGCCCTCGGCGCCGGCGCGATCCTTTCCTTCGCGCCCGCCATCGACGCCGCCGCGCTCGGGCTCGAGCTGAAATCGGCGCGACAGGAGCCCTTCGGAGCCTATGTCGCCGCCGGATCGCCGGTGGCGAGTCGCGATCGGGTCCTGCATGTCGTCGCGTCGCAATTCGGGCGGGCGCGAGCGGACCCGGACGCGCTCGAGGCGCTGCTCGACGAGGCGACAATCGCCGTCCGCGCCGGACCGACGGACGCGAACGCGCCGTCCGCGTCCGAGGCGACGATGGCCGAGCGGCGCGACGAGGCCGTCGCCGCCCTCGGCGACGCGGTCCTTGCTTTCGAACCTATGGAGTGACGCCAATGCGCATCATGAAGAACCTCGCGGGCCGCGTCCTCGGCGCCGCCGCCCTGGTCGCCCTGCTCGGCGCCTCCTCGATGACCGCCGACGTGCCGGCGATCGACGCCGGCGCAAGCCCGCCGGAGCCCACGCTCACGCCGGGCGTCTATTGCGAGGTCGAACGCGGCGGCGAGCCGTTCTCGTTCCTGCCGGGCTGCACGCGCACCTGGATCGAAGGCGGCGTGCTCTACGTGCCGCCGGCGGAGTTTCCCGACGACCAGCCCGGCGTGCAGGAACAAGGCGCCCTGCATGCGCTCGGCGACGGCGTCGCGCTCGTTCAGGTCGGGCCGCTGCTGAGCAACGGTCGCGACGGCTATATCTACGCCGTCTTCGTCCTGGCGCCGAACGGGATCGCGATCACGCCCTTCCCGGCGCTCGACGCCGAAGACCAAGCGGCGGCGGCGGCGCGCGGCGTGACGCTCAGGCCGGGCTATCCGCCGTCGGGTGTCGCCGTCGCGGACGGCGCTCCCGAGGACATCCGCGCCTGGATCGGCGACGTCGTCCGAGCGAAGTTCGCGCCGGCGCGCGACGACGCCGACACGCTCGCGGCGCTGGTCGACGAGGCGGTGATCATTCTCCGCGTCGCCGCGTCCGACACCCCGAACGACCGCGCCTCGGACGACGAGATCCGAGCGAACTACGACGAGACGCGCGCGGCGCTCGAGCGGGCGATCCTCGCATCCGGATCGTCGAAATAGGAGGTCGCGCCGCGCTGGGTTCGCGCCTCCTTCGCGCCCTCGCGCTCGCCGCGTCGATTCTGCTCCTCGCCGGCGGCGGCCGCTTCTCCTCCGAGACGCCGCTCTCCGCGCCGGATGGCGCGCCGGTCGAGACGCGGAGGCCCCGCGCCGGCGTCTTTTGCCCGCTCGTCGAGTGGGACGCGATCGACCGTACGAGCTGCTTGCGCGTCACGGCTGAAGGCGACGGCGGAATGACCGTGACGCGGGCGCCCGGCGGGCGTCCCGTCGGATCGACCGAGCGGTTCACGGTCGTCTCGTCGCTGGCGCGCGGCGCGGCGCTCACGCGCGCGCAGCCGCTTCAGGACGGCGAGGCGCAGGGCGACGGCCTCTATTTCGCGGCGATCTTGCACGAGGACGCCTTTGCGCTGGAGCTCGGACCGCATCTGTCGCCGAACGATCGCGAACGCGCCCGGGAAATCGGCGTCGAGATCGTCGAGGCGCCGGGCCTCGACTTTCGCCTCGAAGGCGGCTCGGCCGAGGATATCCGCGATTGGCTCGCCGACGTGGTCGGCCTCCAATTCGACCGCGCGCTGCGCGATCCCGAGCTCTTCGCCGAGCTGATGGCGCCGAAGAACTTCTACGTCCGCGTCGCCGATGCGCCCGATCTCGACATTCCATACGGGCCGAGCGCGCCGAACGCCGAAGAGGCGGAGGCGATCGCGCGCCTCCAGCGCCATCTGCGCTTCGCGACCACGCTCGAATAGGCGCCGGCGTCCGGCCGGCGTCAGTGACCGAGGATCTGGCTGAGGAAGAGCTTCGTCCGATCGTTCTTCGGATTGGTGAAGAACGCCTCGGGCTCGTTCTGCTCGACGATCTGGCCCTGATCCATGAAGATCACGCGGTCGGCGACCTGCCGCGCGAAGCCCATCTCGTGCGTGACGCAGATCATCGTCATGCCGGTCTGGGCGAGGTCGACCATGGTGTCGAGCACCTCTTTGATCATCTCCGGATCGAGCGCCGAGGTCGGCTCGTCGAAGAGCATGATCCGCGGGTTCATGCAAAGGGCCCGCGCGATGGCGACGCGCTGCTGCTGACCGCCCGAGAGCTGCCCCGGATATTTATGCGCCTGCTCCGGAATCATGACCCGCTCGAGAAAGCGCAACGCCGTCTCTACCGCGTCGCGCTTCGGCATCCTCAGCACGTTGATCGGCGCGACGGTGCAGTTCTCCATGATCGTCATATGCGGAAAG
>CAZPTD010000013.1:0-31411 GCA_964588915.1 uncultured Neomegalonema sp. | reverse complement strand
CACGCTCAGCCCCTTGGCCCTGGATCCCGGCTCTGCGCGCTTCGCGCTTGGCCGGTTGGCCCTGGATCCCGGCTCTGCGCGCTTCGCGCTTGGCCGGGACGACAAGGGCGAGGTCGGCTCCATCGGAACCGATCGGACGATCGTCGCTCGGCCGAGGGACGAGCGCCTCGATCTCGAAATGCGCGTCGAAGGGCGGGACATACGGAATGATCAGAATGTGATCGTCGTCGGCCGCCAAACGCGCGACCGGAACGGGGCCCGTCTCGTCGACGAGAGACGCGACATCGACCTCGAGGCCCGAGGAGAGCGCCGACGAGCTCCTCGTCGACCGCCGCCGTCGACGACGTACACGCCAGGCGCGAGGAAAAGCCCGACTTAGACGGAGAAGCCGCCGCCGGCTCAGCCCGCCTGGTCGGCGGGCGCGGCGTTGAGCGCGCAATAGTTCTGCTCGCCCACCTTCTCGTAGAGATCGATCTGCGTCTCGAGGAAATCGATATGGCTCTCCTCGTCGCTCAGGAGCTTCTCGAAGAGCGTCATCGACACGTAGTCGCCCTCGTCGCGGCAGACCTCCCGCGCCTCCTTGTAGAGGCCGCGCGCCTCGTATTCGGCCCGCAGATCCGCGTCGAGCACCTCGCGCACCGTCTCGCCGATGATCAGCGGATTGAGATGCTGCAGGTTCGGATGGCCCTCGAGAAAGATGATGCGGACGATGAGATCGTCGGCGTGCCGCATCTCCTCGATCGACTCCGCCCGCCATTTCTGCGCGATCTTGCCGAGGCCCCAATCGTCGAGCAGGCGATAGTGCAGCCAAAACTGGCTCGATGCGGTCAGCTCGTGCTTCAGCGCCTTGTTGAGATAGTCGACGACCTTCTCGTTGCCCTTCATTTCAACCTCTTCGGAATGTCCTGCCCCTTGAGGATCTCCTCGCGCACGATGATCTCGGCCGACAGGATGTTGATGCGCCGCACCAGGAGCGGCGAGCAGTCCATGCAGACCGGCCTCTTGCCGAGATGCCGGTAGACGCGGTTGAGCGTGATCTGCGCCTTCGGGTTCTCCTGGCGCAGCGCTCGGATCGCCGCCGCGAGGTCGGTGTGACGGATCACGCAGCACGAGCAAAGGATCATGGGCATCTTCCCAAGGCGAGGACGGCGCCGCCGCGCCGGAGCGGGCGCGGCGGCGCGCCGCATCCTGGCCCGAGGACGGCGCGATTTCAATTGCGCGCGACGCGGCCGCGCCGCGGTGGCGAGCCGCGCGGGATCGTGCTTCTATCGCCCGGCGGAAAACCGGGAATCTTTCGGAGGCCCATGCGACCTCTTCTCAAATTTCTTCATACGGTCGGCGCGATCGGGCTCATGGGATCGACCGCCAGCCTGCTGGTGCTGATCGCGTTCGCGCCGGAGCCGAGCGCCGTCGCCGACTACGCCCGCGCGCTCGGGCCGATGCGCGGCGTCGCCAACTGGGTGTTTCTGCCGTCGCTCGCGCTCACGCTCTTCTCGGGCCTGTTGTCGATGGCGGCGAGCCGAGCGTTTCAGAGTGTCGGCTGGGTCTGGGTGAAGCTCGCGACCGGGATCCTGGTCTTCAAGGCCGGGCTCCTGTCGATCCACGGCCCGATCCTGCAGAAGGCGGAGCTGAGCGCGCAGGCCGCGGCGAACGAAGGCGACGTCGCGGAGCTCGGCCTGTCGCTCGGCCCCGAATGGGGCGCGCTTTGGGTGATGATGGCGCTGGCGACGGCGAATGTCGCGCTCGGGGTCTGGCGGCCGCGCCTGCGTCGGCGGCGCCTGCGCGAAGCCTGACGGCCGTCCGAGCCGTTCCGGATCAGGCCGCCGAGGCGGCGCCCGAACGGTTGCCGAGGATAAGCTCCGACGCCTTCTCGCCGATCATGATCGACGGCGCGTTGGTGTTGGAGCTGACGAGCCGCGGCATGATCGAGCTGTCGCAGATCCGCAAGGCCTCGATCCCGCGCACGCGGAGCTGCGGATCGACGACCGCCTCCTCGTCGACGCCCATCCGGCACGTCCCGACCGGATGATAGGACGTCCGTCCGTAGCGCCTGGCGTAGGCCTCGAAATCCGCCTGCGTGCGCACCTCGTCGCCCGGAAAATGCTCGCGCTTCACATAGCGGCGCATCGCCGGCTGGCTCAGGATCTCGCGGCTGATCTTCACGCCCTCGGCGGACGTCTCGAGGTCGTAGGGATCGCCCAAGAAATTCGGATCGACGATCGGCGCGTCGGCCGGATCGGCGCTGCGCAAGGTCACCGAGCCGCGGGCGCGCGGGCGGAGCGTATAGGAGTTGAGCGTGCAGCCGGAGCCGGAGGCGATCTTCGGCACGCCCTCCTCGACGCCGGCGCCGACCAGGAAATGGAACTGCAGGTCCGGCGTCGGCGCGGTCTCGTCCGCGTACCAGAAGGCGCCGCCCTCGACGATGTTGGAGGCGACCGGCCCTTTCTTGAAGAGGAGATACTCCGCCCCGGCCCAGAGCATCCAATGGAGCTTGTTGTATTTGTCGAAGCTGTAGGGGCCGCTCAGCTCGTAGACGAGGTCGATCCCGAAATGGTCGTGCAGGTTCTGGCCGACGCCCGGCAGATCGGCGACGACGTCGATCCCGTGCGCGCGCAGATCGTCCGCCGGGCCGAGCCCCGAGAGCATCATCAGCTTCGGCGTGCCGATCGCGCCGCTGGCGAGGATCACCTCGCTCTCGGCGCGGATGGTCTCGGTCGCGCCGCCGCCCTTGGGCCCGACCTCGACGCCGACGGCGCGGCCGTTCTCGACCAGGATCCGGAGCGCCTGCGCGTCGGTGCGCACGGTCAGGTTGCGCCGCCCGCGCGCGGGCTTGAGATAGCCCGTCGCCGCCGAGCAGCGCCTTCCGCCGCGGACGGTGATCTGATAGGCGCCGGCGCCCTCCTGCCGCGGACCGTTGAAGTCCGGATTGTAGGGCATGCCGAGCTCTTGGCAGGCCTGCACGAAAGCGCGGGTCAGCGGCTGGGCGTTCGGCGTGGTGACGCCGAGCGGTCCGCCGACGCCGTGATGCGGACCCGAGAGCATGTCGTTGTCCTCGGAGCGCAGGAAGTAGGGCTTCACTTCCGCGAAGCTCCAGCCGGCGCAGCCGAACTCCGACGCCCAGGCGTCATAGTCCTCCGGGCAGCCGCGGGTGAAGACCTCGGCGTTGATCGAGCCGCCGCCGCCGAGGACGCGGGCCTGGGCGTAGGGGATCTCGCGGTCCATCGCATGGCGCTGCGGCGCGGTCTTGAGGCCCCAGGTGAGCGGGCCGGCGGTCATCTTGTAGAAGCCGATCGGCATGTGGATGTAGGGGTTGCGGTCCGTCGGTCCGGCCTCGAGAAGGAGCACGGAGACCTCCGGAACCTCGGTCAGCCGCGCCGCGAGGGCGCAGCCCGCCGAGCCGCCGCCGACGATGACATAGTCGTAGGCCGTCATGCTTTCGCCCTCCTGTCCTGGCGCGTTCGGCGCTTCTCGTTCCTCAGTCTGCGACCCAGTTCGCGCGCGGGCCAAGCTCGATATGCGTCGATTTGATCTCGGTGTACTCGTGGACGCCGTAGACGCCGGTCTCGCGGCCGTGGCCCGACTCCTTGAAGCCGCCGATCGGCAGCTCCGGCCCGCCGGTGATCGTGCAGTTCACCCAAACGCGGCCCGCCCTGACCTTCCTCATCGCCTGCAGCGCCTTGGCGAGGTCCTGCGTCCAGACGCTCGCCGCGAGGCCGTAGCAGGTGTCGTTGGCGATGCGGATCGCCTCGTCGAAGCCGTCGAACCGCAGGATCGAGAGGACCGGTCCGAAGATCTCGTCGCGCGCGATCGACATCTCCGGCGTCACGTCGGCGAAGACGGTGGGCTCGACGAAGCGGCCGCGGCCGAGCGCCAGCGGCCCGCCGCCGCAGAGCCGGCGCGCGCCCGACGCCTCGCCCTCGCGGATGAAGCCGAGGATCTTCTCGTTCTGCCGCTCGTCGACGATCGCGCCGACCTGCGTCTCCGGATCGAGCGGATCGCCGACCTTGAGCCGGCCGATCTTGTCGACGACGCGCTCGGCGAGACGGTCGGCGACGCGCGCCTCGGCGACGAGACGGCTGCCCGAGACGCAGCATTGGCCGGCGTTGAAGGCGAGGCCGAAGACGACGCCGTCCGCCGCCGCCTCGAGGTCGGCGTCGGCGAAGACGATCTGCGGGTTCTTGCCGCCGAGCTCGAGCCCGACGCGCTTGAGATTGCCGCTCGAGGCCGCGAGCGTGCTCCTGCCGACGGCGGTCGAGCCGGTGAAGCTCGCCATGTCGACGTCCGGATGCTCGGTCAGCCGCGCGCCGACGGCCGGCCCGAGCCCGGTGACGACGTTGTAGACGCCCTTCGGCAGGCCCGCCTCGGCGAGGATCTCGGCCATGATCAAGGTCGAGCCCGAAGTGTGCTCGCTCGGCTTGACGACGACCGTGCAGCCGGCCGCGAGGACGAACGGGACGCGCTCGGCGAGGATGAAGAACGGGAAGTTCCAGGGCGTGATCACCGCGACGACGCCGATGGGCTCGCGGGTCACCAGGCCGAACATGCCGGCGCCGAGATTGTTGAAGCTGTCGCCATGCAGCGCGCGCGCCTGGCCGGCGGCGTATTCGAAGACGCCGGCGGCGCCGGCGACCTCGCCGCGCGCCTGAGAGATCGGCTTGCCGGCCTCCAGGCAGTCGGCGAGCGCGAGCTCCTCGGCGCGCGCTCGGATCCCGCGCGCCGCGTCGAGCAGGACCGCCGCGCGATCGGCGCCCGAGAGGTCGGACCAGCGCCCGTCGTCGAAGGCGCGCCTTGCGGCGGCGACCGCGCGATCGGCGTCCTCGGCGACGCCGGCCGGAATGGTCGAGACCGGAACGTCGTGCGCCGGGCTCGCGCGCGTCATCGTCGCGCCGCAGACGCTGTCCGCCCATGCGCCGTCGATCCACATGCGCCGACGCGTCGGCTCGCTCGGCAGTCCGTCCAGCATGGCTCGCTCTCCTGCGTTGACAAGCGCCGATATAACTAACCAGATGGTGCGTAAGAGCGCAATGCGGAAATCCCGCCGGACGCGACGCGGCGTCGTCTCCCGGATGGCGTGAATCGAAAGCGACGCCGTGGTATCAACGACGTAAAGCGATGAAGGTGAGCAGACCGAGACAATGGTGAAAGAAATCGTGGCGGACCGCCCCAAAATTCGCGACGCCGACGCAACCCGAGCTCGTATTCTCGACGCCGCCAAGAAAGAATTCGCCAAGCTCGGCATCGGCGGCGCCCGGGTCGACGCCATCGCCCAGCGGGCCCGCGCCAACAAGCGAATGATCTACCACTATTTCGGCGGCAAGCGGGAATTGTTCGAGGCGGTCTTGAAGGAGGCCTATCTCGACATTCGCCGGGCCGAACGCAAGCTCGGGCTCGAGGAGATGGAGCCGGAAGACGCGCTCGACGCGCTGGTCACCTTCACCTGGAAATATTACCTCAAGAACCCGGAGTTCCTGCGGCTCGTCAACAGCGAGAACCTGCACAAGGCGCAGCACATCAAGAAGCTGAACGAAGTGCGCGACGCGTTTCCGCCCTATGTCGATCTCGTCGCGTCGATCCTGCAGCGCGGCGTCGAAAAAGGCGTGTTCCGCCCCGGCGTCGACCCGATCCAACTGAATTTGACCGTGGCGGCGATCAACTATTACTACCTGACCAACTGCCACACCAACGCGTTCATCTACGACCTCAAGACGATGGCGCCCGAGGCGCTGGACGAGCGGCTCGCGTTCAATCTCGAGACCGTCCGTCGTCTCGTGCGCGCCTGACGGCCGACGATCAGGCCGAGAGCGCGATCTCCGGCCGGAAGCCCATCCGGTCCAGAACGTCGCGCTCGAGATCGACGCCCTCGGCGAGCTCGATCAGCTCCACCGCCGACGCGCCGAGGCGGAAGACCGCGCGCTCGGTGACGTAGACCACCCTCTGCCCGTTCCGCCGCGCCTGCGCGCCGCTGAAGGTGACATGGGCGACCTTCTCGACCAGCTTCGGCGCCGCGCCCGGCGACAGGATCCTCAGCCGGCCGTCGACGCGCTCCGCCTTCAGCCCCTTCGCTTCGAAGGCGCCGCAGAAGACGACCGTTCGCGCGGTCTGGGTGATGTCGACGAAGCCGCCCGGACCGACCACCGAGCCGCCGAACATCGAGACGTTGACGTCGCCGGCGCCGTCCATCTCGCCCATGCCGAGAAACGCCATCTCGATGCCGCCGCCGGAATAGAAGTCGAACTGATCCGTCGAGGAGATGACGGCGCCCGGGTCGCGCGCGGCGCCGAACATCGGGCCGTCGATCATCAGGCCGTTGTGGATTCCCTGCTCGATCGTGCCCCAGTAGTCGAGGCCGGCGCGCTTCGCGAGCGCCGGAATGCCGCCGGGAATGCCGAAGCCGAAATTGATCGACACCGGACGGCCTTCCCGCCTCGGGATCTCGCGGAGCGCGCGCTCGGCGACGAGGCGGCGCAGGCCCTCGGGTTCCTCGAGGTCGTGCTCGACGGCCGGATCGATCGGCGCCTCGCCGCTCACATGCGGGTCGTAGCCGGGCAGATAGGTCTTGCGCGCCTCGGGCGCGACATGAGCCGCGTCGACCAGAACGCCGGGAATGCGGCCGAGCCGCGCCGGCGTCGCGCGGGCGTCGATGGCGCGCTCGACCTGCGCGTAGACCTGGCCGCGCCGCTCCGGCCCGCCGGAGTTGTGCGCGGCCAACGCGACGGCGTAGGCGTCGAGATCGCAGGGCTCGCGCTCGAGCGACACGGTGCCTTGCGGGTCGATCGAGGTGCCGCGGATCAGCGCGACGTCGATCTTGAGCGGCTTGTAGCGCAGCCATTCCCGCCCGTCGAAGGCGACGATCTCGACCAGCTCCTCGGTCGCCGCCGCGTTGATGCGACCGCCGCCGAGGCGCGGATCGGCGAAGCTGCCGAGACCGATATGCGTGATCAGCCCGGGCCGGCGCGCGCCGCTCTCGCGCATCAAGGTCGAGATGGCGCCGGCCGGAAACGAGTAGGCGGCGATCTTGTTGTCCGCCGCGAGCTTCTGCATCGCCGGCGACCAGCTCCAATGCCCGCCGATCACGCGCCGCGTCAGCCCCTCATGGGCGAAGCGCCCGAGCCCAGAGCCCTTGCCGTCGCCGATCCCGAGCGCGTGGACGATGGTGAGCCCGGTCGGCCGGCCGGTCGCGAGGAACCGCCGCTCGATGGCGGCGTAGATCTCGTCGGCCTCGAGAAAGACGCCCGAGGCCGCGAGTCCGATCGTCGCGCCGTCCGGGATGCGCGCGGCGATCTCGTCGGCGCCGAGCAACGTTCGGCCAAGGCTCATGCGGTCGGCTCCTTGCGGCGGACGAAAGCGATTGACCTTCGCCAAGGAAATAACTAGTTGGTTACTAATCGGCTGAGCCGGGCGCCGTCAACCGGCTCGGCGCCGCCGATCCTCGGAGAACACGGAGACGCCATGCGCCGCGCTCGGACCCGCTCGCGAACGACCCGCCGAAGCCGCCCGGGAGCCGGGCCGTGAGCGGCGCGGCGCTCGTCACCGGCGGGCGGCGCGGCATCGGCAGGGGCGTTGCGCTGGCCTTGGCGCGCGAAGGCTTCGCCGTCGCCGTCAACGCCGAGATCGACGCGCCCGACCTCCACGCGACCGTCGCCGAGATCCGAGCGCTCGGCGCCGAGGCGGCGGCCGTCGTCGGCGACGTCGCCGAGATCGCCGGCCATGACGCGACGCTCGACGCCGCCGAGGCCGCCATCGGTCCGCTCAGCTGCCTTGTCAACAACGCCGGCGTCGGCGCGATGCGCCGCGGCGATCCGCTCGACGCGACGCCCGAGAGCTACGACCGCTGCCAGGCGATCAACACGCGCGGCCTGTTCTTCCTCGCCCAAGCCTTCGCCAAGCGCCTGCTCGCGCGCGAGCGGCCGGCGGATCGGCATTACTCGATCATCAACGTCACCTCGTCGAACGCCGTCGCCGTGGCGATGAACCGCCCGGAATACGCGATCTCCAAGGCCGCGGCGTCGATGGCGAGCCGCTGTCTCGCCGCGCGGCTCGGGCCCGAGGGCGTCAACGTCTACGAGATCCAGCCCGGCGTGATCGCCTCGGACATGACCGCGCCGTCGCTCGAGAAATACGCGGAGATGATCGAGGACGGCTTCGCGCTGACGCGGCGGATCGGCCAGCCCGAGGATGTCGGCCGAGCCGCGGCGCTGCTCGCGACCGGCAAGCTCGCCTACAGCACCGGCCAGGCGCTCCGGGTCGACGGCGGCATGCTGGTCCAACGCTTCTAGGAGCCCGCGATGAGCCTTTCGATCGCCTTGCCGGAGGAAACCGGCGCCTTGTCGCGCTACGCCCTGATCGGCGAGCCGGTCGCCGAGCCGAGCCCGCCCCACGACTTCAACCGCGTCGCCTTCTCGGCCGCGCATGTCGTCGCCGATCCGTTCGCCGCGATCGAGCCGAGCCGCGGCCCGGCGATCGACTGGGACGCGACGCTCGCCTTTCGCCGCCGGCTCCTCGATCTCGGCCTCGGGATCGCCGAGGCGATGGACACCGCCCAGCGCGGCATGGGGCTCGACTGGCCGGGCGCGCGCGAACTCATCGAGCGGTCGCTCGCCGCGGCCGCGCCCGAGGAGCGCGAGCGCATCTTCTCCGGCGTTGGAACCGACCATCTCGCGCCGGCGGACGCGCGGACGCTCGACGACGTCGTCGCCGCCTATCTGGAGCAGCTCGAAGCTGTTCAGTCGAAGGGCGGCCGCGTCATATTGATGGCGAGCCGCGCGCTCGCCCGCGTCGCGACGCGGCCCGAGGACTACGCCGACGTCTACCGCGCCGTCCTGGCGGCGGCGGATCGGCCGGTGATCCTGCACTGGCTCGGCGAAATGTTCGATCCGGCGCTCGCCGGCTATTGGGGCGCGGACGCGTTCGAGCCGGCGCTCGAGACCGCGCTCGGCGTGATCGCGGAGAACGAAGCCAAGGTCGACGGGATCAAGATCTCGCTCCTCGACGATACGAAAGAGGTCGCGATGCGCCGGCGGCTGCCGGCGGGCGTCAAGATGTACACCGGCGACGACTTCAACTATCCGGCGCTCATTCGCGGCGACGCCGACGGCTATAGCGACGCGCTGCTCGGGATCTTCGACCCGATCGCCGCCTCGGCCTCGGCGGCTCTGGCGGCGCTCGCCCGCGGCGACGTCGAGACCTATGAGCTGATCTTCGCGCCGACCGTGCCGCTCTCGCGCTGGATCTTTCGCGCGCCGACGCAGTTCTACAAGACCGGCGTCGTGTTCATGGCGTATCTCAACGGCGACCAGGACCATTTCGTGATGATCGGCGGCGCGCAGGCGATGCGGCCGCTGCCGTATTTCACCGAGCTCTTCCGTCTGGCCGACGCCGCCGGTCTTCTGCGCGATCCCGAACTCGCGGTCGCGAGGATGCGGCGCTTCCTCGCGCTCTACGGCGCGGACGCCTGAGCGATGCGCGATCTTGCCGGCCGCCTCGATCTCTGCGCGATCAACACCGCGACGCTCGGCTATCAGGCGCCGATCGGCGAGACCGTCGACGCGATCGCGCGCGCCGGCTTCGGCGCAATCTGCCCGTGGCGGCGCGAGATCGACGCGGACGACGCCGGCCGGGCGGCGGCGCGGATCCGCGACGCCGGGCTCGCGGTGTCGGGCTATTGCCGCTCGACCTATTTTCCGGGCGCGACCGAGGCGGCCCGCCGCGCGGCGATCGAGGACAACAAGCGCGCCCTCGATCAAGCGGCGACGCTCGGCGCGCCGTGCTTCGTGCTCGTGGTCGGCGGCCTCGCGCCCGGCTCGCGCGATCTCGAAGACGCCAGGGCGCAGGTCGAGGCGGGCGTCGCGGCGCTGACGGAGCACGCGCGAGCCCTCGGCGTGACGCTCGCGCTCGAGCCGATGCATCCGATGTATGCGGCCGATCGCGGTTGCCTCAACACGCTCGAGCAGGCGCTCGACCTCGCCGAGCGCCTGGAGCCCGCGCCGGGCGCGGCGCCGGAGATCGGCGTGGCGATCGACGTCTATCACGTTTGGTGGGATCCCGATCTCGACGCGCAGATCGCCCGCGCCGGCGCCGCGCGTCGGATCATGGCGCTCCATGTCTGCGACTGGCTCGTCCCGACCCGCGACCTTCTCACGGATCGCGGCATGATGGGCGACGGCGTCGTCGACATCCGCGCGATCCGCGCTTCGATCGAGGCGTCCGGCTACGCCGGCGCGGTCGAGGTCGAGATCTTCTCGGCCGAAAACTGGTGGAAGCGCCCGATCGAAGAGACGCTCGCCGTTTGTGCGGAGCGGTTGCAGAGCGTGTGCTGACGCCGGGCGCCTCGCTCGAGGCCCGTCTTTCGCGCTGGAGCCGCCGTCGCCCGCCCTCGAACCGACATCGCGCCGGACGGGGCAAGGATTTACCGCGCTTGCGCGGCGCGATTTTCGTGAAAATCGCGTCCTTGCGGCGTCCGGCGCGCTGTCGGAGGGCGAAAGGCGACGTCGGATCCGGGGCGAAAGACGGCTTTCGCGATGGTGAGCCCGAGCGCCTCGCTTTCGCCGAACGCGCGCCTCTAGTCGAAGGGCGGCGCCCAGGGCGCGATGTCGGCGGTGACGATCCGGTAGTTCGTCTTCGTCAGCGCCTCGATCCGCGCCATGTCGACGCTCGAGAGGCTGAAATCCATGATGTCGAAATTGGCGCGGATGTTGTCCGGCTTCGTCGACATCGTGTTGATCGAGACGCCTTTCTGCACGATCCAGCGCAGCGCGACCTGGGCGGCGCTCTTGCCGTAAAGGGCGCCGATCTCGGCGAAGAGCGGATATTTGAACACCGCGCCGCGCGCGACGGAGCAATAGCTCGCGAGCGGGATTCCGGTCTCGGCCGCGGCCGCCAGCAGCGCGTCCTGATTGAGCAGCGGATGGAACTCGACCTGATTGGTCGCGATCGGATCGGCGATCGTCGCCGTCGCCGTCCGCATCATCGCGACGTTGAAGTTGCTGACGCCGATATGCTTCGCGAGCCCTTTCGCCCGCGCCTCGGAGAGGAGCCGCAGCGGCGGCGCGACGTCGCCGCCCGCCGGCGGCCAATGGAGGAGGAGGACGTCGATCTGATCAACGCGCAGCTTCTCGCGGCTCGCCTCGACCGAAGGGATGAACCGCGCCGCGTCGTAGTTGTCCGGATGCGCCTTGGTCGTGATCAGGAGCTCGGCGCGCGGGACGCCGGAGCTCGCCAGCGCCGCGCCGACCTCGGCCTCGTTCTCGTACATTTGCGCGGTGTCGAAGGCGCGATAGCCGACCTCGAGCGCCGTCTTGACCGCCGCGTCGCACGCCGCGCCCTTGAGCGGCCAGGTGCCGAAGCTGCGCTGAAAGCTCTTCTGAAAATAGACGGACGTCATCTTTCCTCCTCGCGGCGCTCGGCCGTCGCGCTCGACATTTAATGCACCATCTGTTTACTTACTTACTTACGCGTCGCCGGCGGCGCCCGCAAGCCCGGCGGCGCCCGAGATGTTCTGCGAGCGACGAAAGGCGGTCAACATGAGCGACGACAGCGCGGCGGCGCGGATCCGCGTCGACACCGACGGCCCGGTCGGCGTCATCACCATCGATCGGCCGGAGAAGCGCAACGCGCTCGACGCGGCGATGATCCGGCGCCTCGCCGAGATCTGCGGCCGGCTTGACGCCGATCCGACCGTCAGAGCGGTCGTCCTCACCGGCGTCGACAGGTGCTTCTGCGCCGGCGGCGACATCGACGCCTGGAGCGCGCTGGCGCCCGAAGACTTCGCGCGACGCTGGATCCGCGACGGACACGCCGCCTTCGACGCGCTGGCGCGGCTGCGCCAGCCGGTGATCGCGGCGCTCAACGGTCCGGCGCTCGGCGGCGGGCTCGAGCTCGCGGCCTGCGCCGATCTGCGAATCGCCGAGGCGGACGTGACGATCGGCCAACCGGAGCCGGGGCTCGGGATCGTCGCCGGCTGGTCGGGAACGCAGCGCGCGGCGCGGCGCTTCGGCGCGCGGCTGGTCCGCCGCATGGCGCTCTTCGGCGAGATCTTCGACGCCGAGACCGCGCGCGCGCTCGGCCTGGTCGATCATGTCGTCGAGACCGGAGAAAGCCTCGAAGCGGCGCGCGATTGGGCGGCGAAGGCGGCGTCGCGCGCGCCGCTCGCGGTGGAGATCACGAAAATGGCCGTCAACGCCGCCGAGGGCGAGGAGCGCGAGCGGCCGCTCGACGCGCTCGCCGGCGGCTGGGCGGCGTCGAGCGCCGATCTGAGGCTAGGCCTCGCCGCCTTCCGCGCCAAGCGGCCGCCGGACTTCGAAGGTCGCTGAGCGGCGCCGCGTCGGTTGACAGCGCTCAGATAAGTAACTAACCAGTTACTGAACGCCATCGCGGCCGACGCCGCGCGGAGCACGCCATGACCGAGTTCCCGACGCCGCGAAACGACGCGGAGACCTACGAGCAGATCCAGGACGCCGCGCGCCGGTTCGCCGATGAGGAAGTGCGGCCGCTCGCCGAGGCGCTCGACCGCGACGAGCGCTTTCCGTCCGAGCTCTACGCGCAGATGGGCGCGCTCGGGCTCTTCGCGATCTCTATCCCGGAGGAGCATGGCGGCGCCGGGCTCGACGCGCTCGCCTATGCGATCGTGATGGAGGAGCTCTCGCGCGGCTACGCCTCGGTCGCCGATCAATGCGGCCTGATCGAACTCATCGCGACGCTTCTCAGCCGCTATGGGACGGTCGCCCAGCGCGACCGCATCATCGGTCCGATGGTCCGCGCCGAGACCAAGGTCGCCTATTGCATCACCGAATCCGAGGCCGGCTCCGACGTCGCCGGGGTCAAGACGACCGCGACGCGCGACGGCGAGGGCTGGCGTCTCTCGGGCGCCAAGCTCTGGATCCACAACGCGCCGGTCGCCGATCTCGCCTTCGTGCTCGCGCGCACCGATCCGGCCGCCGGCCATCGCGGCATGTCGATCTTCATCGTCGATCTCCATGCGGACGGCGTCACGCGCGGCCCGAAGGAGCACAAGATGGGCCAGCGCGCGAGCCAGGTCGGCGGGCTGACCTTCGACGAGGCGCGCCTTGGCGCGGACGCGCTGCTCGGCGAGGAAGGGCGCGGCTTTCACATGATGATGAGCGTGCTCGAGAAGGGCCGGCTCGGCATCGCGGCGCTGGCGGTCGGGATCGCGCAGGCCGGGCTCGAGGCGGCGCTCGACTACGCGCGGACGCGGCGGCAGTTCGGCCGGCCAATCGCCGAGAACCAGGGGTTGCAGTGGATGCTCGCCGACATGGGGACGGCGATCGCCGGCGCGCGGGCGCTGGCGCATCGGGCGGCGCTGCTCATCGACAACGACCTGCCGGCCAACGCCGCCTGCTCGATGGCCAAGCTCGTCGCCGGCGACACGGCGGTGGCGCAGACGGGGAACGCGGTGCAGATCTTCGGCGGCGTCGGCTATATCCGCGGCTTCGAGGTGGAGCGGCTCTATCGCGACGCCAAGATCACGCAGATCTACGAGGGCACGCAGCAGATCCAGCGCACGGTGATCGCCCGCGAGCTCCTCAAGCGCGGCGCTCGGGCCTAGTCGGGCCGGTTGCGGGCGGAGGCGAAAAGGAGCGAGACCGATGATCCGACATATTGTGCTGACGCGGTTCAAGGCCGATGTGACGGACGCGGCGCGCGAGGAGCTGATGCGCGCGATCGCCGACGTCGCCGCCGCTTTACCGGGCTGCGGCGGCTTTCGCGCTGTGGCCAACACCTCGCCCGAGACCGAGATGATCAAGGGCTTCGCTCACGGCTTCATTGTCGATTTCGACGACGCGGCGGCCCGGCGGCGCTATCTCGACGATCCGGCGCATCAAGCGGCGGGCGCTCGGCTCGTCGCCGCCGCCGAGGGCGGCCAGGACGGCGTTCTCGTCTTCGACTACGCCCTCGATCCCTCGGAGGCCCGGCAATGAAGACTTTCGCCCAGCCAACCGTCTCTTATGAAAGCGCCAAGGCGCTCGTCGAGCGCGCGCTCGCTCATGCGGCGGCCAATGGCTGGACCGTGGCGGCGGCGGTCTGCGACCCGGGCGGCGCTCTGGTCGCCTTCGGCCGCATCGACGGAACGCCGGCGCCGGTCTGCGACTACGCGATCGACAAGGCCTGGACGGCGGCGACGCTCGGCAAATCGACGGCCGCCTTCGGCGAGCGCATGACCTCGCGCCCGACCTTGACGGCCGGCCTCTCCAACCGCCCGCGCGCCTGCGCCTGGGACGGCGGACTGCCGATAGTGGCGGAGGGCGCCGTCGTCGGCGGCGTCGGCGTCTCCGGCGCGCTCGGCCCGGACGACGTCGCCTGCGCCGAGGCGGCGCTCGCGGGTCTTTGATCGGGCGGTCGGCGCGCCGCCGCGCGCGCTCTGGCGTGGTCGCGGGCGACCCCGGCGGCGCGACGCTTCCGTCGCGCAAATCCATCGACCGTTTTTCCTGCTCGGCTATACTGCGCCTCGGTCAGGAGGATCGCGGCCGCAGAAACGGCGGCGATGCGATCGGTGAAGTTCGCGGCGCCCGGGGGAACGGCGATGAGATTTACGAATCAGCAACTGATGCTGGCCGGCGGCGCGTGGGCCGCGCTCGGCGTCGTCGCATTCGCGGCGACCGAGTTGTTCGGCGACGCCGTCGGCGTCAGCGTCGTTTACGTCTGCGCTCTCGCGGGCGCGTTGGCCTTCGTCATGACGGCGGCGCGCTCGGCGCTCGGCGACCGCCCCGATCGGCCGAGCGCCGAGCAAGCGAAGGCCATGCGCCGCAACCGCGCCATTGTGCGATCGCTCCTAGCGGTCGCCGCCGCCGACGGAAAACTGGCGGAGCGCGAGCTGAACGTGATCGAGAACTTCGCGTCGAAGCTCGCCGACGTCACCATCGGCGACGATCTCGTTCGGGAGCTGTTCGACGAGATGACGGCGCATCCGGTGTCGATCGGCGACGAACTGAGCGCGATCGCGAAGGACATGTCGGACGAGGATCGGGTGACGGCCTTCCAGGGCGCGGCGCTCGTCGCCTATTCGCTCGACTCCGTCGGGCCGAAAGAACGGGCCGCGCTCGACGAAATCGCCAAGGCGCTGAAGCTGTCGCCCGAGGCGGCCAAGCTCGTCGAGGATCGGGCTCAGCAGGCGTTCGCCGAGACCGGCGTGGCGTCGACGGTCCGGTACTGGCTCGGGCTGGATCGTTGAGCCGGCCGTGAAGGCGGGACGGTCGGCCTTCGACGCGGCCGGGCGCAGCGTTTGGCCCTGGCTCCGCCGAGAGGGACCGTCGCGCGGCGCCGCGGCCGATAAAGCCTCGACCCGCTTCGCGGCTTTTCGAGCGCCGGCGTCTCGGTCGCGGTGAAGGCTCCGGCCTCGGCGCCAAGGGATAAGTCGCTGCTTCGCAAGCGAAACGGCTGTATAAAGAAATGGGATAAATGCAATTGACCTGTCGGTCGGTTGTCGTCCGATGAATGCGGCGACCGAACCCGCCGTCTCGGCCGACGCGCTCTCTCCCGCCGGTAGGAACTGAGAACCTTGTCCCGCCTCGGCCGCGCCGGCGCAGGCTCAGCCGCCGACGAAACGGCTCGGCGACAGGCTCTCGACCACCGCTTCGTCCAACGCCGGCGCGCGGCCGAGGCAGAGATCCGCCGCGAGCTCGGCGAGCGCCGGCGCGGTCTGGAGGCCGTAGCCGCCCTGGCCGGCGAGCCAGAAGAAGCCGTCCCTGTCCGGCGCGAAGCCGACGACGGGCGTCCGGTCCGCGGCGAAGGTTCGCAGGCCCGCCCAGCGCCGCTCGACGCGCGTGACGGCGATCGTCACCGCCTGCTCGAAACGGTCGATCCCTTCGGCGAGCACGAGATCGTCCGGATAGGCGTCCTGCGGCTCGACCTCGTCCTCGTCCGCCGGCGAGACCATCAGCTTGCCGGCCTCGGGCTTGCAGTACCAGGTCTCCGACGCGTTCACGACCAGCGGCCAAGCGGATATGTCGAGGCCGTCCGGCCCCGGGATGATCGCCGCCGAGCGGCGGAGCGCCCGGAGCCCGACCGGCGCCGCGCCGGCCGTCGCCGCGACGCGATCCGCCCAGGCGCCGGCGGCGTTGACCAGGATCGGCGCCTCGAACGCGCCCGACGGCGTCTCGACGCGCCAGACGCCGCCCGCGCGCGAGACCGACTGCGCCGCCGCGTCGACCGCGATCTCGCCGCCATTGCGGCGCAGCATCCGCGCGAAGCCCTGGAGGAGACGGTCGACGTCGATGCTCTGCGCGCCGCGCTCGACCGCCGCCGCCGCGATCGGCGCCTGCTTCAGGATCGGAAAGAGCGCGACCGCCTCCTCCGGCGAGATCCGCTCCAGTCCGGTCGCGCCGTCCATATAGGCGTCGAGCTTGGGGATCTCGCGCTCCTCGGCGATGGTGAGGACGCCGCGCGGCGCGAAGAGCGGCGCGTCCGAGATCCCTTCGGGCGCGAGAAACGCCTTCTCCGACAGAGCGTTCAGCCGCCGCAGCGCGGCGTTGCCGTAGTTGCGGATGAAAATCGCCGCCGCGCGGCCGGTGGCGTGCGTCCCGATGGCGCCCTCGGCCTCGAGCACGATCGCGGTCGCCTCGGCCGAGATCCGCGCGGCGGCGCTGACGCCCGCGATCCCGCCGCCGATGACGAGAAAGTCGGCTGTTCCGGTCATGCCCGTCCTCGCGTCGGCTCGTGAAGCGGCCGACCCTGGCCAGCCCCGACCGAGGATCGGATATTCGGCCGGCGCTCGGCCAGCGTTTTCCGGGCCGCGGCGGCGAGATCGACGATCGACGCCGCCATGCTCTCGGATTTTGACCAGCTGCGGCGACAAACACAAAAGCCCCGATAAGCCTATGACTTACCAGGGCTTTCAGTGGTTGCGGGGGCAGGATTTGAACCTGCGGCCTTCAGGTTATGAGCCTCAAGTATTGATGCGGAAAATCATTTAGATTTCAAAATATACGCTACCGTCTTCTGCGTGTTTCTACATTTTTTCGCTTGCGAGTACATGTTCCAACAGATATTAACGCATACGTGCCTGTCCAGACACTGTCCCGCGCGGGGCCGGACGGCGCTTCGAGCAACGAGGGCTTCGACATGGCGACTCGGACGAAAATCACCGTCGCGACGATCGCGCGGCTTCCGCGCGAAGGCCGTGACCTCAGGATCTGGGACACGCGCGTCGCCGGCTTTCACATCCGTGCCAGGGCGTCCGGCAAGGCCGTCTACGCCATTCGATACGTCTCGAAGGCCGGTTCCGAGAAGCTGGTAACGATCGGCGACGTCGGCTCGCTCTCGCCCGACGCGGCCCGCGAGGCGGCGCGACGATGCAAGGAGGCCGTCGCCCTCGGCGACGATCCCGCTGCGGAGCGCGATCAGGCCCGCCGCGAGATCACGTTCGCCGAGCTCATGCGGCGTACGATCGAGGCGCCGTCGTTGAGGACTGGCAAGCCGCGCTCGCCGAGGACGCTCGTGAACATGCGGAGCCGGGCGAAGCGGCACATCTTGCCCGCCCTCGGAGCGAAACGGATCACTGAAATCGCGCGCGAGAACGTCGAAGCGATGAAGCGGCGCCTCGTTGACAAGCCGACCACGGCGAACCGGTGCCTCGAAGATGTGGCGGCCGCGTTCAACTTCGCTGTCGATCGCGAGCTCATTCTTGCTTCGCAGAATCCGACAACCCGCGTCCGGGCGTATTCGGAGGCGAAGCGCGTTGACGCGTTCAATCTTCGTCCCCGAGAAGTCGGCCTCATACTGAACTCGCTTCGCGCACTCGAGGCGGAGAAGCGGGCGAATCCGCAAGCAGTCCTCGCACTGCGGATCGCGGCGTTCGCCGGTTGGCGTATCGGCGGCGTACAGGACTTGCGCTGGGAAAACCTCCATGACGCCCTGACGCGCGTCGAGTTCGAGAGCAAGGGCAGGCGCCACCGGAAGTCGGTACCAGGCGAGGTCGTCGGTCTCCTTCGCGGCGCCGACCGCCGGGGCCCGTTCGTGATTTTCGGCCAGTCGACGTCTAAGCCGCTGGACTACAAGACTATTCGCAAGGTTTTTCGGCGCGCGCTTGAGCATGCGGCGGACGCGTGTGGCGATCCGTTTGTTGCTCAGCGGCTGCGCAAGGCCCGCGTCAATGACTTTCGCCACTTTAATCTCACGACCTACGGCTCGCGCGGCGCGAACGCGTTCGAGCTGACGCAACACGCCGGGCACGCGAGTCCGGCGATGACTAATGCGTATCTCGACCAATTGCCGAGCGTCGCCGAGCGCGCGGACGATGCGGCTCGTTCGATCGCGGCACTTGAGCGAGGGGGCGCCGCAGATGAATAATCATCCCGCGTTGGTCGAACTGGAGCGAGCGACACGGACATGGCTCTCGGATGAGTTCGAGCCCGCTCTCGCGCACGGTATCGATTCCGCGAGGGCCGTCGCGGCTCAGCTTTTCGAGCGGGCGTGGACGGAAAGCGATCAAACATCGCCGAGCCACCCACGATGGATCATCGGCTTGCTCGTCGATCGGCTTTCGCCGCGCGAGGAGCGCGCCGGTCTCTCGATTAGGCGCAGAATGCCGCGTCTCGACGATCCTGAATTTGAGGCGCTTTCGTCGAGCGAGAAGGCGGCCGCGATCCTCAGAGAGATCGGCCAAGGGCGTATGCCGATTGACACACAGGCGGAGTCGCTCGCTCGGAATGGCGTCACGGCGCCGCTCTCTTGGGCATCGAAAACACTCGCCGGCACGGGCCGAGGCGATCTGCGGGGCGACGACGAGAGGCTTCGCGAACTGGTGGAGGAGGCCATTGCCGCGGGCGCGCCCGGCGCCGACGACGAGGTTGAACTCGAACCTCCCGAGAACGCCCCCTCCGGTCCCCAACCGCTGCCGATCGAGATCTGCGCGAACCGCATCTTCTACGCCGCTTCCATCGTCCGATTGTGCCGGCGGATCTGCTCGCGCTCCGGCTTCTTTGCGCGGCTCGAGGCCTCGAACGAACTCGGCGCGCTTTGGCGCGAGGTCGAGACCCGCGGCAGGTTCGAGTCGTCGTATGAGCGCGGCAGGCGTCAAGCAGAGCATCTCGAGCGTGCGCGTCTGGCGCGGAAAGGACCTTCAGACGAGGAGTTTCGCGAGGCGTTGATCGAGGCGCTCGACGAGATGGGCGTCACGCGGCTCAACTCGATTTCCGATCTCGCAAGCCGCGTCGCGGCCTGGCTGGACGAGCCCGGCCAGAATCGGCGCGAAAGCTTCCCGGGTCTTGGCGCCGCGAAAAAGCGCGGCTTAAGGGAGCGAATCGGAAATGTTTTCGCGTCGAAGGAGGAAATTGTTGGCGCCATCGGTAGAGGGCGCCAACGCGGTTGAGCCACGTTCGCCTCATCGCTCACGAAGAAAAAGAGGCGGAAATGAACAATAGATCAATGATCATCGAAGTTCTGGAACGGCGCGTTCGAGACCTGGAGGAGTGGCGCGCGAGATCTGGAGATCAAGCCGCGCCGCTTAAGCCGGGGCGAATTCTGTCGACCGACCAGCTTGCCGCAACGGGCCTGTTCAGTCGACGCTGGCTCGACGAACGCGCCAAGGATGGCAGGGGGCCGGCGTTCTCGCAATCGCGGTTCGGCGCGGCGCGCTACTATGTCAGCGAAGACGTGATGGCCTGGATCGACGAGAACAAAGTTCGGTCGACCCACGAAGTAGTCGCCCGGGAGCGCGCGAAGAACTCGAAGCCGCAGGTCGATCAGGCGCGAATCTAAACTTCGCGCGTCTCGAAAGCGCGTCACGCCCGAAGCGGCGCGGACGCTCAAAAAAAACAAAGCGCCAGACCCAATAGGGCCGGCGCGAAGAAGGTTCCAACACATGACGGATACGTACGCTCGCGACGCGTGGCAAGTCCATTCGCGCGATCCGGATCTCTTTGCCCACGGCGCCGGCGCGGCGCGACCTGTGGCGATAGGCTTGGGCGACCGCCAGGGGATCAAGTCGATCGGACAGGCGATCGACCGCGCCCTTGCGCTCGAAGCGCCGCCTATTCTCGGGCCGCTTTCGAGCACAATGCGAGCGGCGCTCGATGTGGCCCGCATTCGGTTCCTAGCGGCGGAAGCGCTGATTGCGCTGCCGCCGACGATCGCGAAGACCTCTTCGAATCGCATCGCGGTCCGATTGATCCGGATCTCATCATCGAAGAGGCGGGAGTGAGCTTCCACCTCGACGAATACGCTAAATTATTGTCGCGAACGCAGCGCCGCGCGGCGATCGTTATCGTCTGGAACCTGCTGCCGCCGTCGGATCGCGCCGATTTCCTCGAGGAGGTCGGAGTCGTCGGCGATCGCCCTCGGAAGGCCGCGTCGTGATGTTGGACGCGGTCAAGGATCCGGCGGCGTTCGCGCGCGGCGATCCGCCGGCTAGGCCGCACGAGTCGCGCTTCCGTCTGCGTGGACCTGCGGATCTGAAGCTGAACCTCTCCTCGACCTACCTGATCAAGGGACTGCTCGAGCGGACGGAGCTCGGGCTGCTCTATGGTCGGAGCGGCGACGGCAAGTCTTTCATCGCGCTCTCGGCCGCGCTCGCCGTCGCCGCGGACGCGACGGACTGGTTAGGCCGACGCGTCCGCGGCGGAAGCGTCCTCTATGTCGCCGCTGAAGGCGGCGGCGGTTTCGGCAACCGGATCTCGGCGGCGGGGAAGGAGGCGCCCGAGAAATTTCGGTGGCTCCCCGAGGCGGTCGCGCTCGACAATCCGCAAGAGCTTGCCGAGCTCGAGATGGTGATCCGTCGCGAATGGGAAGACGGAGCGGACCTGATCGTCATCGACACGCTCGCGCGCTGCAACTCTCGGGACGAGAACTCGGCCCAGGAGATGGGTGCGATCGTCAAGGCGGCGGACCGCCTGCGAACGGCGTTCGGGGCGGCGGTCCTGCTCGTTCATCACTCGGGCAAGAACCTGGACAACGGCGCCCGCGGCTCCTCGGCGCTGCGCGCGGCGGTCGACACCGAGTTGCGCGTCGAGCGATCGGAAGACGGCGTGATCACGCTCAGGGCGACGAAACAGCGGGACGCCGAGCTCGGCGACGCGCTGCACTTTCGGCTCGAGAGCGTGGAGCTCGGGATCGACGAGGACGGCGATCCGGTGACGTCCTGTCGCCTGGTGAAGGCTGAAGCGCCGCGGAGGGACTCCGGACCTCGACTGACGTCGAATGAGCGCATGGTCCTCGAAGCCTTCGACAATTTCGCCTCTGACCACGGTCGGCCCAATCCTGGCGGAACTGGCTTCCCAGAACCTGGCGCCGTGATCGCGGTCGACGAGCGCGCGTTCCGGGCTCACGCCGCCGAGAACATGGCGGCGGACAAGGCCGACGCGCGGCGCAAGGCGGTGACCCGTGCGATCGGCGGATTGGTCGAGAAGGGTGTCGTTCGCCAGAATCAGGCCATGCTGTGGCGGACCGATCTGCGGGACGGACAGGACATTCCCCTATAGGAATGTCCTGTCCGTCCCGCCGCCAAAGTCGTGGTCGGCATCGAACCGGGGCCCGCCAATTCTGGGTATTACCGCTCTGTTTTCGAGGCGAAAGCGGCGGTGCTTATTCCGGACATTTTCGCGCCACCCGTCCTCACCAGGCCGCGCTGTAGACGCGGTCCGCGCGATCGTACCAGTCCTCCTCGTCCCGCTTTTTCGACGCCTTCGCATCTGCTGGCCGTTCGAGCGGAATAGCGGCCAGGCTGGCATCTCCGGCGATTTCCGCGATTCGTTTCCTTGCCCAAGCCGCGTCGATGCCCCCCGCCGGGCCTTTCGCCCGCGGATTGGTCGGATCCAGCTTCTTTACCATGGATTTGGGCGCGGCGGCCGACATCGCCTCGAGGCTTGCTCTGAACCGTTCCGGCCCCAAGGTCTTGAGTGCGCCGGCGACGTGCTCCGGGGTGCGCATCTTGACCGGAAGCAGTTTGTCCAGCGCGACCGGCTTCTCGGCCGGTTCCGAGCCCCTCGCTAGTTCCAAGATGCGCCGCCGAGCCCATTCCGCGTCAATGCCGCCTTTCGCGCCTTTGCAGGCGACATTGTGCGGATCGAGCTTCTTCACCACGCTCTGAACAGTTCCCATCGCGAAGGCGTCGAGACAGAGCGCGAGTTGGCTCGCGCCGAGCGTCTCGCCCAATTCCCGCATCTCGTTCAAACCGAAGGACTTCGCCTTCATCCCTTTTTCGAGCAGTTGTCGCGCCTGCTTCCGAAGATCAGCCTCGATCGATGCAAACGCGTTCTTATTATTCGTAAGCGCTCCAAACACGGCTCCCGCGTCGAAAATCACTGCTGTCATGCTCGCTCCTCGGTGTTTGCATTGAGTTCGGCGGCAACCTCGTTGCTCAGCGCTTCGAGATTCGCCGCGAACGCGCCCCATTTTTGCTGGTAACTCGTGCGGCCCGATTCCTCGAAAATCTCAACTTGCATAAGCGCATCGGGCACGATCGCCGATTCGGTCATCTCTATGTCAAACATACGAAAATCCGCATCAGGCCGCGCGGCCGTCTTTCGCAGTATATCAAGATGCTTGCTGTGATGGCGACCATTTGTGCGCACTCGCGTCGCCAGGACGACGGGCTTTTTCTCGCCGGTTCCTATTTCCCAGTATCGTCTCGAGCGACCCGACATCGACCGCGTAAACGCCGCCATCGACCACGTTGATATGAAATCGGGGATTGTCGGCGTGATTATCAAGTCGGCGACGCGGATCGCTGCGTCGACAAAGGCGGAAATGCCTGGTCCACAGTCGAACAAGACATAGTCGTAGCGCCCCTTCAATCGGCTCATGTCGCGCGCTACAAGCGTCGAAACACGCGCGCCAATTGCTCGCCAATTATAGCCTTTTTCAGTCAAGGTGATGAACATGTCGCGTTCGACTTCGCGTAAAAGCGAAGAGCACGCAAGAAGGCTAATGTCGAGCTGATCGCCTAATTGCGTCACGCTGGATACGCGGTCGCGAATGTACTTCTCAATTCTTGGCATTGAGCCGCCATCAGAGGATCCTGTCAAGTTGTCTTCAAAATATACATCGAGTGTTTGATCGCTCCGGTAAATCTCCTCCAGGATTTTGGATCCGGCGATCGAATAGCTGGCATTTGCTTGCGCATCTAAGTCGACGACTAATACTCGTCCACCTTGGGCGGCGAAGGTCTCGGCAAGTCCGATGGCCGTAGTCGTCTTGCCGACGCCGCCTTTCATGTTCGCGATAGCAATGAAATGCGTCACGTCGGTTTCTCTTTCATCTTGAGCGCACAGCAGATGCGAGCGCGCTCTGAGTTGCAGGAGCCAGCCGCGCTTCCAGGGCCCCGTCAATGATGGAGGGCGGCGTCGGTTTTCTCTCTGGATCCACGACGATTTCGTAGCTGGCGGGCTCGGCGGGCGCGCGCATGAGAATCAGCCCGACGCCATGAGATTGGCACTGGGACCGAATTTCTTCGAGACGCGCCTCATGCCGAGATCCGATCGCTAACTGCCAGACGAGATGCCGAAAATGCGAGAATCGAGTTTGGGCGAGTGCTTCGTAAACTGCCAAGACGTCAGCGCCCGCCTCCGTCTTAAGCTCGAACGAATGCACGTCGACCTGGCAGTCCGGAACGAATCGAAACCGTGAGACCGAAACCAGCAAGAAATCGGGGCGGGACCACCGCCCTCGTCGCGGTCCGGCGAAGGACGTGTTCTCGACGAAGCAGGAGGCGTCAGCCGGTAGGTCTAGGCTCTCTCGAAACGCGCCAGAAAGATATTCGGCGAGGAACGGCATGAGCGCGACTTCTGACGCCTCTTCGAAATCTGAAGCTGTATATGCGGATTTTTCCGTCGTAGAGACGACGTTAGGTAGAAGATAAACCTTTCCGCCCGGGCCGCGGGCGCGACCGACGAGACGCTGAACCAGCAATTGGTCTCGGACGTTAAAGTATTCTTCGGGCGAAACAGCGCGCCCCAGAGATCGCGAGAGCATTAGTCGGACGACACGGTTCAGGACCGGCGAACCGTCGTCCGGCAAAAGTTCTATGAACTTGTCGCCAATCGTCATGCCCATGATAGGGGTGCGCCTCGCGCGAAGAGCAACTCCAAGACACCTCCATGCGGTCGGCGCGCGCCACCTAGGAACGCGGCGTCGTTAGTTCCGGATGCGACCTTCTGGCCCTGCGAGGGCCAATGATTGTCAATTGGGGTAAATCATGCGGCGCCAGCGGGCGGCGATCAAGAGGACGGCCCGACCGCCCCTCCGCCGCCACTCGACAGCACGATCGAGAGGACACGCGTGGCGGGAGCGCTCAAAGTTATCAAGATCCATCCTCAAAGCGGGCGGCTCCATGATGGAGACTGATGGGAAATTCGCCCTCCGCGCACGCGTCGGGCGACGCGTTCTTCACCGTTCATCGGCGCTGCGGCTATGGCGCATTCCGATCCGCGCGAGGTGTCGTATCGCCTCTGATCGCGTAGGACGCGGATGCGGATGCGCGTCGATCCATCTGTCGAGCTCGGCGATAAATGACGGATCCGGCGCGACGCGTAGAGCGATCACGCGTGGCGTTTGAACGGTTGCGAACTGCTTTCCGCGAAGTGTCGACATGACGGCCTTTTCCGCGATTTGGGGCGGTACCGTCATGAATGAATTTTTCTTGGATCTTGTCCAGGGGAATATAATTGCCAAGTGCGCTTTCGCTGAAATGCACCGAAGTCGAGATGTGGAGATATACTTTATTAAACATTATCAATCGCCAGGCAAACCGAAATATGAGCGCCGTAAATTGTCGCAAAGTGCAAAAAAATGACTGGCATGCTCTGATTTTTGCTTTCATTTTTGCCGTATCCGAACATTTTTAGCTTGGGATCCCATCTTCGAGCGACTAGAATCAAACGGCGATTTAGGAGGGCGTGATGCTCGATGCGAGCGACCATCGTGAGCCGTCGTTCTGGGATCATCTTCTACGGCCGTACTTGCATCTGGACGACTTTCTGACGCCGATGCATCAGCGCGTCTTGCACGCGTTGCGCGTCAGCGCGACCGATACCGGGAAGGTGGTCGGAAAGAGCTGGGCGCAGCTCGCTGAATTGGCGGGCTGCGACAAACGCACAATCGGCCGCGCACTGGCCGCGCTCGAGCACGGCATGATGGCCCACGTCGAAGAGCGCGGAAGCAATCGCCGAACACGGTCCGTGATTTGGGTGGCGATGGGCGACCCGCCCGACGCCTGCCGCGCCGAGAGCGCCGCCGCTCTCGCGAAGCCGCCGCCATATCGGAAACGTCGGGGCAAGAGCGGGGCTAATTGCTCCGGAGCTTCTCGGCCTGATTGCAGTCTGAACGCTGGGGCGTAATCATGCTCCCGGGAGAGCCGGCGCGGGCCCGCGCCGGCGAAGAGGGGAGCGGCGCAATGGCGGATGACGCGGTCGGTCGGCGAGGCGACGCTGAAGACGAAGCGGGCGGCGCAGGGGGCGCCGGTTGGATCTGGCGGCGCTCGCGCTTTGGACGGGCGCGTCGCGCGCTCGCGGATTGGATCGGCGACTGGTCGATCTGGGACCTTCGCGCTTGGGAGCGGTGGGCGGCGGCGGACTCCGCGCGTGGCCGCTTCGTCGACGAGGTTCTCGTTCGGCCGACCGTAGGCCGCACGGCCGCCGTCGTCGTCGCGACGCTCGTGACGCTCATCGCATGGTTGACGCGGGATTGCGCCGACGGCGGCGTCTTCGGCGCGCCCGACGACGCCGGCTGCGAGATCCCGACGGAAATGAGCACGATCGCGATCGCATTGGTCGTCGGCGTCGTAGCTCTCGCCGCGCTCGAGCATCTTCTGGCCGAGCCGATCCGCGCCTGGATGCGCGAGCGCCGCAGGCGCGTTGCGCAATGGCGGCGGCATTGGCGCTGGCCGACACAACTCCCGCTCAACGTAATTCCGTTCGTCATTCGCCACGTTTTCAGCCTCGTCAGCATCGTCATCAGCTTTGTCGATTGGATCTTCGTCCGCGTTCTCGGATGGATCGCCGGCGCGTCCATCGCCGGTTATGACAAACGTCTGCGCCGATACGGCGTCTTCTTCGGCTGGCTCGCGCTTCTCAGCGCCTCGGCGTTTGTGCTGCCGCCGGAGCTCGGATTGGCCGCAGTCTCTTTCGCCATCGCGCTCGTCTTCGCCGTCGCGCGGCGCTGGAGTTGGATCGAGCGGGATCGCGAAGCCTTCATGGTTTCGCGCCGCAGCCGCAGCAGCCGGCCTGTCGCTCACGACCGGAACGAACGCCCGGTGCGTCCGCGGGTCACGCGGATCGGCTTCGGCGAAGACCTGCGCGACGAGGCGCTCTTCGGCATCATCGCCCTGTTCTTCCTGACGCCGCTCTTCCTCGCGCAGGTCGATCTCGCTAGCGAGCGCGATGGGTCGCCCTCGGCCTTCGGCGTGCTGACCGAAGCGGCCGAGCGCGCCTGCGCGCCGAATTGCGGTGTCGCGAACCTCGAAATGGCCGGAACCTCGGACTTCCTGACATGGCTCGGCTTCTTCGGCGGCGAACTGGCGAAGTCGGTCCCGCTCGTCGACTGGTCCGAGGTCTTCAACGTCGAAAACCGCTCGCCGATCAAGCCGAGCGCGGCGCTCGGCGCGCAGGTCGTCTTCGCCCTGCGCATGACGCTGGATCTGCTCTTGATCGCTTCCATCCTGCTGGCGCTGAACATCGCAAGCCGGCTGCGGGACCGGAGCCGCGCCTTCGCCGACAAGGACCTCACAATCCTCGATCCATTCGCCGAATGGCGCGCGTTCTCGCGGCTCGACGGGCGGCTCGACGCGTTCAATCCGAGCCGATTTCCGAACGCCGGCTTCAAAGGGTCCGATGACGCGCTCGATCCGATCGTCGGGCTCGGGCGCAATCCGGCGCTCCGAGATTTCGACCATTACGAGCCGGCGCGGCTGGTCGAGATCGCGCTCTCGGCGGATCCGAGCCGATCGGCGCCGGCGCGCGCGACGGTAGATGTTCGATGCCGCCGAGCGGCGCTTGCAACCCTCGCTAAGGCGGCGCCCTCGGTCGCGTTCCAGGCTGCGGGCGCGCATGAGGAAGTCGGTCATGCGTTTGCCGACGCGGAGGTCGACCGCGCGCCCGTCGAGGCGCTGGTCGCCGACGAAACCGCGCTCGGCGCGGCCGCGCGGCGGCTGGCGATGGAGGCGCCGCCGGCGCAGGCCGCAGAGCCGCTCCTGGCGATGCTTGCGAGCGCCGATGAAGAAACGCAGCGCGACGCCGCCTGGCGTTTGGGGTTGTCGCGACGAGAGGGCGACACGGAGATCCGTGACGCGTTGCAGGCGCTCTGGGCGAACGGCCGCGAGCGGGCGCGGGCTCAAGCGGCGCTGGCCCTGACGGGACTGGGTTGGTCGTTCCCAGCCGATCTCGGAGGGGATGTCGAGAACGGGCTGCAAAAAGCGCTGGAACCGCTGACCGACACGACGGCGCGGCTCACGTTGCGGTCAGCGGCGGCGCTTCCGCGCGGTCGACTGGCTCGGGACGAGAGCTTTCCCGCCTATTTGTCTACGGATGAGCCAACCGAGCAGGCGCTCGCGAGGGAAGTTGTCGCCTTCGCCAGCTACGGCATGCGGCGCGTCCCGGCGCATCGCTTCACGCTCGGCGCGCCCGGAAGCACGGGCTCCGGTTCGTTCGGCGATGGCGGGCCTCCGGTGGAGATCGATCTCGAGGCCTTCGACCTCTCGGCGACGGCGGTCACGCTTCGCCAGTTCCGCGCCTTCGCAGATGCTGAAGAACGCGACATGATGGGCGCGAGAGTCTGGACCGGTTCGCGCTGGGAGACGAAGGGAGACCGGGACTATCGGTCGCCCGGATTCGAGCAACAGGACGATCATCCCGTCACCTGCGTGAACTGGTGGGATGCAATCGCCTTCTGCGGCTGGCTGTCGCGCGTCGTGGGCGAGCAGTTCCGTCTGCCGTCCGAGGCGGAGTGGGAAGGCGCGTGCCGCGGCCAGCGCGGATCCGATCGGGCGTATTGGTGGGGCGACGAGGCGAAGGACGAATTCGCGCGCTTCGGCGGCTATCAGAACCGAGACGACCCGAAACGAGTCGGCACGGTCTCCGTGAAACACGACAGGAATCTTCCGGAGCAACATCCCTTCGGTCTCGACCATATGAGCGGGAACACTTGGGAGTGGTGCGCCGATCCTTGGCGCCAGTCCTACCGGGACCATCCCAAGGCGCCCGACCCATGGCTCGACAGCTCCGGGGACTTTTCCCTCTCCGTTCTTCGCGGCGGCTCGTGGGGCAGCAACCCGTTCGGGCTGCGTTCCGCCTTCCGCGCCTGGAGCGACCGCAGGGACCGAGACGACGTCATCGGCTTCCGCGTAGCGAGGACCGCCGTGGAGTGACAACTCCACGGCTTACATCCTTCCTCTTTACTACCTTACCTCGTCCGGCGACCTCGGCGATCGGCCTTCCCGCGGCGGTCGCGGCGCGTCGAGACTTCCGCGCCTCGTTCGGCGCGGAAGTCCTGTAGAGGCGCCCCGCTGCGATCGCCCTCGAAGGACCAAGACCGCGGCGGCGGCTTCCGCTCATCATGGCCGACCTTGGACGCACTCCCGCGCGCTTCGACCGACGCCGAACGGCGGCCGAACTCTGGCTGAGAGCGTGCTCGCTACGCGGAAGCCGATGTTGTCGTTTCGGTTCCTGCGGTTGTTCCTGTTGCGGTAGGCGGAACGCAGCCTGAACGGGTTGTTGTTCCACGAGCCGCCGCGAAGAACGGTTCTGGGTCGGTCAGGGCCGAGGACGACAAGCGAAGCTCGGCCACAACATTTGGACGGATTCTCCGTCAGTTGTCAATATGTGCGCAGTTTGCGCGGCTTCGTGCGGATGAGGAACGGATCGAACCAGCCGCCGCCGAGAATCGCCGCTCGGAGCGAAAGCGTGTCCGCGAAGCTTGCATGGGCGATCCACGCCTCGACACGGGCGCGCACCGCCTCGGCGTCGACGGTTCCGGCGCGCCAACGGTCCCGCAGCCCGCGCAACCGATTTCGAAACCGGCGTACATTCTCTTCGGGCAGGCGCCGTCGTCCGCCGCGGGCGAGTTCGTAGCCGAGAAACATCGCCGGCGCGTCGCTGTCGGCGATCAGGGTCTTTCGCGGATGCAAGGAGAGCCGGCGGCGGGCGAGAAAAGCGGCGATGTCGTCGCGCCATGCGGCGAGTTGCGCCGGATCGTCGTGAAAGAGCGCGAAATCGTCGACATAACGCAGGTAACGGCGGCAGCGCAGCCGCTCCTTGATAAAGTGATCGAGCGGATCGAGATAGAGGTTGGCGAAGAACTGGCTGGTCAAGTTTCCGATCGGCAAACCGCGCCGGCGCGTGACCGGCGTCAGGAGGTCGTCGCCCGGATAGTGCAGATGCACGGGCTCCTGAGGATTGGAGCCGTCGATGACGCGATCGAGCAGATCCAGCGTCCGATCGCAGCCAATGCGACGGCGGAGGTCCAATTTGAGCGTCTCGTGGTCGATCGCCGGAAAGTAGCGGTAGACGTCGCATCTGAGAACGTGGCGCGCTTCGGCGGCGTAGCGCTCATAGAGCGCGATCGCGCGGTGAGAGCCTCGCCCGACGCGGTTCGCGAAGCTCTGATCGATGAAGCCGCGGTCGAAAATCGGTTCAACGACGCGCATGACGGCGTGATGGACGACGCGGTCGCGAAACGGCGCGGCTGAAATCCGGCGCGGCTTCGGATCGCGGATCAGCATCACTGTGTAATCGCCGGGACGCCAGCGCCCGTCCTTGAGCGCGCGCTCGAGCGCCAAGCAGGCGCGCTCGGCGTTGGCCATGAACGCCGCGGCCCCAGGGCTGCGGCGCTTGCCCTTAATGGCGCGGCGGGCGGCGGCGAAGAGCGCGCCGAAATCGGCGATCTCGTCGAAGAGGCCGTCAATGCGCGGCTTGCGGCGCGCCATCGCTGGTCCAGGCGGAAGAGGCGTCGCCGGATTTCATCCAACCGCCGACGAGTCGGCCGGTCTGGTCGATCTGGCGCGCCGCATGCTCGAAAAGACGAGCGTCGAGATGGCCGAGGTCATAGGCGAGGCGGCAGAGTAGGCGGAGCTTTTCCAGGGCGAGATTGGCGGCGCGCAGAAGCGGCCGGCGCTCGCGGGTATACGTCGCCTCGATGAGCCGCTCGAGAAGGTCGTAGGCGGCGGCCAAGACGCGATCACCGAGCGCGAATTTCTGGCTGCGCGGAAATTTCTCCACTGTCGGCGCGAGCCATTTGACGAGTTGGTAGGCCGCTTCGAGCGCCGGCCCTGTTTGGCGCGAGTTTCGGGAATTAACCATCAGCCCTCTGGAAAAAATGCGACTCGCTTCGCGAGATATAGCGTCCACCAATCAGCGGACCTCTAAATCCTGATCGACTTTGATTGAGAGGTAAAGCAGAAAAGAGGAAGGATGTAAGCCGTGGAGTTATCACTCCACGGCGGTCCTCGCTACGCGGAAGCCGATGGTGACGATTCGGTCCCTGCGGTAGCTCCTGTAGCGGTAGGCGGAACGCAGCCTGAACGGGTAGTTGCTCCACGAGCCGCCGCGAAGAACGGCGAAATCCCTGCCGCTCACGCGGGCGCTCTCGTCATCCGGGACCTCTCGGTAACTGGCGACCCCTTGATCCTGGCACCACTCCCAGACATTGCCGTGCATCTGATGGAGACAGAAGTCGTTCGGCTCGAACGCGTCGACCTCGACGGTTTGTGCGCGATTGAGGCCCGTCGGCGAGCCGCCGGCGTAGCCGCGATTGCCGTCGTAGTTCGCCTGATCGGTCGAGATCGTCTCCCCCCAGGAAAACGGCGCGTCGCTTCCGGCCCGGCAGGCGTATTCCCACTCCGCCTCCGACGGAAGCCGCCATCGCTCTCCGGTGACGTCCGTGAGCCACCCGACATAGGCCTGCGCGTCGTTCCAGGAAACGTTGATCACCGGGCGGCGGCCCTTGCCCCAGCCGCGATCGCCCGGCTCCTCGGCGCCGCTGAGGGCGCAATAGGCGAGATAGTCGTCGAACATGACGGCGAAGCGCCCGAGCTCGAACGCCGCGATCCGCCTCGAATGGCGCGGCCCTTCCGAAGCGTCGCGTTCCGGCTCCTCCTCCGGAGATCCCATCATGAAGGCTCCGGCCGGGATCGGCCTCGTCTCCGGCAGCCTTAGACGCGCGCCGTCGTCGAGTTGGTCGAGGCCATGCGCGCGCATGGCGCCGAGCTTCCCGTCCTCCGGCAGCGTCTCTAGCAGTCCTGCCGCGCGCCCGTCGCGAAGCTTGGCGAGCGCGACGGAGCAGGAAGCCATGACGGACGGATCGATCCGCCGCTCGGCCGCGACCGAAGCGAGCCGGTCGGTCTCGGCCGCGGCGCCCAACCTGCCGATCTCGCGTGCCGCGAAGGCGCGGATTTCAGCGCTGGCGCGGGCGGGACCCCCGGACCCCCCCCCCCCCCCCCCCCGCCCCCCCCCCCGCCGCGCATTAAAAACGCGCA
>CAZPTD010000012.1:0-32088 GCA_964588915.1 uncultured Neomegalonema sp. | reverse complement strand
GGTCTCGACCGCGCCGATGCCGTAGATGCAGGAGACCGAGGCCACGATCACCACGTCGTCGCGCTCCAGCAGCGCCCGGGTGGCCGAGTGGCGCATCCGGGCGATCTGCTCGTTGATCTGGGCCTCTTTCTCGATATAGGTGTCCGAACGCGGAACATACGCTTCCGGCTGATAGTAATCGTAATACGAGACAAAGTACTCGACGGCATTGCCTGGAAAAAAGCCTTTGAATTCGCCGTAGAGCTGCGCGGCGAGCGTCTTGTTGTGCGCCAGAATGATCGCCGGCCGCTGCGTGGCTTCGATCACCTTGGCCATGGTGAAGGTCTTGCCGGTGCCGGTCGCGCCGAGCAGCACTTGATCCTGCTCGAGCGCTTGGACGCCGCCCACCAGCTCGGCGATCGCCGTCGGCTGGTCGCCGGCGGGCTCGAACGGGCTCCTCATCACGAGCCGGACGCCGCCTTCGAGCTTGTCGCGGCGCGCGGCGAAATCCGGCCGCTGCGGAACGGTGACAAGCGCGTCGGTCGTCATGGTCTCGCTCCTTTGTGGGTTGCTTGCGCGCTTCGAGAGATGTAGCGCGTCCCGGCGTTAACCGAAATCGGCGAGAGGGAGAGGGCGATGTCAACGACATTGTCGGTCGGAGAGGTTTTGCTGGGGGCGGCCGTGTTCGCTCTGGTTCTGGCGGGCGCGCAGGCGCTCCTCGCGCGGCTGAGAGCCCGCGCCGCGGTCGCCCGGGCGCTCGACGCGCTCTACACCGAGATGACGCTCAACACGCGCGCCTTGGAGCGCTGGAGCTTCGCGGCGGCGAAGGCGCGGCGCGACGGCGAGGGCGCCGCGTTCGCGCCGCGTCGGGCGGTCTTCGGCGGCCTCGGCGCGACGCTCCACGCGCTGCCGAAGCCGGCGCTCGAGAAGACGCTCGACTTCTACGCGGCGCTCGAGAGCCTCGAGCGCCAAAGCGTCCAGGCGGCGCTCGGCGCGACGCCGGCGGCGACGGGCGAGGCCTTCTGGGCGCTGCGCGTCGCCGCCGAGGAGGCGGCGAAGCTCGGCCGCGCGGCGCTGTTCCGTTTCGAGATCGAGGGCGCGGCGCCGGCGACCGGGCGTCCGAAGCCCGCGGCGCCCAAGGAGGCCGGGTCGGCGCCCGCGCTCGCGGCGGCGGCCTGATCCGGGCGCACAGCGCCTCTTCCCGGGCGGCGTCCTTCTTGGCGCGCGGAAGCGCGTCGTGGAGCCGGAAGGCGAAGGCGTCGGCGAAGCGTCGGCCGCCGCCGCCCGCGAACTCGGGCTTGACCCGCGTCGTCAAGCGGCCCGGCGGCTCCTCGACGACGACCACGCCGGCGAGCTCCGAAAAGGCGGCCAGCCAGCGCGGCAATGCGGCGCTGGCGATTCTCTCGTTCGCATGGCAAATCAACAGCGTCTTCTTGAGGGAGAACTGACGACGGGAATCCTGGCCTCCGCGGCGCGTCGGAGCGTTCCGGCGAGGGCGGGACGGAGCGGAAGGGCCGCGAGGAGGAGGAGCGATGAACGCGCGCATCTATAAACCGTCCGCCTCGGCGATGCAGTCCGGGCCGGGCAAGGACGCCTGGGTCCTAGAATTCGCGCCGAGCGAGCGCAAACGCCTCGATCCGCTGATGGGCTGGACCGGCTCGGGCGACATGCGCGGCCAGGTCAGGCTCAGCTTCGAGAGCAAGGAGGCGGCGCTCGCCTATGCGACGCAGCACGGGATCGTCGCGCAGGTGTTCGAGCCGGCCGAGCGCAAGCTCAATGTGCGGCCGATGGGCTATGGCGGCAATTTCGCCACCAACCGCCGCACGCCCTGGTCGCACTGACGGACGCGGCCGCCGCCCCTTCGCGGTGGCGCCCGACTTGCGGCTGCGTTATCTCTGATCGCTGGGGCCCCTTAGCTCAACTGGATAGAGCAGCGGACTTCTAATCCGCAGGTTCCGGGTTCGAGTCCTGGAGGGGGCGCCATGTTGTTGCGATCCTCGCCGCTCAGTCCTGTGGCCGTGTGAGACAGGGCGTCGGCACACGGACGCCGCGCGCCCGCAGAAGCTCGGCTCGTCGGGCGTCGCGAGCGCGCCGCGCGTCCAGGGCGCCGAACGGGCGTGGGTCGGCTCTGGCCGAGCCGGAAGGCGTCGCTCAGAGCTTGCGGCGCGTCAGAAGGGTCGCCGGCCGCAGATCGACCATGACCTTCAGCAGAGCCGCGACGACCAGCGCGCAGAGCGCGGCCTTCGACGCCAGTCCCATCGTCCCTTCGATCAGCATCGCATGGACGACGCTGCTCGCGACGATCACCGTCGCCAGGGTCAGGTGGCACAAACGCCAGATCATCGGCCGAAGGCGCAGCCGTCGGCGAAACGCGGCGAGGAGCGCGGAGGCGAACACCGCCCACATGGCGACCACGCCCCAAGCGGAGAAGGGCGTCGGCGACCGAAAGAGGAGCGCGTCGATCACGTCCGGCGGGCTGGTCAGCCACAGGCCGACGACATGGACGACGACCATCGTCGCCAGCCCGGCCCCGACCCAGGCGTGCAGCCGTCGTCCGCGTCGCGCCTGCGCGCCCGGCAGGTGTCCGCCGGCCAGCAACGGCTGCAAAAGCAGGAGCGCCATCGCCAGGACGCCGGCGAAGCCGGCCGCGATGTAGATCGGTTCGCGCCACGCGAGCAGCGGGCTCGTCGCCGAGACGGCGAGCGGAACGACGAGGGCGGCCGCGAGAGCCGCCCAGATCAGGATCGCGCGAGCGCGGCGCACGTCGCTCAGGCCGGGCGCAGCACGAAATGCGCGGAGAGGCTCGTGTCGCGCGCGCTCGACATCACGGGACGGAGGAATACGGTCTCGAAACCGCCGCCGCCGAACTCGGCGTCGTACGCGAGATGTCCGTGCGGTTGGCCGAAGGCGGGCACGATCTGCGGCATCTCCATCCGGAACACGCCCTCCGCGTCGGTCAGCGTCGCGCCGTGGCTGTGCGGGTCGCGCTCGTGACCCTCGGTCGTGTGCGCCCAGATCTGAATGCGGACGCCCTCGAGGGGCGCGCCGTCGCCCGCGCGACGCACGGTGCCCGTCATCCAAAAGCCGCCGCCGCCGATCCGCTCCACGATCGGCGCGCCGGGCCGGTAGTTGTTGGCGCCGCCCCGCATCGTCGGCGTCGCGGCGAGGCCTTCGGCGCGCGCCGGCGCGAAGACGCCGAGGGCGCCCGCCGTGAGCGCCGTTCCGGTTACGGCGGCTCCGGCGAGGAGGAGGTTGCGGCGGGTCTGGGGGGCTGAGGTCATCGTGGTCTCTCCTCTTGCGCGCGACGGGCGGACGGGTCTCCCGAGCCAAGCTCCTGAGATCGGACGACGCGCGACGCTGCGTCGGCGCGTCACCCTACCGCATACTTTGGCTGAAGATGCGCGCGATCAAGCGCGCTCACGGCTTCGCGAGGGCGGCGTCGCGAAGCGCAGGCCGGCCTTCGCGCGCTTCGCCGAGGCCGAGGGCGACGTTGCGGCCGCCGCCGCCGCTCGCTCCAGCGGCAATAGCCGTCTCGCCTTCCGGTTCGCTCAGCGCTCGCTCGCCTTCGAGCGCCCGAGACGGCGGCGCGAGACCGTCTCCGGCGCGCGGCGACAACGGCAAGATCGCCAGCGACGCGGCCAAGACGAGATTGGCGGCGGTCCAGCCGAAGACGGTGAGCGCGAGCCAGCAATGGCCGGGCTCGGCGCCGAAGCGCTCGATGAGACGTCCGGTCGAGAAACTCGGCGCGGATATCGGAGACGGCCCTGGCGCGCGCCGTCTCGCCGACCGTCTCGGCCGCGGCAAAGCGCAGCCGCCGCCAAAAGGCGCTATGGACGCCGAGCCCGGCGACGCGGAGGCGGAGGCGGAGGCCTGCTTCCGGCGCGCATTTATCGTTGTCGCAACCTGGTCGAGAGGTTCTTCTACAAACTCAAGCACTTCAGAGCGATCGCGACGCGCTTCGAAAAACACGCCGCAAACTTCCTCGCTCTCATCAAGCGCGCCGCAACCCGAATCTGGCTGCGAAATCATGAGTCCGTGTCCTAGGCCTCGACGCCCTTCTCCTGCAGGATGCGGCGCATATCGCCGACATTCTGCATGCCGGTGATCTCGGGGATCGTGAAGTGAACGTCGTAGGCCGTCTCGACCGCGAGCATCAGGTCGATGTGACGGCCGCTGTCCCAGTTCGGCGTGTTGCGCGCGTTCGACTCGTCGCTGATCGCGTCCTCGGCGACCGACAGGATGTCGGCGATGATCTGTTCCAGCTTCTGCACTGCTCGTCCCTCGCTCTCGATTTGCTCTCTCTCTCTCTCTGTCGCGCTCGCCGGCGTCAGGCGAAGATCGCGTCGCGCGCCGCTTCCGGCCACCGCGCCGGATCGAAGCCGTGCTGCGTGAAGGCGGCGAGGATCCAGCGCTCGACGCCGAGGCCGACGCAGCCGGTATGCGCCGGCAGGCCGTCCGCGGCGGTGATCTCGAAGCGCTGGCCGAAGAACGGCCCGTGCAGATTGACCGAGCCGCAGGCCATCTCCTTGACCGAGCCGTCGGCCTTCAGCACCGGGATCAGGATCTCGTTCTTCACTTCCTGCGACTGCTGGAAGAACTTCTTCGCCGCCGAGACGGTGGCGAAGAACGGATCGGTCGCGGTCTGCAGCTTCATGTCGAGGTCGAAATACGCCGCGAGCGCGCTGATCGCCGGGATCGCCTTGCGGCGGCAGTCGGCGACGTAGTCTTCGGCGCCGATAAAGACGATCTCGCGCACGTTGAACTCGTACAGGCGATCGAGGCCGCTGATGTTGCGCGACTCGTAGCGGAAGACGCGTCCCTGCCAGCTGACGACATGGCCCTCTTCCGGGATCGTCTGACCGGCGAAGGTCGGATAGGCCGGGAAGCAGGCGGCCGGGTTGAGGCACATGCCGTCATGCGCCAGATGCTCGTGCGGCGGCAGGACCGCGCCTTCCGAGCACGAGTTGGCCAGGCGGAAGGCCTCGATCGCGTCGAAATCCTCCATCACCGTGCCGACGAAGGACGCCTGGTTCGGATGCGAGTCGAAATAGCCGCATTTGTGCAGCGTGTCGGCGTCGACGAAGGACGGGAAATGGCCGTCGACGAGGTCGAAGGCGCGGGCGTAGAACTCGACGGCCTTGGCGTTGAGAAGCTGGGCGAGCCTCAGCACCGGGCCGCGATAGGCGACCTGACCCTTGCCGTAGTCGTGCACCCAGCCGCGCGCGACGAGCTCGGCGTTGACGCCGGGCTGATAGGGCCCGTCGTCGCGGCGGACGTTCTCGGCGAAGACCTTGACGTCGAAGCCGGTGAGCTGCTTGGCCATCACCGCGACGTAGCGCGTCGCCTTGTCGACGACTTCTTCGGCCTTGGTCGCGTCGCGCACGAAGAGCTTCGCGGACTTGCCGTCGGCCGCGACTTCGATCCGCTCGAGATGCGGCGAGACGAAGACCGACTCTTTCTCGATGTCGCCGGCGACCTCTTGCGTGACCGCCCGCGGCAGTTCGAGATCGAGCACCACGGCTCCGACTTGCATGTCGTTCATTTCATCCCCTCCAAAGAGCCTGTTCTAAAAACTGTAGTATAGGAAGCTGCTGTGATCGCCGATCGAGGTCAGCGCCAGCAGGATCAGCGCCCCTGCGGCCATGCCCCAGCCGATCGTCGGCCGCCATTTCAACCAGGCCGTCTTCTTGTCTTCTTCCGTTTTCGGATCGCAGCTCACCCATTGGTCGCGCAAAACTTCCTGGGTGTTCGGCAGCGACAAGACGATCGCGACGTAGAGCGCGATATGCAGGAACGCCCATTGCAGATCGATCCGCACCGTCTCGCCGGCGCTCGCGCCCGCGGCGCCCGCGACGACCGTCGTCGCGCCCCACTCGCCGCGCGCCAGCTCGCCGAGCGCCTCGGCGCCCCACATGCCGCCGAGGATGACGCCCGCCGCGTCGAGATCCGCGGCGCGGAAGACGACCAGGCCGGTGACGACGACGCTCATGGTCAGCGCCCAGCCGAGATACGGCCCGAGATCGACGCCCTTGAACTCGCGCCAGCCGTGGTTGATCGCGAGCGCGACGCCGTGGATCAGGCCGTAGACCACGAAGGTCCATCCCGCCCCGTGCCAGACGCCGGCGACGAGAAAGGTGAAGACCACCGGAACGGCCGAGGCGTAGAGCCAACGGCGCCAGCGCGGCAGCTTGAGCTGCGCCGCGGCGCGCGTCCGCTTCATCGCCATCGGCGTGTAGAGATAGGTGGTGAAGAACCGCGTCATCGTCATGTGCCAGCGCCGCCAGAACTCGGAGATGCTGGTGGCCTTGAACGGCGAGTTGAAGTTGAGCGGCAGCTTCAGGCCGAACATGTAGCCGATGCCGATGGCCATGTCGGAGTAGCCGGAGAAGTCGAAATAGAGCTGCAGCGTGTAGGCCAGGGCGCCGGCCCAGGCTTCGGCGGCGCCGATCGCCATGCCCGCGGCCACGCCGTCGAAGGCCGTGTCCGCATAGGGCGCGATCGAGTCGGCGAGGACGACCTTCTTGAAGAGGCCCATGCCGAACATGGTCAGCCCGACCGCGAGCGCCGTCGGCGAAAAGGCCCGCCGGCGATCGTCGTTCATCTGATCGAACATCTCGCGCTGCAGGAGCAGCGGCCCGGCGGTGACGCAGGGAAAGAAGGTCGCGAAGAGCGCGTATTTGGCGAAGCTGACCTTGCCGACGCGGCCGCTATTGGCCTCGAGCAGGAAGCCGATCTGCGTGAAGGTGAAGAACGAGACGCCGACCGGCAGCAGCAAGTCGATGGTCGAGAAACCGGTCCCGACGGCGGAGTTCGCGATCTCGATGAAGAAGTTCGCGTATTTGACGTAGCCGAGCAGACCGAGATTCGCGATCACCGCCCCGATGGCGATCAGCCCGGCGTCCGCGCCCGCCGCCTTGACCCGCGCGATCACGCGGCCGGCCTCGTAGTTGAAGAGGACGGAGCCGGCCAGGATCAAGGTCAGGGTCGGGCTGAACTGCGCGTAGAAGACCAGCGAGGCGGCCACGAGATACGGGTAGACGCCGGCCCAGCCGAAGGCCCGATGGACGAGAAGGAAGCCGATATAGGCGAGCGGCAGAAAGACGAGGATGAACTCGAAGGACGAGAAGGTCATTGGACGCCACCGCCATTGCCGTCCGCGGAGACGGAGCCGGAATTGTCGTCGAGCGACTGGGCGATGATCGCCCGCAGGCATTCCGGCCCGCTGTGCTCGCCGTCGATGTACATCTCTTCGGCGCAGCCGACGTCGTAAGGATCGAACGAGCCGATGATCCTGAGACCGTATTTGTCGGCGAGATCCCGCGTGACGCCCAGCACCGCCTCGAGCCGCTCGATATACGCCGTGCCCTGAACCGCGTCCCAAACCACCGGATTGAACGGCGGATGCGCCAGCTCGACCTCGACGCCCTGCGAGACGAGATAGCCGATCAGCGCGTCGACGGATCGGACGCCGAGCGGATCGATCGGAAGCAGGAGCTCGGCCTTGTCGGCCGCCAGCTCGAGCGCCAGGCGCCGCGTCCGCTCCGGCGTGAAGGATTCCCGCTGAACCTGCGACCAGAGGACCGATCCGTCCGGCAGGAGCGTCGAGAGCGTCGGATGCGCCTCGGTCGGGGCTTCGTCGCCCGTCAGCCGCGGCGCGATCGGCGCCGCCAGCCGGCGCTCGATATTGGCGCCGAGCAAGGGCAGCGACAGCTCCTGGCGCAGTTGCGGCGTCAGCCCGTGGGCGTAGGCGTTGTGATAGGGCAGCCCGAGCCGCTCCGCCATGCGCCGATACGCCGGCAGGCCCGGCACCCAAAGAAAGTCGGTGCGCGCCTCGACCGGCAGAAAGGTCATGTCGCGGATCGTGATGATCATCTTCGGCGGCAGCCGGCCGGTGTCGACGAACGCGTCGGTGACGCCGAGGATGTCCTCGTAGTAGTCGCGATGGACATGCGCGTTGTAGAAGTCGACGCCCGGCGCGATCCAGGCGTGCCCTTCCTGCCAGTGGCTGGCGCCGAGCACGACCAGCTCCGGCGTCCGGCGCAGCCGCCTGACATGCTCTTCGCGAAGTTGGCGCGTCTCGATGTTCAGATCGTAGGTCAGATAGGCGCGGCCGAGCCCGAGGCCCTGCGCGGCGTATGAGATCCGGCTCTGGTCATGGAGCATCGGCGCCAGCGCGGTGTTGGCGGCGCGCACGCCGACGGCGCCGATCACGAGCACGGCCGCGACGAGGAGCACGTAATTGGTGGTCGACCGCCCCAGCCGCAGCCGGCTCTCGTCCTCGTCGGTCAAGAGCGACTGATCGCGCGCGTCCTCCTGGCGCCGGCCCGGCTCGTCGCGCGGCAGCAGGCGACGGTCTCCTGCGCTCGTGCGCTGATCGCTATCGTCATCCGACGCCATTCGCGCGCTCCGCTCTCTTCACGGCGCCTGCGGAGCCCGATGGCCCGCAACCGCGCCCGCGACGACTGACCGCTTGCGACCTCAAACCGCCGACGGCGCGGTCGGTTTAAATCGGGCAAGCTCTCCACACCCCAACGGCGAAAAGCCTAGATCCTCCATATTATTTCTAAGTAAAAATCGAAGCTGGCCTGGATTTTTTATTGGAAATTTCAAGTAAAAATTTGAGAACGATATTGCGTTAACATCGGCGCCGTTCGCTGGGCGCCGAAACGGCGCGCGCGAATGACCGCCGGACGAGGCCCGGAATCGGACAGACCTCGCGTCCCGCGCGGCGCAACCGCAAGCGCTGTCCGAGCGCCGCCGCCGCTAAGCGGCCGAGGACTGGCATTCCGGCGGCAGCGCGACGATCTCGATCCAATACTGACCGATCGCTTTGACCACCTCGACGAGCCGTTCGAACGTCACCGGCTTGGTGATGAACGAGGCGACGCCGAGACCGTAGGTGCGCAGAATGTCCTCTTCGGCCTTCGAGGTCGTCAGCACGACGACCGGGATCCGGCAGAGATCGGGATCCTCTTTCATCTTCTGCAGCGCCGTGCGCCCGTCCATCTTCGGCATGTTGAGGTCCAAGAGCACCAAGCCCGGATGCGGCTGGCCTTTGAGATGTGAAAACGCGCCCTCTCGCCGCAAATATTCCAAGACCTCTTCGCCATTTTCGACAAAGTCGATCTTGTTCTTCAGCTTGTTTTCTTCGAACGCGTCTTCGATCAGCATCCGGTCATCCGCATCGTCATCGGCGATGAGAATGGTGATCGAGTCCCGATTAGTCATCGTTCTGCTCCTGATTGGAGGCTTCCGCCTGCTTTTGTCGAACCGGCAGCGCGACGATGAACGTCGCGCCCTCGCCTTCGACGCCGTCGGCGTCGATCTCGCCGCCATGGCGCTCGACGATCTTGCGCACGGTCGCGAGGCCGATGCCGGTGCCTTCGAATTCGTTGCGGCCGTGCAGCCGTTGGAAGATCGTGAAGATCTGCTGCTTGTACTTGTTGTCGAAGCCGATGCCGTTGTCGGCGATGCGCAGCTCGACGCGGTCCGGCACGCCGGCCAAGACCGCGCCCTCTAGAATCTGCGCCGTCACCTTGACCACCGGCGCCACGTCTTCGCGTCGGAACTTGAGCGCGTTGCTCATCAGGTTCTGGAGCAGCTGACGGATCTGAACCTCGTCGGCGTCGATTTGCGGCAGATCGCCAATCTCGACCGTCGCGCCGGAGTCGTTGATCCGGACGCTCAGATCCGAAACGACGATTTCGCACTGCTCCTTGAGATTCGTCGGCGCGAACGGCTTCGCCTTGGTGGTGATCCGCGAATAGGCCAGGAGATCGTTGATGAGGAGTCGCATCCGGCCGGTGGCGTTCTGCATCCGCTCGATATACGTCTTCGCCTGATCGGGCAGATGCTCGGCGAATTTGTTCACGAGACGGTCGCCGAAGGTCTCGATCTTACGCAGCGGCTCCTGCAGATCGTGCGAGGCGACATAGGCGAATTCTTCGAGCTCGCGGTTGCTCGCCTCCAATTCGCGCGTATAGGCCAGCATTTTCTGCTCATGCCGCTCGAGGTCGGTCACGTCCTGATAGGTCGCGATCGAGCCGCCGTCCTCCATCGGCTGATGCATCACGGCGATGACGCGGCCGTCGCGCAGATACTGCTTGAGCGTCGAGCGCTCTTTCTTGGTCGCGTGAGTCGGCCGGGCGCGCTTGGCGGCTTCGGCGTCTTCGGCGGTGTAGTTGCCGATGCTGACCGAATACTCCATGATGTCGCTGAGCTTGACGCCCGGCTTCACCACGTTGGGCGAGAAGCCGTACATCTCGAGATAGCGCCGGTTGCAGACGACGAGCCGCTGATCCGCGTCGAACATGCAGAGGCCTTGAACCATGTTGTTCAGGGCCGTCTCGAAGCGCATGTGATTGCGGCTCAGCTCGTTGCTGTAGCGCAGGATCTCGGCTTCGCGCCTCTTGAGCTCGGTGATGTCGCTGCGGATGCCGACGACGCCGCCGTCGGCCGTGCGCCTCTCATGCACGCGAATCCAGCGCCCTTCCGTCATCTGCAGGTCGTAGGGCTCGCCGGGATTGCGGTGCTCCTCGACGCGCCAAGCGAAGAACGTCTCCGCGTCCATGCCGCCGGTCTCGTAGCCCGTGCGCTCGACGGCGACCCGCAACATGTCCTCGAAAGGCCGGCCGGGCGCGATGATGTCGGCGATATGCGGGTTGAGATCGACATATTGCCGATTGTAGGCGACGAGCCGGTCGTCCGGGTCGAAGAGCGCGAAGCCGTCCGCCATCGCCTCGAGCGCGTGGACCATGCGCATCCGCGCGGCGTCGGCGACCATCTTCATGCGCTCGCTGGCGTCTTGCTCGCGTCCGAGCCGGACCGTGTCGACGACCCGGCCGTCCGAGAGCCGCCGGCGAGAAATCTGCAGGATGTCGCCCGTCGACGCGGCGAAGCTGAAGGAATGGCTTCCGTGGCTGGTGAGACGCTGCATGCTCCGACGCAGCACCTCTTCCGCGGTCTCCGGCGCCTCGCCGCTGCGCTCGAGGCTCAACCGGACCAGCGACGGCAGATCCGCGTCCTTGGAAAGCTCTTCGGACGAGTAGCCGCAGAGCGTCGCGTAGCGCTGGTTGGCGAAAATCAGGCGAAGATCGGCGTCGAAGAAGGCGAGGCCGACGCCGGCGTCGTTGACGAGAACGTCCAGCTCGCTCGCCGTGAACGCCACCCCTGGCGCGGCGACGAAATGAGAGGCATCGAATCCGTAGTCGAGCTTGGCCATCGGTTTTCTCAACGCAGCGCCACTTCGTCCCGAAACATCGCAGGCCGGTGCTGATTTTTCACTAACATTCGCGCGAATTTTTATGTTGTGAAAGTATAAACCAAGCAATGTGGCGATGCATTAGTATTTGAATGTTTTTAATGCTGTCGGGATCGCCATTTATTTACGAACGCCGACTACTCTACGCGATGAACGCTCGCGCCGTTCGAGCTGACCGCAGCGATAATCCGAGGCAGAGGCTTGACCCAGCTCGACCACCCCGCGTCGGCGCCGACCTTGTCGTCAGCGATTGTCGCCGGCGCGTTGGCGATCGGCGTCGCTTTTCCGCAGATCGCGATGGCGTTCTACCCGTATATGTTGGCGGCGCTCTTCTTCATCGTCGCGTTCTCGCTCAACACGCTCGACGAAAAGCCGACCGCGCTGCTGAAGAGTTTCGATCGCTTATCGCTGTTGGTCGTCGGCTGGCAGATGGTCTTCATCCCGAGCGTCGCGTTGTCGCTCTGCGTCATTCTCGGCGCCTCGTCGGTCCTGACGATGATCATGCTCGCCGTGACGACGGCGGGATCGGTCTTCTCCAGTCCGACGCTCGTGCACATGATCGGCCTCGATCGCGTGTTGGCGATGCGGATCATGATCCTGTCGACGGCGTCGATGCCGTTTTCGCTCATGTTCTTCGGCAAGCTGAGCGGCGTGCTCACGTTCGACATCTCGTTCACGCACTACTTCAAGCAGGTCGTCTACTACCTCGTCGCGCCGATGGCGTTGGCGTATCTCTTCTGGAAGGTTCGGCCGCGTCTCGGTCCGCGGACCCGACGCGTCGCCAAGGAGGTCATGTCCGGCGGCGCGATGCTCGCGGTCGTCGTGTTCACGATCGGCGTCATGGCGCCGATCCACATCACCACCGGCGGCCATTCGAACGTCATTCCGGGTTACGCCATCCTGGCCGCCAGCCTGTCTTTGACGATGTACTTCGTGACGGTGAGATGCTTCGCGTCTTTCGGCTACCGCATCGCGATGACCGTGGCGATGCTGGCCGCGAACCGCAATGTCGCGCTGAGCTTCGCGCTCCTGAGCACGATTTTTCCGAGCGACGTCATCGTATACTTGGCGATATCGCAATTTGCGATCTTCTTGTCGCCGCTCGTCGTGCAGGTCGGCCGAGCCGTTCTCAAGCGAACCGGGCGGCGTCGCGGAGCCGCCAGCTAACAGGTTCCGCGTCCGAGTTCGCCGACATGGCGCTCGCGGAGAAACCTAGGAACGGCGCTCCGCCCAGATTGTCTCGCGACGCGAATACGCGCCCTTCGCGAAGTCGATCAAGTCACTCACCGACATCGCCGGCGCAAACGCGTGCCCTTGCAGCGTCGCGCATCCGATCGACTTCAACGCTTCGGCATGGCAGAGCGTCTCGACGCCTTCGGCCGAGACGGCGATATCGAGCGACCGCGCGATGTCGATCAGCGACTGAACGAGCTTCAGCGCGGTCTTCGACTCCGCGACCGGCGCGATCAACTCGCGATCGATCTTGATGCGATGCGGAGCGACGCGCAGCAGCCCGACCACGGAGGCGCGGCCCGTGCCGAAATCGTCGATCTCGATCTCGAAACCCATTTCCTTGATGCGGTCGATGCGCCACGAGAGCACGTCGCAATCACTGTCGAGAAAGATGGTTTCGAGCAGCTCGAGCGAAACCTTCGTCGCGCCGATCTCAAGCGACTCGAGCGACGTCAACAGCGCCGGATCCGAGAGCCGTCGGTATCCGATGTTGACGGACAGCTTCGGGATGTCGATGCCGACCCGGCGCAGCTCCTCGCAGATCGCCAGGCTTTTCTTGAGCATGACGCTGTCGAGCAAGGCGACCACGTTGAGCTCTTCGGCGATCTCGAGAAAGTCTTTCGGCAGCAACAGGCCGCGCTCCGGATGGCTCCAGCGCGCCAACGCTTCGACGCCGACGAGATCCAGCGTGATCGCGTCGAATTGCGGTTGAAAAAAGGGCGTGAACTCGTCCCGCTCCAGACCGAGAATTATTTCGTCCGAAAGACGCTTGGTCTTGACGATATGCGCTTGAAGCTCTTTCGAGAACTCCTCGGCCCGGTTGCGTCCGCTTCGCTTCGCTTGATAGAGAGCGACATCGGCGTTGACGAGAAGCTGAGTCGGATGGATTTCCCGAAGATCGCCGAAGGCGACGCCGACGCTCGCGCCGAACCGGCACGGCCGGCCGTCGAACAGCGCGGGCGCCGCAAGCGCCTTGACGATCGTCTCGGCGAGCGCGCAGACCGCCTGTTCCGCGAACGGCCCGCGGCGAACGATTACGAACTCGTCGCCGCCGATCCTCGCTTTGAAGTCGTCCTCGGCGGCGGCCGCGCGCAGGGCGTCCGCGACGTGACGCAGCACGAAATCGCCGGCCGCGTGGCCGAGCGTGTCGTTGATCTGCTTGAAGCGATCGAGGTCGATGTGAAGGATGGCGACGTCGAACGGCCCGGTCGTCGAGCGCGCCAGTTCGCTCAAGTGCTCGTCGAGACGCCGGCGGTTCGCCAGCCCGGTGAGGCTGTCGAACTGCGCCTCGAACTCGGCCGCGGCCTTGGCCTGCTCCAGCTCTGACGCGTAGGTCTTCAGCTGGAGCTGTTGCCGTTTGAAGGCGGAGACGTCGAGCGCGAACACCACGCGACCGCCGTTCGGCGCGTCGTTGGCGCGCGCTTCGTAGACCCGTCCGTCCGTGGCCTCGATCTCGAGCGCGCGCGACGGAGCGCCGTCGATGTCGGCGAGCAGACGACGCAGACGCTCGGCGTCCTTGGGATCGTCCTCGGCCGCGTCCGCCGCGTCGAGCGCGCAGACCGCTTCCATGAACTCGTCGAAGCGCGCGTTCTTCTCGACGATCTCGCCGGCTCTGCTGAGCGCCGCGATCCCGGCGCCCGCATGCTCCAAAGTGGTCTTCAAGAGGTCCGACTTCTCCGCCAGAGCCTGAAGCATCTTCGCATGCGCGACGGCGTAGCGGATCGTGCGCTCGAGCACGTTCGCGTCGAGCTCCGACTTGTTCAGAAAATCGGCGGCGCCGGCCTCCGTCGCCGCGATGTCGAGTTCGCGATCGCCGAGACCCGTCAGCAGCACGAGCGGCGCGCTGACGCCTCTCGCCTTGGCTGCTTTCAGAAATTCGATCCCGGTATGCCCGCCGATCCGATAGTCGACGAAGACGATGTCGAAGTCAGGATGGTGCAGTTGCTGCAATCCGTCGTCGTACCGATCGACCCATTTCAGATCAACCGCATAAGGCAGCTCGGCGAAAACCTCTTCGGCCAGAAGAAAGTCGTCTTCATCGTCTTCGACGAGGAGCACTTTTATTTCGTTCGCCATCGTTCAGCAACTCGTGCAACGTCGCCGGCCCGACGACGCGCCGCGCCGTCGCGCAAGCGAACGACGCCGCCCATTGTCGGCGCCCGAAGACGGATGCGAAACGGCGACGAGGAAACGCGCCAAGCTGCAGTCTCCCAAATTGCAAGGCGGTTTTGGTCGCCCTCCTGCGCGGTTTTTCTTGAGCCCTCGGCAAGTTTAATTCAAGTCACTTGCGCGCTTGCGCGACGTCGCGCCGATTGATCTTCAGTAAAATTCTACGCCTCTGAAGTTGACGCTGTGTAAATCTCCCGCGATCATTACAGTAAACAGAACATTCCGCCGTATGCGCCGTTCGGGAACTCCGCCAATATCGTCGTCGACCGAAAAAGCGCCGCAGCGGACGACGACCTTTCCGAAGCCCGGATTGCGCTCAAGCGCGGCCCCGGAGCGACGCGTCGCCGAGCCGCCGCCATCGCGCTTTGCGCGTTCGGCCGTTCTCTGATGTTCTGAGCCGCATGAGCGAACCGTCGACCAGGGAGCCGCCGCCATGCCGCTAGAGGCCTTCGACCATGTCAACGTCTACACCACCGAGCTCGACCGTCTGACCGAATGGTACCAGGAGGTCCTCGGGCTCCATTCCGGCTGGCGGCCGCCCTTCCGCTTTCCGGGCGCCTGGCTCTATCTCGGCGATCAGGCGATCGTCCATCTCGTCGGCGTCGAGGCCGAGCGCGACGCGCCGAAGCCGCGGATCGAGCATTTCGCCTTCCGCGCCAGCGGCATGGCCGAGTTCCTCGCCCTCCTCAAAGCGCGCGACATCGCCTACACGCTCGATCCGGTCGCAGGCCTCGAGATCGTCCAGGTCAACATCCGCGACCCGGACGGCAACCGCGTACATATCGATTTCGCGTCCCGAGAGGCCGACGGTCTCTCCTGATCGGGCCGAAGATCTCCAGACAATCTCCACGCGATCTCCTTGCGCGCTTCAAGCGCGTCTCGGCCGCCTCTGGCGTCTCCATGGCCATCGGCGGCGCGAGAGGCGCGCCGCGCCCACAAGGAGATCAGGACCATGACGGCGGAGACTCTCGCTCGCCCTGGCAGCCCTTCCCGCGGCTCCTAAGGCGCCGCCGACACAGAAGGGGATAGCCCTGCGGCTTTCCGGGACGAGGGCGTCGAGAGCGACCGCCTCCACCTGATGGTGACGCGCTCGAACTCCGGGGCAGGATCAAACGGCAGGTGATGGCCGGCGGCGCGCGGCGCGCGGGCTATCCGCCGTAGCGCGCCTTCAGCCGGCGGATGAAGGCGGCCGTCCCGAGCGGCGCGCCGGTCGCCTCGCTCAGGATCTCGTCCGTCGAGACGAGGCTCGCCCTGGCGTGCACCTTCTCGCGGAGCCAGCCGAGAAGCGGCGCGAAGTCGCCTTGCGAGAGCCGCTCCGCGATCTCCGGGCGCTGGCCGAGCGCCGCCTCGAAGAGCTGCGCCGCCGCCATCGCGCCGAGCGTGTAGGTCGGGAAATAGCCGAAGGCGCCGCCCGGCCAGTGGATGTCCTGCAGGCAGCCGAGCCGATCGTCGGGCGGCCGCACGCCGAGGAGAGAGTCCATGCCGTCGCTCCACGCGCCCGGCAGGTCGGCGAGCTCGAGGTCGCCGGCGATCATCGCCCGCTCCAGGCGCATCCGCAAGATCACATGCAGCGGATAGCTGACCTCGTCGGCGTCGACGCGGATGAAGCTCCGCGCGACGCGATGCGCCCGGCGGACGAGCGCGTCCGCCGAGAAGGCCGGGTCGTCCGAGCTCCGGCCGAAGGCCGCCGCCATCCGCGGCGCGGCGAAGCGCATGAACTCGCGGCTCTTCACCACCTGCATCTCGATGAGGAGCGACTGGCTCTCATGGAGGACGAGCCCGCGCGCGCCGCCGATCGGCTGCTTGTTCCAGCGCGACGGCAATCCCTGCTCGTAGAGCGCGTGGCCGGTCTCGTGCATCACGCCGAAAAGGCCCTTCAAGGGATCGGCGGCGTCGTAGCGCGTGGTGATCCGCACATCGTCGGTGGCGCCGCCGCAGAAGGGATGGAGCGAGACGTCGAGCCGGCCGCGCTCGAAGTCGAAGCCGGCGGCGCGCATCATCTCGAGGCAGAAGACGCGCTGCGCTTCGTCCGAGAACGCGGCCCCGAGTTCGGGCGCCTCGGGCGCGGCGCTCTGCCGCGCGATCGCGGCGTCGAGGAAGTCCGGCAGGAAGGCGGCGAGCTCGTCGAAGAGCGGCTCGATCGCCGCCGCCCGCGCGCCGGCCTCGTACTGATCCGCGAGCGCGTCATAGGGGTCGAGGCCGAGCGCCGCCGCCTTCGCCGCGGCGGCCTCGCGGGTGAGGCGCAGAACCTCCTCGAGGCGCGGCGCCAGCATTGCGAAGTCGCTCTCGGCGCGGGCCTCGCGCCAAACCATCTCGGCCGCCGTCGTCGCCTTGGTCAGCGCCGCGACGAGCTCCTCGGGCAGCGCGGAGGCGTGAACCCATTCCCGGCGCATCTCGCGGACATTGGCCCGGCGCCAGAGCGCCTCGGCGTCCTCGGTCGGCGGCGCGTCCGAAAGCTCGGCCTCGGCGGCGTCGAGCCAGTCGGCCACGCGCGGATCGACGATGAGCGCGTGCGACGCGCTCGCCAGCGCCGCCAGGGTCTCGCCCCGGCTCTCGGCCGCGCCCGTCGGCATGGTCGTCTGCATGTCCCAGCCGAGGATGCCCGCGGCCTCGTCGAACGCCCAGCGGCGCGCGAACTGCGCCTCGAGAGCGTCCATCGGCGCGCTCGTCGCCGCTTCGGATGATGTCGTCATGCCGCCGTGATAGCGCGGGCGCCGCCCGGGCGAAAGCGCGCTATTGGGCGCGCATCGTAAAGGGCTCGGTCGCGCCGCTCTCGCCGGTCGGCGAGCCCGGGACGACGACGTCGGCGACGAAGACCAGTTCGCCGGGCCTCGTCAGGCGGAAGCTGTGGCACACCGGCCGCCCGGCGAGCTCCGTGATCCGCGACTGCACGATGTCGGTCGCCGCGCGCGCGTGCTCGGGCGCGACTCCGCGTCCGACGATATGCACCGTCGCGCCGGCGGTGAGATGACAGAGCGCGCCGTTCTCGAGGCGCACGGCGCCGTTGATCTCGTAGAACGCGCCGCCCGAGAGCGCCGCGCGCTGCGTGAACACGCCGCGGCTCACGTCGTAGCGCGTCTCCTCGACGCAGCCGTTCGGCAGCGCGTCGGCCGGATCGCGGCTTTCGCCGAGCGGCAGGCCCAAGACGGTGGTCTCGGCGACCGCGACCGCCGGCGCGCATCGCACCGGCAGCACCTTCAGGACGCGCTCCATATCCGCGTTCGAGAGGCGCAGCGAACCGTCGGACTCGGCCGGAAACGGAATGGCGCCGGTGGCGATGTCGCCGACCGCCACCAGGTCGGAGCCCGAAGCGGCGACGAGCGACGCCGCGCCGGTCTCGCGAGGGTCCGTTTTGAGAGCGAGCGTCGCCGCCGCGGCCAGGCAGAAGCCGCCGAAGACGCCGAGCGCGGCGCGCTCGATCATCCGGCCGCGACCCCGCGCCAGCGCGCCGCCGCGCCGCTTCTCGGAGAGATCGATGTGAAGCTCGCGCGCAAAGCCGGCGGCGTCCGCGAGGCGGCCGCGCTCGACGACCTCGAGAAGCGCTCGTCTCAGCGCCGACGCCGTCGGCCGCGGCGTCTTCGGCGGCTCTTGCTTCGCCGCCGCGCGCGCGAGCGCCGGCTTCGACAGCCCGTCGGACGGCCCCTGCGTCGCCGGTGTCGCCTTGTTCGGCGTCGCTGCGCTCTCGCTCATGATCCCGCCTCGAATGATCCCTCGGCCGATATCGACGGCCGACCGCCAGGCTTCTTATACCGATTTCTCGGCCCTCCGCCCGTTTCGGTCGCGCGTCTCGGCGTCGCCACTTTGTCGCTGAGATGCTTAATGATCCGTTAGTCGGGCCGAAGCCGGCGCCGGCGTCCGGTAGAGCGCGCCGCCTTCGAGCATGGTGACGACGAGCGCGTCGCCGACCCGCCGCGCGCCGGAGACGAGGCCGAGAGCGCCGCTCGGATCCTGCAGCGTCGCCCGGACGACGCCGGCGCCGTCGACGGCGAAGACGATCCCGTGGCGGAGCGGTCCGGGCCGAAGCGCGTCGGGCAGCTTGAAGACGATCGCGCGCAGCGCCGGCCAGTCGGCCAGCGCGTCGGCGATCGGCCGGCGCAGGCTGCCGATCCCGACCCAGTAGAGCTCGCCGGCCGGATCGCGGCTCACATTGTCGGGAAAGCCCGGCAGATTGTCGATGAGCGCGGTCCGTTCGCCGCGCCCCGCGCCGGCGAGCGCGACCCGCCAGAGCCGGTAGGAGCCGGTCTCGACGACGACGGCGTAGCGCTCGTCCGCCGAGAGCGCGACGCCGTTGGCGAAGGAGAAGCCCGCCGCGACCGTCTCGACGCGTCCGCTCTCGGGTCGCCAAACCAGAAGCCGCCCGGTCTCGCGATGCTCGGCGATGTCGAGCACCGAGGCCTCCAGCGTCGCGCCGAGCGCCGCCGGATCGAAGCGGCGCGTCGACTGCGTGAAATAGACCGAGCCGTCGGACGCGAGGGCGACGGCGTTGGCGTAGCGCAAGGGCGCGCCGTCGATCTCCGCGACCAGCGTCTCGAGGCCCGTGTCGGCGCGCCAGCTGAGGAGCCCGCGATAGGCGTCGGCGACATAGACGGCGCCGTCCGGCCCGACGGCGAGGCCGAGCGGGCGCCCGCCGGTCTCGAAGAGCGGCGCGACCGACCCGTCCGGCGCGATCCGCAGGACGACGCCCTCATGCGCGGCGACAAGAAGCGCGCCGTCGGGCGCGACCGCCGCGTCCTCGGGCCCCGAGTAGCCGCCGATCGGCGTCGCCTCGGCGCCCGCGAGCGCGTCGTTCTCGGCGAAGGCCCCGGTCAGCCCCTCATCCTCGGGCGCCTCCCAGGAAACGGGCTCGATCGGTCCGGGCGCGAGAACGAGCCCGGCCACGAACGCGGCAAACCCGAGCGTCAGCCATAAGAGCGCCCTTCTCGGGCTCATCGTCTTCTCCCACCCATGGCGTCCGCCCTCTTCGCGACGCGACGCGGCGGCCGCAATCGGACGCGCTCGGGCGGAAAAATCAAGGCGCCGCTTGCGCTTCGGACGTCGGGCGGCGATAGCGTGGCGCCGATCGCGGCCGCGGGGAGAGACGATGGACGGGTCGGCCTATTTCTCGGAGAGCTACGCCGAGGCGCGGGAGCGGTTTCTCGCGGCGGCGGCGGCGTCGCCCGTCGTCGATCGGGTCTGGTCCGAGCGCTTCGCCGAGCGCGACGGCGCGGGACGGCCTTTTTCGGGGCGCGAAGGCGAAGAGCTCGCCGCCGATTTCGCCTGGTTCGGCGCGGCGGACGCGCAGTTGGTCCTGATCCTCTCGAGCGGGACGCATGGCGCGGAGGGCCTCGCCGGCTCGGGCGCTCAGCTCGCCGCCATCGACGCGGTCGCGCCCGTCGCCGCCTCCGAGCGCGCCGCGGTTCTGATGATCCACGGGCTCAATCCATGGGGCTGCAGCCACGGCAGGCGCTGCGACCATGAGGGCGTCGATCCGATGCGCAATTTCCTCGATTTCGATCGGCCGCCGCCCGAGCCGAGCGACACCGTGCGCCGCTACGCCTGGGCGCTGGCGCCGCGCGCCGTCAGCGGGCCGAGCCGTTGGTTCGCCGACGCCGCGATCCTCTGGTCGGTGCTGCGCTACGGGATCGGCCCGCTCCAATCCGAGATCCCGATGGGCCAATACGCCTTTCCGGACGCGCCTTTCTATGGCGGCGCGCGGCCGTGCTGGACGCGCCGCCTCCTCGAGCGCCATCTGCCGGAGGCGGTCGGCCATGATCGGCGCGCGGTGGCGATGATCGACATCCACACCGGGCTCGGCCCGCGCGGGTCGGGCGTGCTCCTCGGCGAGCATGAGAGCCGAGAGGACCTCTCCTGCCGGCGCGGGCTCGCCTGGTGGGGCGAGGATTACGAGCCGGAGACGCCGGGCGACGGGCGGCCGCGGCGCTTCACGAAGACGGGCGAGCGCCGGACGGCCTATCGGCTGCATGGCAGCATGCCGCGGGCGATCCGCGAGCGGATCTTCCGGGACGAGGGCGTGGTCTCGACGGTGCTCGAATTCGGCACCACGCCGCAGCTCCAGGCGCTCAACGCCGTCCGCGACGATCATGCGGTCTGGCGCGCCGTCCACGAGGCCGGCGAGACGGCGCCCGATCCGGACGCGCCGGACGTGATCGCCGCCCGCAAGGCGATGCGCGACGCCTTCTATCCGAGCGACAGCGCTTGGCGGGCGACGGTGGCGGCCCAGACGGTCGACGCGGCGCGCAAGGCGGCGAACGGCCTCGCGGCGCTTTGAAGGACGCCGCGGCGCGGCCGGCAAGACGTCAAATGAAAAGGGCGAGCCTGCGCCCGCCCTTTAAGAAATCGTTCGAGACAGCGCCTTATTCGACTTCGCCGATGCTGAAGAAGTAGGTCTCGCCCGAGCTGTCGTCGACGCCGTCATTGTCGGTGACGGCGTAGCCGATCCCGGCCGCGTCGACGACAAAGCCTTCGATCTTGTCGACGACATAGCCGTTGAGCGCGAGCAGGTCCGGGATGAAGTCGCGCACCAGCTCCTTCTCGACCACCGGCAATGCGCCGCCGAGCGGCGCCGGCGTCATCTCGGAGAGCGCCACACGGTAGAGCCGCTTCACCACCGCGGCGTCGCCGATCTGGTTGTCGCGCTCGATGATGTAGACATAGTCGCCGTGGACCGTGATCTCCGAGAGGCCCATCCATCCCGCGCCTTTCGGCTCGAGCGGATAGTGGACCGCGCCCCACTCCTTCGTCTCGATGTTGTAGGAGACGAGCTTGACCATGCCGTCCGGATCGTCCGACCACTCGCGCTGGATCGCGATCCAGAGCACGCCGTCGACGAGCGTGATCCCTTCGGCGCCGAAGCGGCGCTCGACCGCGAGCAGCTCCGGCGGGAACGGCGCGTAGCTCTGGATCTCGCCCTCGCCGTCGACCTTGTAGAGCGCGTGCGGGATCAGACGGTCGGTGCGGCCCTCCGAGGCGAGCCAGAAGCCGCCCGCCGGGTCGGCGACGATCCCTTCGAGGTCGAGCAGTTGCGCCGGATAGCCCGCGCGCGTGACCGGAATGCGCCGGATGATCATCGCCGGCGACTGAGTCGCGTCGATGACGAAGATCGAAGGCTGCATCGCGTAGAAGCTGTCATTGACCGCGAAGAGCAGGCCCGGCTCCGTCGGATGCGCGGCGAGGCCGGAGAGCGCGCCCCAGCCGACCGGGCGGCCCTGACGATCGAAGCCGCTCACGATCTGCGGATAGAGCGCCGGACCGTCGGTCCACTGGTAGATCATGACATGCGCGCGCACGCCGCCATCCTCGATGAGGTCGACCTCGTTCGCGGTGATGAAAAGGCCGCGCTCGCCGATGGCGACCGCGCCTTCCGGGCCGATGCCGGAGGGCAGGAGCTGAACGAACTCCGGCGCGGCGCCGGTGTCGCGATAGACGCCGACCAGCGACGAGCGCTCGAGCAGCACGAAGATGTAGGTCTCGCCCTCGAAGACGCCGACGCCGAGGCCCTCGGGCTCGACGCCCTTGTTGCCCGAGCGGCGCTCGGGATAGTGGCCGGCCTGGGCGGCGGCGTATTCGAGCTGCAGGCCGCTCTCATAGAGCACCTGGCCCTGGGCGTTGAAGATGGTGAAGCCGCGCGAGCCGCCCTCGTAGTCGCCTTCATTGGCGACGACGAGCCGGTTGTCGTCGAGCCACTTCACCGCGTCCGGCTCGCGCGCCCGGTCGAGCTGCGTGCCGTCGAAGGTGAGCGCGCGCTCCTCGTCGAGATCGACATGGGTCAGATCCACCGAGCCGGCCGAGAAATGCGACGCCACCTCGCCCGACGCGTTCAGGATGACGATGTCGTAGTTCTCCTGCAGCGTCACCGCGATCAGACCGGAGGCGTAAACGTCGCCGAATTCCGGCTCCGGATCTTCGGGCGCGATCTCGGCGAGGCCGGTCACGTCGGCGAGGATCGTGCTGTCGCATTGCGGCACGCCGTCCTCGAGCGCGATGATCGCGACATGGCCGGCCGGCAGCTGCGGGATGACGCCGTCGTCGAGGTCCTCGTCGCGCTCGTTCTCGACCGCGATCACGACGAAGGCGCCGTCCGGCGACGCCGCGACGCTGTCGGGCTGGCCCGAGACGTCGCAGCGCGCCGCCTCTTCGCCCGTCGCGAGATCGACGGCGATGAGCGCGCCCGACGGCTCGACGAAACTCTCGGAGCTGTTGAGGCCGACCAACGCGTATCCGCCGACGATCGACACCGCCGTCGGCTCGCCGTCGAGCGTCATCGCGCCCATCGGCCGGGCGTTGGCCGGATCGCTGATGTCGATCATGCCGATCGCGCCGAGCGGGCTGTCGGAATAGACGAGCGTCATGCCGTCTTCCGTCGCCGCGATGATCTCGGGTGAGGTCTCCGTCGCCGGATCGGCGCCGTCGGGCAGGTTCTGGACGACCGCAAAGCTCTCGATGCGCTCGAACACTTCGGCGGCCGCCGGGCCGGCGAGCGCGAGCGCCGCGCTGGCCAGCAGCGCGGATTTCGCAAATTTCATTGTCACAACGCCTCTCCCTGTTTTTTGGAGCGGCGTCTGCTTAACGGTCGTTGACAACGTTTTGACGACAGGACGGGCTGCGGACCCGCCAACGGCCGATCACCGCCGCAGGACGAAACGCGCGAGCACGAGGACGATCACCGCGCCGATGGTCGCGCCGACGATCCGGCCGAGCAGACCGTCGATCGGAATCAGGCCCGGAAGGAGATAGCCGGCGGTGATCGCGCCGGCGACGCCGACGATGACGTTTCCGACGACGCCGAACGCCTTCGCGCCGGTGATGCGGCCGGCGAGCCAACCGGCCGCCGCGCCGATCAGCAGAAAAACGACGAGATCGATCGGCTCCATGTCGCGCCCCCTTTGGTGATCAAGCCGGACCGTCCGCCGACGCCGCGCCGCCTGTCAAGCGCTTGCGGCGACCGCTCGCCACTCGGCGAGCGCCTCGTCGATCAGCGACTCCGATTGGCCGAGCTGCGCCGTCGGATCGGCGAGCGCCGTCCAGTCGACCGGCGCGTCGGTCGCCGCGCGCAGGGCGTCGACGAGCCCGGCGCCCAAGCCGTCGCGCGCGGCGAGCGCCGCCTTCTTGACCAGCGCCTGCGCCTCGGCGCGCGGCATATGCGCCGCGAGCGCGAAGCTGATCGCTTCGGCCAACGGCGCCTCGCCGGCGGCGTCGAGATTGACGCGCATCGCCGCCGGATCGGGCGCGAGACCGGCCAAGGTCTCGGCGCCGCGCCGCGCCGCGCCGCCCGCCGCCTGAACGAGCGTCGGCAACGCCGACCATTCGACGAGCCAGGCCTGGCCGTCGCGCGCCTCCGTATGCAGCGCCGCCTGCAGGAGCGCCGACTGCTCGGCCGCCGCGATCCGCGCCAGCGCCGACATCGCCGACGGGCCGACCGGGTTCCGCTTCTGCGGCATGGTCGAGGAGCCGCCCGAGGCGCCGAGGCGGACCTCGCCGATCTCCGAACGCGAGAGCAGCACGAGATCGGCGCCGAGGCGGCCGAAGGCGCCGGCGACGTCCGCGAGCCAGCCGCCGATCTCGGTGACGCGGTCGCGCTGAGCGTGCCAGGGCGGCGCGTCGGACAGGCCGAGAGCGCCGGCGAGTTCGGCGCGGGCGGCGATGCTCTCGGCGCCCATCGCCGCGAGATTGCCGACGGCGCCGCCGAGCTGGACCGCGAAGACCCTGGGCGAGAGCTCGGCCAGCCGCCGCCGGAGGCGCGTCAGCGGCCCGAGCCAGCCCGCGCAGACGAGGCCGAAGCTCGTCGGCGCCGCCGCCTGCGCCCAGGTGCGGCCGAGCTGCGGCGTCGCGCGATGGGCCTCCGCCAGCTCCGCGAGGCGCGACGCCGCGGCGCCGACATGCGCCGCGACGCGCGCGACGGCGGCGCGCAGACACAGCATGAGCGCGGTGTCGAGAATGTCCTGCGAGGTCGCGCCCCAATGGAGCCGATGGCCGAGCTCCGCCGGCAGGCGCGCGCGCAGGGCGGCGAGAAGCGCCGGGATCGGAACGGCGGAGCCGGCGGCGCCCTCGGCGAGCGTCTCCGGCGGAACCGCGTCGGGCGCGTCGGCGAGCGCGTCCAAGGCGTCGGCGAGAGCCGCGCCTTCGGCCTCGGGAAGGACGCCGGCGGCGCCTTGAGCGCGGGCGAGCGCCGCTTCGACCCGGATCATGGCGCGGACGAAGGCGGCGTCGGACAATTCGGCCGCGATCTCGGGATCGGCGAAGAGGCCGCCGAAGACGGCGCTGTCGAAAGGGTTCGCGCTCATTGCGTCGGCCTCTCCTCGATGACTGGCCGGATCGACTTGAGCATGCGCGATCGGCCGCGCCAAGATCGAAGGCGCGGTCGCCAGCCGGCCAGAGGCCGCCAGGACTGCAGCTCGAGCCGACGACCGAGCTGGAGCAAGGCGGCTCCGAATGGTTCGAGAACGCGCTAGAACGCCGCCTCGAGAAGCTCGAGGTAGTCCGCCGCGGTCGCCTTGCGCGGGTTCGTCGCCGAGAGGTGCTCGCGCGACGCCTTCTCCGCCATCTCGGGCAGAACGTCCCGAGGGACGCCGAGCTCGGAGAGGCGTTGCGGCAGCCCGAGCGCGGCGACGAAATCGCTCAGCCACGCGTGGAGCGGCTGGCTGGCCGGCGCGCCGACGACGCTGTGAAGACGCGCGATCTCGTCCTTCGCCGCCTCGGCGTTGAAGCCGAGAACATGCGGCAACAGCGCGCCGACAAGCGTCCCGTGATGCGCGCCGAGCTCGCCGAGCGGCGACGCCATGGCGTGCGCGCCGCCGAGCGCCTTCTGGAGGCAAAGTCCGCCCTCGAGCGCCGCCATCATCATCTCCCAGCGCGCCCGCCGGTCGGCGCCGTTCTCGACGGCGACCGGCAGCCACCGCGCCGCCCGCGCGACGCAGTCGAGCGCGATGGCGCCGGCCGGCGGATTGACCCAAGGGCTGAGCGTCGTCTCGATGCCGTGGCTGAGCGCGTCGACGCCGGTCGCGGCGGTGAGGCGCGGCGGCAGGCTGAAGGTCAGCTCCGGATCGCAGATCACCGCATCCGCGACCATGTTGAGGTTCACCGCGACGCTCTTGCGGCCCGTCGCCAAGGTCATGACGCAGGCGCGGCCGACCTCGGCGCCGGTTCCCGCCGCGGTCGGGATCGCGATTTGCGGCGCGCCCTTGCCGATCCTCTCCGATCCGCCGGTCTTGACGTCGTAATCGGCGAGCGCGCCGCCATGGGTCGCGACGAGCGCGACGGCCTTGGCGAGGTCGATCGGCGAGCCGCCGCCGAGCGCGATCGCGCCGTCGCAGGCCTCCGCCCGCCAGATCTCGAGGCAGTCGAGGAGCGAGGCTTCCGTCGGATTCTCGGTCGTGCGGTCATAGACGATCGGCGCGTGCGGCCGCGCGGCGTCGAGCGCGCGCTCGAGGACGCCCGCCGCCGCAACGCCGGCGTCGGTGATCAGGAGCGGCCGCTTCAGGCCGAGACGGTCGATCTCTGAGGCGAGAAGGCCGACCGCGCCGAAGTCGAACTGGATCCGCGACAGATATTGGATCAGAGCCATGCGGCGCGCTCCTCGGCTTCGGAAGGCCCGTCGGCCGGCGCCGCGGCCGCGTTCAACAATACCGCTCCGGACCGTTCCACTGGGCGGCGTTGTACCGATCGCCATGGCACCAGCCGACCGGCAAAACCCGCTCGACAGCCTCGAGATCCGACGGCGACAACGCCAGCTCGCCGCCGGCGACGAGCTCCGCGAGATGCTCCGCAGAGCGCGTGCCCGGGATCGCCAGGATGTTGTCGCCCTTGTGCAGCGCCCATGCGATCGCGAGCGTCGCGGCGGCGACGCCCATCTCGCGCGCGAGGGCGCGAAAACCTTCCGTCGCTGCGAGATTGCGTTCCAGATTGGGCGCCATGAAGCGCGGATTGGCGCGCATGAAGTCGATCTCGCGCGCCTTTTCCGCAGAAGGCGGCCGATCGGTCAGAAGTCCGCGACCGACCGGGCTGAACGCGACCATGGCGACGCCGAGCTCCGCCGTCTTCTGCAGCAATCCGAGCTCCGGCGACCGCGTCGAGAGCGAGTATTCGGACTGAACCGCGGCGACGGGATGCGTCCGCGACGCGGTCGCCAGCGAGGTCGGCGCGATCTCCGAGAACCCGAACGCGCCGATCTTTCCGGATCTCACGAGCGCCGCCAGCGTCTCTGACACCTCTTCGATCGGCGTCGTCGCCTCGCGGCGGTGGACGTAGAACAGGTCCACGCGATCGACGCCGAGCCGCCGCAAGGACGCGTCGAGCTCCGCCTCGAGATGCGCGGCGCTGTTGTCGTAGGCGCGGGCGCCGCCGGCGTCGCGCGTGATGCCGGCCTTGGTCGCGATCTTGAAGAGATCGTTCTTGCGCGCGCCCTGCTTGCTCAGAAACGCGCCGATGCGCTCCTCCGACAGGCCGCGTCCGTAGACGTTCGCGGTGTCGATATGGTCGACGCCGAGATCGAGGCATCGCGACAGCAGCGTCTCGGCGCCCTCCGCGTCGACCGGGCCGTAAAAGCCGGAAAGGGACATGGCGCCGAGACCAACCGCCGAGACCTCGGGGCCGCCGGTTCCGAGCGATCGCTTCTTCATGCTGCGCTTCCTACCTGCTGCTCGCCATAGCTAGGCCATGTCCGTCGGCGGAAGTCGAGCCGCCGCGGCGCGCCCGGCGCGCGGTCAGTCGCTCTTGCTCTGGCCTGTCGACGCCGAGCGGTCGTCAGCGCGCTCGCCGGCCGGCGTCCGCCGAGCCAGCCGCGCCGCCGCCTTGAGCGCGCCGGCTCGAACGCCGTCGAGCGCGCGCAGAGCCGGACCGCCGACCGCCGCCCGCCGCCGATCGGGCGCGTCGGCGCGTTCGAACAGCTCGATATAGCGCCGGCAGACCGCCTCTTCGGAGAAATCGGCGTCGAGGCGCGCGCGGCCGCCCCGGCCCAAGCGCGCCGCGAGCTCGGGATCGTCGAGCACCTCTAGGATCGCCCGCGCGAAGGGCTCGGGCGCCTCGAGCGGCGTCACGAGGCCGTTCTCGCCCGGCTTGTCGATCAGCCAGAGCGGCCCCGGGCTGTCGAGCGCGACCACCGGCTTCGACGCGCGCCAGGCCTCGAGGACGACATTGCCGAGCGGCTCTTCGCGCGAGGACATCGCCAGCACGTCGCATCCCGCGATCCAGGGCGCCGGATCCGCCGCCCATCCCGGCATGTGGACGCGATCCGCGACGCCGAGCTCGCGCGCGAGCGCCTCGAGGCGTCCGCGTTCTCTGCCCTCGCCGACGAGCGCCAGGCGGACATGCGGCGGCGTCAGCGCCAAGGCGCGCAGAAGGATGTCGAAGCCCTTCTCGGCGTCGAGCCGCCCGAGACCGAGCACGATCCGCGTCCCGTCCGAGACCGCGCCGCCGGCGATCTCCTCGCGCGAGAGCGGCGGAGCGGCGCCCGGCTCTTCGACGAAATTCGAGATCAGCGCCGCGTGGTCGCCGACGAAGCCGCCCGTCGCGACATGGCGCACGAGATCGGGCGTGTTGCAGACGAGGATGTCGGCGCGGCGGTAGTGGCGCAGCGGATAATAGCCGCCGAGCCGGGCGATCTTGAGCGCGCGTCCGTAAGGAAAGAAGCGCGCGGTCTTCGCCGGCAGCCAGGACATGACGACGTCGGGGTCGAAGGACGCGGCGATCTCGTGCACGCGCAGCGGCCAGATCACGTCGATCTTCCAGCGCGCATGCGTCGTCAGCGCCTCGCGCAGCCGGCAGAACTCCGGCCGCACCGCGTCGCGCCAGCTTCGGCCCGGACGGATCGCCGCGACCTGCTCGACGCCGCGCCGGCCCAGAGCGTTCGCGAGGCGGACGAAAAACCGCTCGGCGCCGCCCTCGCGGCCGCCGTGAATATGGAGCACCTTCAACGCCTGACACCCGCAATTCCAAAGGCTGCGCCGAGCCTCGTAGCGCTCGAGCGCGGAGATGTCATCGGCGAAGGCCGGCGGAACGGTTCGGCGCGCGCGATTTGCGCGCGCGCCCGGATCAGACGCGCCTCACATCGGCGGTCTCGGCCTTGCGGTCAGGGTTTGACCAGGCCGAGGAGATGCGCGAGGTCCTTGAAGAAGATGCGGACATGCGCCTGCGGCTTGGCGCGCACGAGCTTCTTGTGCATGTAGGCCTGCCAGGTCAGGCGCTGGATGTCCGGGTCGCGGCAGAGGCTGACGAAGCGCTCGCGGCGACGGTCGCTCTTGTACCAGAAGCGCTGCATCATCCCGAGGATCCAGAAGACGCGCCCGTGCTCCTTCATGAAGCGCTTGCGCGCGAGGGCGAGCGCGCGGACGTCGCCGGTCGCCAGCCGCGCCTCGACCGCCTCGGCCGCGAGCTGGCCGCAAATCATCGCGTAGTAGATGCCCTCGCCCGAGGCCGGCGCGCCGCCGCCGGCGGCGTCGCCGGCCAGGAGCACGTCGCGTCCGTTGTCCCAGCGCCGGAGCGGCTTCAGCGGGATCGGCGCGCCCTCGACGCGAATGGTCTCGGCGGCGGCGAGGGCGGCGGCGCGCCGGAGCTTCGCCGTCGCCTCGCGGAGCGAGACGTCCGGCGCCGCCGTGCCCATGCCGACGCTGGTGACCCGCCCATGCGGAAACACCCAGCCGTAGAAATCGGGCGAGATCGCGCCGTCATAGACGACGTCGCAGCGGGCGCCCTCGCGCCGCTCCGGCGTGCGGACGATCTCGTGATAGGCCATCACATACGGGCTCGCGCCGCCCGGCAGCTCCGCGCGGGCGACCGCCGAACGCGCGCCGTCGGCGCCGATGATCGTCCGCGCGCGCAGCGCGGCGCTCGGCGCGTCGCCGCCCTGTCCGGCGTCCGCCTTCGGACGGTAGCGGAGCGTGGCGACGCCGTCGGCGTCGCGCTCGATCCCTTGAAAGGTTCCGGTCCGGCGCTCGGCGCCGGCCGACGCGGCGCGCTCGCGCAGCCACTCGTCGAAGACGTCGCGGTCGACCATGCCGACATAGCCGCCCTCGATGTCCATATCGACGGCGCGGCCGCTCGGCGCGACGATGCGCGCCTCGTTGATCCGGGCGACGATGAGATGGTCCGGGATCTCGAAGTCGCGGATCAGGCGCGGCGGCACGGCGCCGCCGCAGGGCTTGGTGCGGCCCATCCGGTCGAGCAGGACGACCGAGCGTCCGGCGCGCGCGAGCGCCTCCGCCGCGGTCGCGCCGGCGGGACCGCCGCCGACGACGGCGACATCGTAGATCCGGGCCTCAGGGCCGGTCGCGGCTTGCATCTCAACGTCCTCCGAGTTCTGCGGGCAAGGGTTCGGCGCCGAGCGTCGGTCTGAGCCGCGCGCCGTCGGAGGCCGAGCCTCCGACGCGGGACGCGAGGACCGCCGCGGCGAGGAAGGCCAACGCCTCGCCCGAGAAGACGAGCGCGTAGGCCGCCTCCGGCGCGCCGACGGCGAGGCGCGCGAGATCGACGAGCGCCGTCCCGAGAAAACCGCCGAGACCGAAGGCGATCGCCTGCGCGGAGCCCCAGAGCCCCATGCGCACGCCCTCGCGCGCGCCGCGCCCTTCGGTCGCGAGCGCCATCATCGAGCCGATCGCGGCGACGGCGAAGACGCCGTTGGCGAAGCCGAGCGCGAAGACGCAGCCCGCGAGCGGCCACGCCTGCGCGGCGCCGGACGTCGCCAACGCGCCGCCGAGCGCGAGCCCGCCGAGCGCCGCCGCCGAGGCGATGCAGCCGCCGATCGTCCAGCGCCGCAGCGCCGCGCCGCGATGCCCGCCCGTGAGCGAGCCGATGACCGCGACCACGAGCATGCCGGCGAGCACGCCGCCATGCTGGACGCCGCTCAGCTGCGTCGACTCGCCGGGCGTGTAGCCGAAGGCGTGGCCGGCGAAGGGCTCCAGGATCAGGTCCTGGGCGCTGTAGGCGAGCATCGAGACGAAGACGAAGACGGTGAAGCGCCGCGTCTTGGGCTCGGCCCAAACCTCCTTGAGCGCGGTCAGGAACGGCGTCCGCTCCTTTGGCGCGGCGGCCTGCGGACGCGCGGGCGCCGCCTTCTCGACGCCGGCGACCGCGAGGCAGGCGAGCGCGAAGGCGATCGCGGACACGGCGGCGCAGACGGCGACCAGCCGCTCATGCGAATACGGGTCGAGCGCCGCGCCGGCGCTGGCGGCGGTGACGACGAAGCCGGCGATCATCATGATCCAGACGATCGACGCGGCCGCGGCCCGCCTTCGCGGCGCGACAGAGGTGGCGAGGAGCGTGAGGAGCGAGGTGCCGGCGGCGCCGACGCCGAGGCCGACCAGGAAAAACGCCGCCGCGGCGAGAACGACGCCGGCGACCGGCGCGGACGCCGCCCAGGCGGTGGCGACCGCGGCGCCGAGACCGCCGAGCGCGAGCGCGGCCATGCCGCCGACGATCCAGGGCGTGCGGCGGCCGCCGACATCGGAGCCGTAGCCCCAGCGCGGGCGCGTGATCTGAACGGCGTAGTGCAGCCCGACCAGCGCGCCCGGCACGATCGCCGGCAACGCCAGCTCGACGGTCATCACCCGGTTGAGCGTCGAGGTCAGCAGCACGACGATCGCGCCGAGCGCCGTCTGCACCAGGCCGAGGCGGACAATCGCGAGCCAGCCGAGCCCTGCTTCGCGCCCCGTCGCCGCGTCTCCAAGTTCCGCCGTCGATCTCATGGCCGATCTCATGGCGCGCCTCCGCCGCTTGTTCTCGCCCGCGACCTCGGCGGGCTCATCCGCCCGTCGCCAGCGAACCGACCGCGAAGGCGCTCGCCAGCATGCCGAGGACGTAAAGAGTCGTGCCGGTGGCGTTGTACCAGGGCGCCCATCGGCGAGGATCGGAGAGAAGCCGCCGCATCAGGACGAGCTGCGCCGCGAGCAAGAGCGCGACGACGGCGGCGTGGATCGGCCGGTCCCAAACGAAGAGCAGCGCGACGACCACGACCTGCGGAACCGCCATCGCGACGCAGGCGATCCGCGCCGCGGGCGCGACGCCGAGCGTGGCCGGCAGCGAGCGCACGCCGGTCTTCCGGTCGCCCTCGATCGCCTTGAAATCGTTGAGCGTCATGATTCCGAACGCGCCGAGGCTGTAGAGCCCGGCGAGCGCGAGGATGCGCCCGTCCGGCAGCCCGCCCATCATCACGGCGGCGCCGGTGAACCAAGGCAGCCCCTCATAGGCGGCGCCGACGACGGCGGGCCCGAACACGCCGCTCTTCTTCAGCCGGAGCGGCGGCGCGCTGTAGGCCCAGGCGAGCGCCACGCCCACCGCGGCGGCGGCGAGCACCCAGCCGCCAAGCGCCGCGGCGACGAGGAGAGACAGCGCCGTCCACGCGATCGCGATGCCGAGCCCCCAGCGGCCGGGAATCCGGCCCGACGGAATCGGCCGGTCCGGCTCGTTGACCGCGTCCACATGCCGGTCGAACCAGACAATGACCGCTTGGCTCATGCCGC
>CAZPTD010000011.1:0-32993 GCA_964588915.1 uncultured Neomegalonema sp. | reverse complement strand
GCGGTGCTGCCCGAGGCCGAGGAGATCGACGTCGAGATCAAGCCCGAGGACATCCGCATCGACACCATGCGCGCCTCGGGCGCCGGCGGCCAGCATGTCAACACCACCGACTCCGCCGTGCGGATCACCCACCTGCCGACCGGCGTCGTGGTGACGTCGTCGGAGAAGTCGCAACATCAGAACCGCGCCCGCGCGATGCAGGTGCTGCGCGCGAAGCTCTTCGACATGAAGCGCAGCGAGGCCGAGGCGGCGCGGTCGGCGGACCGCAAGGGTCAGGTCGGCAGCGGCGACCGGTCCGAGCGGATCCGCACCTACAATTATCCGCAAGGCCGCGTCACCGATCACAGGATCAATCTGACGCTCTACAAGCTCGACCAGGTGCTGGAGGGCGCGCTCGACGAGATCGTGGACGCGCTGACCTCGGCCGATCAGGCGGCGAAGCTGGCGGAGATGGAGCGCGCCTAAGTTCGGTTGTTGGGCGTTGGTCTGATTAAATCGAAATCTCTTCGGCTGAATTGTTTGCTTTGTTCGATGCGCCAAGAATAATTGTCTCTGCGGCAAGTTTTCGATGTCTAATCAGTTAACGGACGAACAACGTCTCGCATAAAGCCTTCTGTTACGGCTCGGGCCTATCCTGGGCCGAGATCAGGGTGACAAGCGGGTGCGCGTCGTGAAACTCTCCGTCATTAGTCGTATCAACCTCGGCTTCGGTTGGCTGCTGTTCTCGATCGCCGCCCTCGCGCTCGTCGCGATCCTCGGCAAGAGCTGGATCAACGAACCGCTCGCAAGGATCCGCGCGACGACGGAAACCTCGGCGCATGTTCTTACGCTGTCGGGCGAGGTGACGACGGCGCAGCAGGCGGCGCTGCGCTATCGCGCGTGGCCCAGCGCCGAAGGCGCTGAAGCGGCCGAGGAGGCCTTCGCCGCGGTCCTGCGCAACTCTGACCGTGTCCGCGACGACCTCGCCGACGCTCCGGACGCCGCCGCCATGGCCGCAGCGGTCAACAGCGCAGCGACCGACTATCTCCAGGCGTTTCGCGAGTTGGTCGCGCTTCAGACGCGGCGCGACGAGTTGGTCGAGCAGTTCATCGCGCTCGGATCGGAGAAGACGCGGGCGGTCGAAACCGTCCTGACGAGCGCGCAGTGGTCGAACAATCTTTCGAGCGTGTACCAGTCCGGCGTGACGGCGGCGCGCTTCATGGACGTGCGCCGCGCGACGTTGCGATATCTCATGACCAGCGCCGCCGAAGACGCGGACTCCGCGCGGGTCGCCATCGACCGAGCCATCGGCGCCGCCGAATCGCTGGTCGGGCTGCTCGAGAACGAGGATCATCGCGCGCTGGCCGAGGGCGCCCGCGCCGGTCTCGTCGAGTACCGCGCCGCGTTCGACGCGGTCGTCGAGGCCGTGACGGCGCGCGACGCCATCGGCGCGGAAGCGCTCGACGTGCTCGGGCCGCAGATGGTGAAGACCTTCGACGATCTGGCGCATCTGATCGCCGAGCGCGGCGGATCTGCCGGCGAAGATGGAAAAGCGACCATCGACGCCGTCGCGTTGCTCTCGATCGCGTTGGCCGCCGTCGCCCTCGTCAGCGGCTTGATCGCCGCCTTCTTCCTCGGCCGCGGCGTCTCCCGCCCGCTCCGCGGCCTCGTCGGCGCCGTCGAGGCGGCGTCGCGCGGCGAGGCGACCACGGTTCCCGGGCTGGAGCGCCATGACGAGATCGGGGCTCTCGCGAAGGCGGTGGCGGCGGGGGAGGAGCAGCGGATCGAGGCGATGCGCCTCGCGCGCGGGCTCAACACCACCGAGATGTTCGTCATGCTGGCCGATCCGGACAACCGGATCGTCTACGTGAACGAGCCGCTCCGCGAAATGTTGCAGGGTCAGGAGGCCGACATTCGGCGCGACTTGCCGGAGTTCGACGCCTCGAGCCTGATCGGCGCGCATATCGACGTGTTCCACGGGAAGTCGTCGCGCCATCATCGGGTTCTCTCGAACCTCAGCGGCAAGCACCGCGCCGACATCGCGCTCGGTTCGGGTCGCTTCAAGCTGGCGATCAGCCCGATCGCAGGTCAGACCGGCGAGAAGATCGGCACGATCGTCGAATGGCGCGACGTGACGGCCGAGCTGCGCGCGACCGAAGAGATCGACGCCGTGGTGGCGGCGGCGGTCGAGGGCGACTTCGCGCGCCGCGCCGACGTCGCAGACGCGCCGCCGCAGCTCCGCGAGATGGGCGAGCGCGTCAACAAGGTCGCCGAGACCGTCGACGTCAGCGTCGCCGAGACCCGCCGCGCGCTTCTGCGCATGTCGGAGGGCGATCTCACGCAGACGATGGAAGGCGAGTTCAAGGGCGCCTTCGGCGACTTGCAGGCCTCGGTGAACGCCACGATCGAACGCGTCGCAAACCTCGTCGGCGACATCCAGTCCTCGGTGGTGAAGATGAAGCGCTCGACCGACGACATCGCCAAGGGCGCCTCGGAGCTCTCGGCCCGCGCGGAGAGCCAGGCCTCGTCGCTCGAGGAGAACGTCGCGACGATGGAGGAGATGACCGCCACCATCAAGGCGAACGCCGAGAACGCCGAGTCGGCCGGCGCGCTCTCCGGCGATGCGGCCGAGAAGGCGCGCCGCGGCGGCGGCGTCGTCGAGGAGACGGTCTCGGCGATGGCGCGGATCGAGGAGGGCTCGACCAAGATCTCCGACATTATCGCCGTCATCGACGGCATCGCCTTCCAGACCAACCTGCTCGCGCTCAACGCGGCGGTCGAGGCGGCGCGGGCCGGCGACGCCGGCAAGGGCTTCGCGGTCGTCGCCTCGGAGGTGCGGACCTTGGCGCAGCGCTCGGCCGAGGCCGCGCGCGACATCAAGCAGCTCATCGCCGAGAACTCGAGCCAGGTCTCGGACGGCGTCGAGCTCGTCAGCCGCACCGGCGGCGCGCTCGAGGAGATCATCGGCGCGATCGAGAAGGTGGCGCAGACGGTCCACGAAATCTCGAACGCGAGCCGCGAGCAGTCGGCCGGCGTCCAGGAGATCTCGACCTCGATCAGCCATATGGACCAGATCACGCAGCAAAACTCGGCGATGGCGGACGAGAGCGCGTCGGCGTCGCGGGCGCTGGCCGCCGAGAGCGAGCGGTTGGCCGAGCTGGTGCGCTTCTTCCGGATCCAGGGCGGCGTCGCGCTCGAAGCGACGGCGGACGACGACTGGCGGGCGACGGCGGACGCGGCCGCGGCCGACGCGCCGCAGCCGGCCGCGAAGAAGCCCGCGAAATCGGCCGCGACGCCGGCGGCGGATCCGAGCTCGGAGCCGGTCGTCGAATCGGTCGCGGCCGCGGGCGGCGGCGCGGTCAAGGACGACTGGACGGAGTTCTGAGCGACCTTCGAGCGCGGCGGGCCCGGCTCGGCGGCGCGCTTCCGGTCAGGCGCGGGCCGAGCGTCTTCGCGTTCGGCGTCGCCTTGCGGCGGTCGTCGACGAGAAGCGCGATCTCTTCGAGTCGTAATCGACCGATCCGGCGCTCTCAGGGTGCAATCGAAGAAAAAGCTGATATCGTCGCCAATCGAAAGTCGATTGATCGGGTCGGGGCGAGCCGATTTTGGGAGGTCGCGTCATGCGGCTCGTTTTTGTATTGGTCCTTGTCTCGGCGCTTCTCGCATTTGCTCAACCCGCTTCCGCCGAGACCACGCGCGGCTGCAACGCGTCGATCCAGATCCGCGTCGTCGAGAGCCAGGGCGCCGTCGGCGCGCGCAACGTGCTCCTCGAGCGCTTCAGCGGTCGCGGAAGGTGCCGCGGCCGCGCCTGGGCGACAGACTGCCGGCGCGACGCCCGATCGCGCATCAACCGCTGCATCAGCCATCTCTGGGACCTCAGATGGAACCCGCAGATGCCGGTGTCCTGCGACGCGTCGCGCGGCAGCAGCGTCGGCATGCAGAATCTCGGCCCGCTCGCGCCCGGACCCGGCAACCATTGGAACATCAAGCGCGCGATCGAACGCGCGAGCTGCTGCGGCGCCAACGACGGCGCGCGCATGATCTCGGCGCGGGTCACGCTCCGGACGACCGGCGACACCGGCTGCAGCGGCGAGCAGGTGATCTCGAGGGGCTACGTCTCGCGCTGCGTCGAGCTGCGCCGCCAAGGGATCTGCCGCTGAGACGACGGCCGGCCTTATCAGCTCCGCGGCTTTGCGTTATAGCCGCGCCTGATCCAAGCGCCGCATGCGGCGCGAACACGGGCGCGGCGTAGGGGCGAATGAGCGACAAAGGCGAAACCAAGAGCGCGAAGGCGTCGGCGCGGCGCGCGGCGGGCGAGGCGGCGGGCCTCGCGCGCCGATCGATTCTCGAGATCCGGCGGACGGAAGTCTCGGACATACCCGAGCTGATCGAGATCTCGCGGCGCGTCTATCCGCAGGAGCCGCCCTACGAGTACGGCCAGCTCCGCGGGCAGATCGACCGCTTTCCGGAGGGCCAGTTCGTCGCGGCCTATGACGGCCGCGTCGTCGGCTTCTGCGCGACGTTCCGCATCACCGAGCGCACCGCCTTCGCGCCGCATAGCTGGGACGCGATCACCGGCTCGGGCTACGCCTCGCGCCATGACAGCCGCGGCATCTGGCTCTACGGAATGGAGGTCTCGGTCCATCCGGACTTTCGCCGCTACAGGATCGGCCAGCGGCTCTACGACGCGAGGAAGCGTCTGGCGCAGGAGATCGGCCTCAAGGGCATCGTCTTCGGCGGCCGCCTGCCCGGCTTCGCGCGCCGCCGGCGCGACTATCCGGACCCGCAATCCTATTTCGACGCGGTGCGCGACGGCCAGATCAAGGATCCGGTGGCGCGATTCCAAATGCTGGAGGGCTTCGAGCCGGTGCGGCTGCTCGAGGACTACGCGCCCGAGGACAAGCCCTCGGGCGGCGTCGCGGCGCTGATGGCCTGGCGCAACCCGGACTATGCGGAGAAGTTCGACGCCCAGCCCGTGTCGCGCCGCAACCCGCAAATCGTGCGCGTGACCACCGTTCAACTCCAGGCGCGGCCGGCGCGATCGGTCGAGGAGCTGCTGCACACGGTCGAGTATTTCGTCGACGTCGCCTCGGACGCGGGCTCGGACTTCGTCGTCTTTCCCGAGCATTTCTCGCTCGCGCTGCTCGCCGGCCAGCCGCAGCGGCTGACGCCGAACGAGGCGATGGCGGCGGTGGCCGAGCACGCGCCGGCGCTGGTCGACGGCATGTCGGCGCTCGCCGTGCGCTACAACATCAACGTGATCGGCGGCTCGCATCCGACGATGCAGGGCGAGGACGTCCATAACGTCGCCTATGCGTGCCTGCGCGACGGCGCGGTGGTCGCGCAGGAGAAGCTCCATGTGACGCCGGACGAGCGCGACTACTGGAACCTGCGCGGCGGTGCGAAGATCGACGCCTTCGAGACCGACTGCGGCCCGGTCGCGATCATGATCTGCTACGACGCCGAGTTTCCGGAGCTGGCGCGCCGCGTCGTCGACCAGGGCGCGCGCATCCTCTTCGTGCCGTATGCGACCGACAACCGCCAAGGGCATCTGCGCGTGAAGCTCTGCTGCCAGGCGCGGGCGATCGAGAACCAGGTCTTCGTCGTGACCGCCGGCAATGTCGGCAACCTGCCGAACGTCGAGAACATGGACCTCAACTACGCCCAGAGCGGCGTCTACACGCCCTGCGACTACGCCTTCGCCCGCGACGGCGTGGCGGCCGAGGCGGACACCAATGTCGAGACCGCGGCGACGGCGGATCTCGACCTCTCGGCGCTGGCGCATGCGCGCGCCTACGGCTCGGTCCGTAATTTCCGCGACCGGCGCTTCGACCTCTATAAGACGATCTGGCGCAAGCCCGAATAACCGGCGCGCGCGGCGGCACGGCGCCGAGCGCGCGGACATCGAGACGGAACGGCCATGATCCGAAACGCGCGCTTGCGCCGCTTCCTCGCCGCGACGCTGGCGGTTGCGCTCTGCGCCGCGCTCTCGTTCTCGTCGGCGACCGCTCAGCCGGCGGCGGGCGAGGAGACGCTCGAGGATCGGATCGCGGGCTGGGACCGCACCGCCGAGGCGGTCGACGCCGCGCTCGAGGCGAGCGAGGTGAACCTCGACGCGCTCGACCGGTTGCGCGTCGTCATGGACGAGCAGCGCCTCGAGGCGCGGGCGCTGGTCGAGACGCTCGATGAAGAACTCGCGCCCTTGCGCGCCCAGCTCGAGACGCTCGGGCCCGCGCCCGCCGAGGGCGTCGAGGAGGCGCCGGAGATCGCGGCGCGGCGCGCCGAGCTCGCCGAACGCGTCGCGCGGCTCGAGGCGCGCAAGAGCGAGGCCGATCTCGTCGCGACCCGAGCGGCGAATCTCGTCGGCCGCCTCGCGCGGTTCCGCCGGGCCGAGATCGCCAAGCTCATCCTGCGCCAAGGCCCCTCGATTCTCGAGAGCGCCGTCTGGTCCGACGGGCCGACCGAGCTCGCCGAGCTGTCCGCTTCCGTCGCCGACGAAGCCGCCGACGCGGCGGCGAGGCTGGAGCCCTTCGACCGGCACGCGCTCGGGACGGTGGCGCTTGCTCTCGTCGCCTTCGCGCTTCTGGCGACGTGGCGGTTTCGTCGTCGCTTCTATCGCGGCCTGATCGGGACCGCGCAGAGGCGAACCGGTCTCTTGCAACGCGCCTTCATCGCGCTCGGCCTCGCCGTCCTGCGCGTCTTCGGGCCGCTCGTGATCGCGTTCGGCGTCCTATGGTGGGTCGCCGCCGCCGGCGTCCTGAACGCGGACGGCGCGCAGCTCGTCGAGGGCGCGGCCTTCGGGCTCGTCTGGGCGACGGTCGGCTACGCGGCGGCGAAGCTGGTCTACGCGCCGTCGGCGCCGCCGCTCAGGGTCGTCGATCTCGGCGACGACCGGGCGCTCTCGGCGACCCGGCGCTTGGCGCTCTTCGGCGTGCTCGCCGTTCTCTACGACGTCGTCATCGGACAGCTCCTGCTCGCGGAGGGGCGACTGGCCGCGACGACATTGGCCGGGACGCTGCTCGGCGCGCTCGCCGGGCCGCTTCTCGTGGTCATCGCGCAGACGCTCGTCCGCGCGCCGCGCGAAGAGAGCGCGCCGCCCGCGAGCGCCGACGCGGAGGGCGAGGAGGCGAGCGAGGAGTTCGATCTCAGCGCCAGCGTGCTCGCGGTCTTTCGGTTCGCGCTCACGATGCTCGGCGTCGTTCTGCCGATCGCGGCGGCGCTCGGCTATGTCTCGCTGGCGCGCTTTCTCGCCGTCAACACCGGGCTGACGCTGCTGCTCGCGGCGATCGCCGGCGTCGCCTATTCCGCGCTCAACCGCTTTGTCGAGGGCGGCGAGCCGCAAGAGCCGGCGCAGGAGACGGCCCCCGGCGCCGGGCCGCGCTGGCGCTTCGCGCCGCTCGTGATCGGGTTCCTGATCGCCGGCGCCGCGGCGCCGGCCTTCGCCTTCATCTGGGGCGCCTCGGAGGCGGATCTGATCAGTCTCGGCGTCGGGCTGATCGACGGTTTCGAGATCGGCGAGGACCGCTTCTCGCCCTTCGACATTCTGCTCGCGCTCTTCGCCTTCATTCTCGGCGTCTGGGCGACGCGGCTCGTCCAAGGCTTCCTGCGCCGGGCGGTGCTGCCGCGGACCAGGCTCGACAGCGGCGCGCGCATGTCGCTGGTGGCCGGCGTCGGCTATATCGGCTTCTTCCTGACCGCGCTCTTCGCGGTCTCGACCGCCGGGCTCGATCTCTCCAACCTCGCGATCGTCGCCGGCGCGCTCTCGGTCGGCATCGGCTTCGGCCTGCAGAACATCGTCAACAACTTCGTCTCCGGGCTCATCCTGCTCATCGAGCGGCCGATCCGCGTCGGCGACTGGATCATCGTCGGCGCGGCGCAAGGCTACGTTCGGCGCATCAACGTCCGCTCGACCGAGATCGAGACCTTCGACCGCGCCGCCGTGATCGTGCCGAACTCGGATCTGATCGCGAGCCAGGTGACCAACCTCACGCACCGCAATCTGACCGGGCGGGTCTTCGTCCAGATCGGCGTCAGCTACGGCTCGGATCCGGACCGGGTGCTCGAGATCCTGCGCGCGGCCTGCGCCGAGCATCCGCGCGTGCTGCGCTATCCGGAGCCGCTGATCACCTTCGCGCGTTTCGGCGAAAGCGCGCTCGAGTTCGAGGTGCGCGCCTATATCCGCGACGTGAACTACGTGCTCGTGGCGACGAGCGACCTCAATCTCGACATTCTGAAGCGCCTGCGCGCGGCCGGCGTCGAGATCCCGTTCCCGCAGCGCGACGTGCATGTGCGGAGCGTTCCGCCGTCGAGCGAAGCGTTCGAGCCGCCATCCGGCTCGGGTTAGGCCACGGCGTCAGAGCTCGACGAGATCGAGCGGATGGCGCGAGAGCCGCTCGACGCCCGCATCGGCGACCAGGACCGAATGGCCCCAGCACATCGCGAGGCCGGCCTCGGAATCCATCAGGACCATATGCAGGAAGAACACCTGACCCGCTTCGATGAGGAGCGGGTTTCCGGCGTAGAACATCGGGAAGTCGACCCAGATCGGATTGAAGACCGCGCCCATGCCGTAGCCGCAGGCCTGGAGCCGCGCATGGCCGAAGCCGCGGGCGTCGAAGACCTTCGCATGCGCGTCGAAGACGGCGCCCATCGGCGCGCCCGGCCGGATCGCCGCCTCGCAGGCCTCCAAGGCCTCGACCGCCGCGGCGTGCATGCGGCGCTGCCGGTCGCTCGCGCGGCCGATGATCAAGGTGCGCATCATCGCGGCGTGGTGGCGCGCATAGGCGCCGGCCCACTCCAAGGTCAGCTGATCCTGCGGATCGAGGCGGCGACGGCCGGAGAAGTAGCGGCACAGGAGCGCGCCCGGCCCTGAGCCGATGATGAACTCGTTGCCGGCGTAGTCGCCGCCGCCCTTGAAGACGGCGCCTTGCATCGCCGCCAGAATGTCGCCCTCGAAGGCGCCGGCGCCCGTCGTCGCGAGCGCCGCGTCGAGCGCGTCGTCGGCGAGCGCGGCGGCGCGGCGATGCATCGCGATCTCCGCCGGCGACTTGACCCGCCGGCAGAGCCGGATCACGTCCGACGCCTCGACGAGATCCGGCAGCGCGGCGCGGACGCGGTCCCAATTCGCCGCGGTGAGGCCGGCGGTCTCGGTCTCGACGCCGAGGCGCTTGCCGGCAAGCCCGCGCGCGGCGAGCAGCCGGACGAGATCGTCGGCCGGATCGGCGCCCTCGACCTGCGTCCAGATATGGATCCGGTCGTCGGCGAGCGTCGAGGTGTGGCGCGCCTGGCGCAAATCCGGCAGCCGCGTCAGGAGGTCGATCCGCCCGTCGGCGCCCAGAACCATGCATTGGAACAGGGCGAAGCCGAAGGTGTCGTAGCCGGTCAGCCAATAATGGCTCTCCGGCGCGAACAGGAGGATCGCGTCGAGATTGCGCGCGGCGAGCGCGGTCTGGGCGCGGGCGACGCGGCCGGCGTATTCCTGATCGTCGAAATGCAGCGGCATCGGGCGCCTCGCGACAGCGGATGAGTGCGAGGCTCGACGCTGGACCTTCGTCGCGCAGAGATCAATCGCGTTGCAGCGGGACGCGCGCCTCGCGCAGCCGCGCCGGACGTCGCGTCACGCCGCGCCCTGCTCGTCAGGGTCGGCGTCGGCGATCCGCCGCGTGTCGTCGACGGTCATCGGCTTGCCGAACAGGAAGCCCTGGACTTCCGAGCACTGCTCCGCTCCGAGGAAGGCGAGCTCCTCCTCGGTCTCGACGCCCTCGGCCAACACCGGGATCGCGAGCGCGCCGCCAAGGAGCAGCGTCGAGCGCACGATGGCGGCGCGCTGCTCGTTCCGATGGACCTTGTCGACAAAGCTGCGGTCGATCTTGATCTTGTCGAACGGAAACGCGCGCAGCGACGCAAGCGACGAGTATCCGGTGCCGAAATCGTCCATCGCGATGCGGATGCCCATCGACTTCAGCCGATGCATCACCTCGAGCGTGTTCTGCTGGTCGCCGATGATGCTGGCTTCGGTGATCTCGAGCTCCAAGCGCCGCGGATCGAGACCGGTTTCGGTCAGGGCGTCGGCGACCCGCTCGACGAAACCCGGATCGACAAGCTGCTGCGGCGCGACGTTGACCGCGATGCGCAAGCCGCTTCGCCAGCGCGCCGCCTCGCGGCAGGCGGTTCTCAGCACCCAAAGGCCGATCGGGCGAATGAGGCCGGATTTTTCCGCGAGCGGAATGAACTCGCCTGGCGAGACGCGGCCGCGGGTCGGATGGTTCCAGCGCAAGAGCGCTTCGAACCCGACCACGTCGCGCGTCCGCACGTCGTTCTGCGCCTGATAGCAGAGCTCGAACTGATCCTGCACCAGCGCCTGGCGAAGATCGTGCGCCAGCGCGAGCTTGGTCCGCGTCTCCTCGTCGAGCTGCGCGTCGAACACGCAGACGGCGCTGAGGTGGTTCTCCTTGGCGCGATACATCGCCAAGTCGGACTTGTGCTTCAGCTCGTCGACGTCCGATCCGTGCTCGGGCGAGGCCGCGACGCCGATGCTGACGCCGGTCGCGACCTCGGCGGAGCCGACCGAGACGGGTTTGGCCAGCTCGCGCCGGAGGCGATCGGCGAACGTCTCGACGTCGTCGAGCGACGCGTATCCGCTCTTGAGGATCAGGAACTCGTCGCCGCCCGTCCGCGCGACAAAATCGTCCGGCCCGATCTCGGCGCGCAGGCGGCGCGCCGTGTCGACCAAGATCGCGTCGCCGGCGACGTGACCGTGCATGTCGTTGATTTCTTTGAAGCGATCGAGGTCGACCGTCAGAACGGCGAGGCGATCGAGCGCGCCGCTCGCAAGGGCGGCGGCGCGGTCTTCGACGACGCGATGCAGATGCGCGCGGTTGGGGAGGCCGGTCAGCGAGTCGTGCAACGCGGCGTGCTCGAACGACTCTTCGGCCTTCCGCTCGATCTGCGACTCGATCAGGAGCGACGCGAGACCCGTGAGCAGAAACAGCGACATGACGGCGACCACCAAGACGCTGAGCGTCGCGTCGGACAGCAGTTTGGTCGGCGCGACGACGGTCGGATCGAGCTCGATCGAGACCGCGGTCATCGCTGTGAAATGCATCGTGCAGATGGCGATGGCGAGCGCGATCACGCCGCCGAACCAGCAATAGCGCGTGAGCGGTCGGACGACTCGGCTGAGCGCGAGCGCGCCGAAGCCGGTTCCGAGAACGATCGAAGCAACGACGTAACCGTCGTCCCAGGCGAGGCGTCCCTGAACCTCGAACGCCTCCATGCCGAGATAGTGCATACCGGCGATCGACAATCCGAGAAGAGCGCCGCCGATCTCGACGAGGACGCTTCGACGGGTGGCCGAAGCGACCGCGAACGCGGCCGTGACGCCGGCGATCGCGGCGAAGAGCGACAGCGCGGTCAGGACGGGATCGTAGGCGTGGTCGATCCCGGGCTCGTAGGCGAGCATGGCGATGAAATGGGTGGTCCAGATCGTCGAGCCGCCGATGATGCAGGTCATCGCCAGTTGCAGAAGCCGCCGGTCGCGCGGCGCGCAGCGCATCCGGCCGAAAAGGCGGAGCGTGAGCGCGCTGCCGCCGAAACAGACGACCGCCGCGAGCGCAACCAACCAAAGGTTGTGCTCTTGCGTGACGCAGCCGATGACCTCGAGCATGCTCGCCCCTCCCTCCGTCGGAGCGGGAAGGTTAGGCGAATTCGTGCAAAAGAGTCGTCACTTCACATGGTTAATGCAATGAAGGGTCATGTATTTAAGGTAAATTGTCGCTATTGGCATTTAACTCGCTCGTGTCCTGGATCATGAAATTCGCTTCATGATCACGGCCGAGGGCGTTGCGAATTTCAGATCCTTAAAGGACACGAGAATCAATAAGTTGCTCCTGTGGTTTCGGTTTCGAAACGCGCTCCGGCGCGTGCGGATAAATGCGGCGAATTTCGAAACCGCCACACTAGGTCGGCTCGAAAGCGCCTTCGAACCATTCGGAGCCGCCTTGCTCCAGCTTGATCCTCGGCTCGAGCGGCAGTCCCGCCCGCCTCCGCTCGCCTTGCGACCACCTCGGTGGAACGCTCGCGGGTCTGCCGCCGCTCTGCTCCGGCGTTTCGGCTCCGAAGGGTTCGAACGCGCTTCAGCCGCGGATCGCCGCCAACGCCGCCTCCTCGGCGGCGTCGCAGTAGCCGCCGTCGCCATGGATCAGCATGAGCGCCATCGCGCCCTCGCAGAGGATCCAGATCTTGCGCGCGGCCGCGTCGGCGTTCTCGAGGCCGGCGCCTTTGAGCGTCTCGGCCAAGAGCTCCCGCATCAGCGTCTTGTGTGCGCGCGCGATGCGTCGGGCCGGATGTCCGGGCAAATCCGCGAGCTCCATGGCCAGGCGCGTGAAGCCCGCGCCCGACCAGTTCGGCTCGGCCGACCAGCGCTTGAGCTCGCTGAAGAACATGCGCACGACGTCCTCGGGCGCGCCGACGAGTTTTCGGCCGAAGCTCTGAAAGGCGGCGGCGGTCATCTCGTGCTGCGCCTCGAGCACGGCTTCGAGGAGCGCGTCCTTGCTGTCGAAATGGCTGTAGAGCGTGCGCTTGGCGACGCCGGCGGCCTCGGCGATCTCGTCGACATTGACGCGCGCATAGCCGCGCCGCCGAAAGAGCACGTAGGCCGCGTCCATGATGTGCTTGCGCGTCGCAAGCTTGTCGCGCGCCATCGTCGTCCGCCCGATTTGGCCGCAGAGGCCGACCGCGAAGTAGACTGCATAGTGAGTGTACGGCGCTCTCTGCCCGCCGGATAGTCGTCTCGAACGTCCCTATCGCGAGGCTGTCCCATGTCCCGAGCCCAGATCTCCGCGCCGCCCCGCGCCGGCGTCGACGCCGCCCTCCGCGCCCTCGCCGCCGCCTTCGGCAACCGCCTCGTCACCTCGCTGGCCGTCCGCGAGCAGCATACGAACGTGACCACCTGGTCGGCCGGGCCGCCGCCGGACGCCGTTCTCTTCCCGCAGAGCGTCGAGGACGTCGCCGAGGGCGTCCGGATCTGCGCCGATCACGGCGCGCCGGTCATCCCGTTCGGCGCCGGCTCGTCGCTCGAAGGGCATCTCAACGCGCCGATGGGCGGCGTCTCCTTCGACATGCGCGACATGGACCGGATCCTCGCGGTGAACGCCGAGGACTTCGACTGCGTCGTCGAGCCCGTCGTCACGCGCTCGGCGCTCAACGCCCATCTACGCGACCAGGGCCTTTTCTACCCGATCGATCCCGGCGCCGACGCCCAGCTCGGCGGCATGGCGGCGACGCGCGCCTCCGGCACGACCGCGGTGCGCTACGGCACGATGAAGGACGCCGTCCTCGGCTTGAAGGCCGTGCTCGCCTCGGGCGAGACGCTGACGACGTCGCGCCGCGCGCGGAAGTCCTCGGCCGGCTACGACCTCGCGCGTCTCTTCGTCGGCTCCGAAGGCACCCTCGGCGTCATCGTCGAGCTCACGCTCCGGCTCCACCCGATCCCCGACGCGATCGCCGGCGGCGTCTGTCCGTTCCCGAGCGTCGAGGCGTGCTGCGACGCGGCGATCATGGCGATCCAATGCGGCGTGCCGCTCGCGCGCGTCGAGCTCGCCGACGCGACGCAGATCCGGATCTGCAACGGCTACTCGCAGCTCGCGCTGCCCGAGGCGCCGACGCTGTTCCTCGAGTTTCATGGCGGCGAGAGCGGCGTCCGCGAGCAGTCCGAGCGCTTCGCCGAGATCGCCGAGGCGTTCGGCGGCGGGCCGTTCGAATGGAGCGCGCTGCCCGAAGACCGCTCGCGGCTTTGGAAGGCGCGGCACGAGATGTTCTGGGCCGACAAGGCGCATCGGCCGGGCGCCGAGGTGGTGGTGACGGACGCCTGCGTGCCGATCTCGCGCCTCGCGGAATGCGTGACCGAAACGCAGGCGGACATCGCGGAGAACGGGCTCGTCGCGCCGCGCTTCGGCCATGTCGGCGACGGCAACTTCCATGTGATCGTTTCGGTGATGATGGACGACAGCGACGAGGTCGCGCGGGCGAAGGCCTTCGTCGAGCGCCTCGCCGAGCGCGCGCTGACCATGGACGGCACCTGCACCGGCGAGCACGGGATCGGCGAGGGCAAGCAGGGTTGGCTCGTCGAGGAGCTCGGCGCGCCGGCGGTGGCGGCGATGCGCGCGATCAAGCGGGCGCTCGACCCGGACGGGATCATGAACCCGGGCAAGATCTTCTGACGGCGGGGCGGTCCGCCCGGCGCCGCGCCGGGCCGCGGCGATGGTTTACGTCCTTGCGGTTCGCGATCGGGTTTATCTATCGTCGTTGCGCCGGGTCAGGGAAGCGTCATGGGGCGGTTCGTCGAACCGGAATAGGAAGGGGAAACCGGCCATGTATCTTCGAACTCTGCTCGCGATCTGCCTGATCGCGCTCTTCGCCGACGTCGCGTCGGCGCAGCGTTGCGAGCGTTCTCTCAGCGCCCGCTCGGAAGAGTCGACGCCCTTCGCGATCCGCACTGAGGCCGCCGCGCGAGCCGCCGCGATTACCGCATGGGAGCGCGCCTGCACTCGGCGCTACGGCGACGTCTATTGCGTCTGGCGTCAAGCTCGGCGCACGTCGCTGCGATGTGGCCTTCGGCCCAGCGGATTTGGCGGCTACAACCACACCTGCACGGCGAGCGGCAGGCCGTGCCGTCGCGGCTAGCGTCCTGGATCTGAAATTCGCTTCGCAATCGCGGCCGAGGGCGTTGCGAATTTCGGATCCTTAAAGGATGCGAGAATCAATAAGTCGCTCGTGTGGTTTCGGTTTCGAAATGCGCTCCGGCGTTTGCGGAAAAATGTGGCGAATTTCGAAACCACCACGCTAGCGCATAGGTCGTCGATCCTCCGACAGCGTCGAGCGGCGGCGTCGTCCCCGGGTGACGGCGATCCCGGCCGAACGTCGCGCCTGCGCTTCCTGCGCGTGGAGAGCGCGGCGTCGCCGCAGAGTCAGCTCTTGCCGCTCAGCTTGTCGATCAGGTCGGTCGGCAGCGGCAGGAGGAGCGTCGTCGACGGGTTCGCCGAGGCGTCGTTGATCGTCTCGAGATAGCGCAGCTGCATGGCGCCGCTCTCGCGCGCCAGCATCGCGGCCGCTTCGACCAGTTTCTCCGCCGCCTGCTTCTCGCCTTCGGCGTTGATGATCTTCGCGCGGCGATGGCGCTCCGCCTCGGCCTGCCGCGCGATGGCGCGGACCATGCTCTCGTCGATGTCGACATGCTTGATCTCGACATTGGCGACCTTGATGCCCCAGGGATCGGTCTGGCGATCGAGGATCTCCTGGATGTCGGCGTTAAGCTTGTCGCGCTCCGCCAGCATCTCGTCGAGCTCGTGCTTGCCGAGCACCGAGCGCAGCGTCGTCTGCGCCAGCTGGCTGGTGGCGGCGCGGAAATTCTCGACGGCGATCACCGCCCGCTCGGGATCGACGATGCGATAATAGATCACGGCGTTGACTTTGACCGACACGTTGTCGCGCGAGATCACGTCCTGGCTCGGCACGTCCTCGACGATGACGCGCAGGTCGGTCCGGACGATCTGCTGGATGATCGGCACGACCACGATCAGGCCCGGACCCGTGATCTTGGTGAAGCGGCCGAGCGTGAAGAGAACGGCGCGCTCGTATTCGCGCAGGATTCGAAACGCATAGGCGAAGAACGCGCCGATCGCGACGACGACGACGAGGATGATGCCGATATCGAGCTGCATAGAGCGATCCTGACTTGGTTATCTGGACGGCGCCGAGACGGCCTCCGGCGCGGCGGCGCGGACGCTCAGCTCGAGCCCGTCGATCGCGACGACCTCGACCACGTCGTCCCGCTGTAGACCGTTCGCGCCGGACGCGTTCCAGCGTTCTCCGCGCAGCCAAACATGGCCGCTGTCGCCGGACCAATCGAGCACTTGCGCCTCGGCTCCGATCAGATCGGAGCGGCCGGTGCGCGGCCGCCGCCGATGACTGCGCAGCACGATGCCGAAGATGATGATCAAGAGAAGGCCGCTGAGAGCGGCGATCGCGCCGATCACGGTCCAGGAGATCTGATACTCGGGAACCTCGGTGTCGATCAGCATCGCGGCGCCGATCGAGAAGGAGATCACGCCGCCGAGGCCGAGAATCCCGAAGCTCGGCGTCAGCGCCTCGGCGGCCATGAAGGCGAAGCCGAGCGCGACGAGCGCGAGCCCGGCGTAGTCGAGCGGCAGCTGGTTGAGGCCGTAGAGCCCGAGTAGGAGGCAGATCGCGCCGGGAACGCCGGGACCGACGCCCGGATTGGCGAGCTCGAAGATCATGCCGTAGACGCCGAGCGACATCAGCAGGAGCGCGACGTTCGGATTGGAGAGAAAGCCGAGGATGATCGTGGTCACGCTCATCTCGACGCGCTCGACCGACGCGTTCGCCGTCGACAGCACGACGTCGCCGGCGGGCGTCGTCACCGTCCGTCCGTCGAGCTGAGCGAGAAGGTCGTCGAGGTCGTCCGCCATGATCTCGATGACGCCCTCGTCGAGCGCGCCCTGCGCGGAGAGGCTCGCGGCCTGGCGAACGGCGCTTTCGGCCCAGTCGACGTTGCGGCCGCGGAGCTCGGCCAAGCTCCGGATATAGGCGACCGCGTCGTTGACGGCCTTGGCCGTCATCGGATCTTCGGGCGCGAGCGGCTCCGCTGCGGGCCGTTCCTCCGGCTCGGCCGCGCCGCCGCTCTCTTCGTTCGCGGGCGGCTGATCATCGCGCGCCGGCTCTTCCCGCGTCGGTTCCGGCGCCGAGGGCAGCCCGCCGATCTGCACCGGCGTCGCCGCGCCGACATTCGTGCCGGGCGCCATGGCGGCGACATGCGCGGCGTAAAGAATGAAGGCGCCGGCGCTCGCCGCATGGCCGCCGGACGGAAAGACATAGACGACGATCGGCGTCTCGGCGGCGAGCATCACCGAGATGATGTCGCGCATCGAGGTGGCGAGCCCGCCGGGCGTGTTCATCAGAAAGACGACCGCCTCGACCCGTCGCTCGTCGGCCGCGGCGAGCACCCGCTCGACATGATGCGCGACCGCCGGACCGATCGGGCCGGTGATCTCGGCGACCAGGATGGTCGGCGCTCTCGCGCCGCTCGCGTTCTCCTGGGCGACGCTCGCGCCGATCATGGCGATCGCGACGCCCACGATCACGAGTACGGCGCCAATCCTTTGTGCGGCTCGGACGATCGTCTCCTCCTTCGCGGCGCGGATTCGCGCGGTCGGGCGCAAGCGGATGTTAGCCGATCTAGCGCTCTTGCGACACAGCCCGCCTGCGACGCATCGACCGCGCCGGTCCCGCGCATAACGACGAAAGGCGGCGCCGGCATGGCGCATGCGCTTCCTCCACGCGCCAAAACCGACCTTTCGGTCGCAAACGAGCGCGCGCCGCGCGCCGAAAGGCCTCAGCTTCTGTGAAAACGCGGAGGCTCGGATGGCGTTCGTTTCGCCCTTTTCAGTCAGCAACCGGAAGATCGACCCGTCGCGGCGGCGCGTCTCGGCGGAAGCGCTCCTGCCGGACGGCACGCCCAACGACAACGACCGCGTCGAGACCGGCCCGACCGACCTCGCTTTCGCCGGATGGGCCGGCCTCGGCCTCACGCCGCCGCACATGCCTTCCTTGCGCGAATATCGGCTCTCGCGCCTCGTCAAGGCGATCCGCGAGCGCGATTATGGCGGGCTTCTGGTCTTCGATCCCTTGAACATCCGCTACGCCACCGACACGACCAACATGCAGCTTTGGGTCGCGCATAATCCGGTGCGCGCGGCCTTCGTCTCGGCCGACGGCTATGTCGTGCTCTGGGACTTCCATGGCGGCGACCATCTCTCGGCGCATCTGCCGCTCGTCCGCGAGCTCCGGCACGGCGCGTCGTTCTTCTATTTCGAGACCGGCGACCGCACGGACGAGATGGCGGCGAAGTTCGCTTCGGAGGTCGACGCGATCCTGCGCCAGCACGCCGGCGGCAATCGGCGGCTCGCGGTCGACAAGATGGAGCTCTCGGGCGAGCGCGCCTTGGAGGCGCTCGGCGTCGAGATCATGAACGGCCAGGAGCTGACCGAGCACGCGCGCAAGATCAAGAACGCCAACGAGCTCAACGCCATGCGCTGCGCGATCGCCGCCTGCGAGGCGGCGATGGACGAGATGCGCGCGCTCATGCGGCCCGGTCTCGCCGAGGTCGAGCTCTGGGCCGAGCTCCAGCGCGGCAACCACATCCGCGGCGGCGAGTGGATCGAGACGCGCATCCTCTCTTCGGGACCGCGCACCAACCCGTGGTTCCAGGAGGCCGGCCCGCGAATCGTCCAGGACGGCGACATCCTCGCCTTCGACACCGATCTCATCGGACCTTACGGCTACTGCTCCGATCTCAGCCGCACCTGGAAGGTCGGCGACGCCGAGCCGACGCCCTACGAGAAAGAGCTCTATCGCCACGCCTACGAGCATATCGAGACCAACGCCGAGCTTCTGAGACCCGGCGCGAGCTTCGTCGAGCTCGTCGAGACCGGCCATCGCCTCGATCCGCGCTTCCTGCCGCTGCGCTACGGCGTCAAATTCCACGGCGTCGGGCTCTGCGACGAGTATCCGTCGATCCGCTATCCGGAAGACTTCGAGGAATGCGGCTATGACGGCGTGCTCGAGCCCGGCCAGTGCCTCTGCGTCGAGGCCTATGTCGGCGAGCTCGGCGGTCCGTGCGGGATCAAGCTCGAAGAGCAGTATGTCGTGACCGAGACGGGCGCGGAGCGGCTCTCGCGCTATCCGTTCGAGGAGAGCTTCCTCACCTGAGCATGCGGCAGAAGTAGAGCGTCGGGACCATGCCGTCCGGATCGATGACGATGCGGATAAGCCCGCCCGGCCCCTCCTCGAACCGACCGGGCAGGCGCTCCGCCCTCTGCAGAAGCGTGAAGTCGGCCTCGAGATTGGCGCCGGAGAAGATGTAATAGGCTTCGGGCGACACGATCTCGCCCTTCGTGAGCAAGACCACGCCGCCCGCGCCGACCGTGCGGGCGATCTCCGGATAGGCGCCCGGCTCCCAGGACGCGCCGGCGGCGAGGACGGGCTCGATCTCCAGCGTCATGCGGCCGAGGAGGCCGTCGAGATCGCATTCGTACTCGTAGACCGCTCCGGGCCTCGCGTCGGCGTCGCCGGCGGCGACCGCGACGATCAGCGCGGCGAGCGCCCGCAGCGCGCCCGATCGGTCGCCCGTCCCACTCTTCGGCCGCCCAGCGCGCATGGCGATCTCGGTCCCGTCCCGAACTCGACTCTGTGAGATCCTACCACGAAGGCCCCGCTTTCTCTCCGCCGATTTCCCGGTCGTTCCGTCCTGCGCGACGCGACGCGCGAAAGAACCCGTTGAGGCCGATCCGACCGGGCCGAAGAGCGCGCGCCGTCACGTCGATGCGTCCATCCGACGTCGACGCGCTCTATTTCCGCGGCCGCGCGCGCAGACGGAAGGTCACTTCGGCCACCGGCGCCGCGATCCCGGAGCCGGCATGCGCGCCGACGTCGAACTCCGCCCGCGTCACGCGCGCGGCGCCGACGGCCTCGGCGCGATCGCCGTCGATCTCGATCTCGAACTCGAGCGGGACCGGCGCGGTGACGCCGCGCAGCGTGAGCAGCCCGTCGGCGCGGTAGCTTCCGTCGCCGATCGGCGCGAAGCCTTCCGCGACATAGACCGCCGTCGGATGCGACCCGGCGGCGAGCCAGGCCTCGGCGGCGATCTCGGCGTTGAGCGCGCCGTCGCCGGTGTTGAGCGAGCCGACGTCGATCTCGACGCGCAGGCTCGCCGCTTCCGGCGCCTCGGGGTCGAAGCCGATCTCGGCGCGCCAGACGGTGAAGACCGCCTCGAAGCGCTCGCGCTCGTCGCCGTTCGGCAGCTCGCGCCAGGCGCTGAAGGCGAGGACCGAGTCGCGGTTGTCGGCGATCCATTCGCGCGCCTCGGCGCCGGCGGCGACCGCGACCCAAGCGACCGCCGCGGCGAGCGCGCGCGCGATCCGCCGGCTCATGCGTCGAGCGCCGCCGCGTGATGGGCGATATGCTCGCCGATGAAGCTGGCGATGAAGAAGTAGCTGTGGTCGTAGCCGGGCCGGCGGCGCAGCGTCAGCGGATGGGCCGCGGCGGCGCAGGCCTCCTCGAGGAGCTCGGGCCTGAGCTGGCTCTCGAGGAAAGCATCGGCCTCGCCCTGGTCGACCAAGATCGGCAGACGCTCCGAGGCGCCCTTGACGAGCTCGGTCGCGTCGTACTCGGCCCAGGCGGCGCGGTCCGGCCCGAGATAGCCCGAGAACGCCTTCTCGCCCCAGGGAACGCGCATCGGCGCGACGATCGGCGCGAAGGCGGACACGGAGCGGTAGCGGCCCGGATTCTTGAGCGCGATCGTCAACGCGCCGTGCCCGCCCATCGAATGGCCGAAGATCCCGACCCGGCTCGGGTCGACCGGATACGCGGCTTCGACGAGCGCCGGCAGCTCCTGCGTGACGTAGTCGTACATCCGGTAGTGCTGCGCGAAGGGCGCCTCCGTCGCGTTGAGATAGAACCCGGCCCCGAGCCCGAAATCATAGGCGCCGTCCGGATCGTCCGGCACGCCCGGCCCACGCGGGCTCGTGTCCGGCGCGACGATGGCGAGGCCGCGCTTGGCGGCGTAGGCTTGAGCGCCGGCCTTGGCGACGAAGTTCTGGTCGGTGCAGGTGAGGCCCGACAGCCAGTAGAGAACCGGAACCGGCCCGTTCTCGGCCTGCGGCGGCAGGTAGATCGAGAAGGTCATTTCGCAGGCGCAGGCGTCCGAAGCGTGCTTGGCTTGGATCTGCCGCCCGTCGAACGAGCGGTTCTCGGCGAGTTGGATCGGTTCTCTTTGCATGGCGCGGACTCTCCGGGGCGGGACGGGCTCGGCGAACGCCGCTCGCCGCCGCCCGCGCTCCGCCCTTTGGCGACCGCCGCGTCGATCGTCAAGAGAGCCCGCGCTCCGCGGCGCGCGTGGCCGATTGCGTTTGACCGGATCGGCGCAGCGGCTAGGGTGCGGCATGCTCAAGTTCGACGCGGACACCGCGCGGCTCCTCGAGAACGCGTATCAGGGCGACGACATCACGCGCCGTCGCCGCGCCAATTTCGACGCGCTCGGTCCGGCGCCCGGCGACCGGATCGCCGATATCGGCTGCGGCAACGGCCTGCTCACGCTGGAGCTCGCCCGCGCGGTGGGCGACGCAGGCGCGGTTGTCGGCGTCGATCCGAGCGCGGAGATGCGCGCGCTCGCCGAGCAGCGCTGCGCCGCGTTTCCCGCAGCGCGCATTCTCGACGGCGACGCCGCTGCGCTGCCGCTCGACGACGCGGCGGTCGACAAGGCCGTCTCGGTGCAGGTGTTCGAGTATCTCGACGACATTCCCGCCGCCCTCGCCGAGGCGCGGCGCATCCTGAAGCCCGGCGGCCGCCTGGTGATCGGCGACATCCATTGGGACGCGCTCGCCTGGGCGAGCGACGACCGCGCGCGCATGAACCGGATTCTCTCGGCCTATGACGGGCATTTCGCCGAGCGGCGCGTGCCCGAGATTCTGCCGAGCCTGCTCGACGCCGCCGGCGCCTCGGCGAGAAGTAATCGCGGGGCTTCGAGTTCGAGCGCGCGACGCCGATCACGTTCTGCGACACGGCGCTCAAGCCCGACGGGCTCGCCAACGCGACGATGCATCTCATTCGCATCTATTTCGGCCAGAACGACGCGGTGAGCCAAGCCGAGGCGCAGGCCTGGTTCGACGAGCAGCTGGCGCGCGCTAGGGGCGGGCGGTTCTTCTTCTGCTCGACGCATGTCGTGACGACCGCGCGAAAGCGATAGGGCGAACCGGCGCTCGGGACGGCCGGCGCGGCGGCTGCGAGACGATGAGGGGATGAGCGCCGACCGATCCGCCGAGCTCGACGATCTCTGCGCTGCGCTCCACGCGGAGCGTCGCCATAGCGGCGCCGCGCTCCTTGCGAAGGGCGGCGCGCCGGTCTTCGAGCGCTGTCGTGGTGCGCGCGATCTGCGCGGCGAGAAGCCGATCGGTCGGCGGTCCGCTCTCAACCTCGCCTCGGCGATCCACCGCAATCTCGAGCGCGAGACGCCGCTCGTCGTCCTCGACAACTCGACGAACGCCGACGCCGCCACCGAGATCGCCGCCGCCGGCTTCGCGCGCCTGCGCGCTCTTCAGCGCCGCAGGAGGGCGGAGTCCGTCACTCCTTCTTGAAGAGCGCCGAGACGTAGTCGACCATCTCCGGCACCAGGCGGTCGCCCCAGCCCTCGGCGTTGGCGACGCCGAGCGCCTGTTTCGCGGCGTGCGACATCAGGCTCGGCACGCCGAGCTCGTCCGCCATCGTCGTGTAATAGCCGACATCCTTGCTGGCGTTGGCGATCGAGAAGGCGAGCTTGGTCGGGTCGCCGTCGACCGCATAGGCTTTGACGAACTCCATCATCCCCGATTTGAGCGGCCCGGCGGACATCACCTCGTAGAGCTTCTCGCGCGGCAGCCCGGCCTGATCGGCCATGGCGAAAGCCTCGGACATCGCGCAGGCCGTGGTCATGGCGAAGAAGTTGTTGATCAGCTTGAGCGTGTGGCCGGCGCCGAGCGGCCCGACATGAAAGACGTTCTCGCCGAGATCCTTCAACACCGGCTCGGCGCGCTTGAAGTCGCTCTCGGGACCGGCGGCCATGATGTTGAGCTTGCCCTCGAGCGCGTGCGACGGCGTGCGGCCGAGCGGCGCGTCGATGTAGCGGGCGCCCTGGGCCTCGGCGAAGGCGGCGAGACGGATGGTCGAGGCCGGCAGCGACGTGCCGAAATCGATGACCAGCGCGCCCGGCTGCAGCCCCTTGAGCACGCTGTCCTTGCCGAGCATCCGCGCCTCGACCGAGGCCGAGGTGTCGACGCAGAACATGACGATTTCGCTCTTCTCGGCAAGCTCGGCCGCGGTTCCGGCTTCGGTCGCGCCGCGGGCGACGGCGGCGTCGACGCGCTCGCGGCTGCGGTTGGCGATCACGGTCATCGGATAGCCGAGCGATTGCAACCGCTCGACCATCGCCGATCCCATGAGTCCGAGGCCGATGAATCCGATCGATGGTTTTGACATGTCTTCCTCCCGAGGCTGCTCCGCCGCGTCTGAGGGCGGATGCGGTTGCGGCGCGTCGGAGCGTGTGTCGTCCCGGACCGGCGCGGCGTGCGACTCGGATCATAGCGGCTGAGCGGCCCCGCGTCGCAACTTTGACGAACGTCGCATGATTTCGGCGCGCCGTCCCGTCTCACGCGCGCGGTTCGGAGCGAGACCGCGCTAGTCGTCCTGCGGTCGGTAGTCCGACGTCCAGCTGACCGAAGCGCCGAGAATCCGGTAGAGCCAGTCGCGCCATTTCGGCTCGGCCGCCGCGACGCGCAGCGCCGCGTCGTCGCCGTAGAGATGCATGGTCGCGCGGACCGTCGTCTCGACGTCGTCGCCGACCGCCTCGAAGATCGCGACGCCCGGTCCTGGCGTCGTCAGCCTGAGGATGACGGAGCCTTGTCCCTCCGCCTCCCAGACGTCCTCGACGACGCCGGTGAGCGGCTCGGGCTCGCCGGCCGTCGCCGCCGTCTCGCCGAGCTTCGCGCCGACGAGGCCGAGCGCCTCGGCGAGCTCCGTCCAGACATCCGCCACCGCGCCCTCGACCTCGATCGCGAGGCTGAACTGCGCCGCGTTCATCCCGGCGAAGTTTTCCAGATAGAGATGCAGGACGTCCGAAAAGGCCGGCCAGCCCTCCTCGAAGGATCCGAGAAAGTCGTCCCATTCGTCCGACGCGGTCTCGAGCGCATGGCTCGTCTTGATGACGCAGTCGCCGTCGCCGACCCGCGCGACCGAGACGTCCGTCTCGAGCCGCGGCGCGTCCTCGCTCCAGTCCGGCTCGACATAGGAGAACTTGAAGGGCGGCCGCCAGACCGTGACCTCGCCGACGGACTCGCCGACCGGTCCGAAGTCGAAGCGAATCCGCCCGCCGACGCGCTCCTCGACCGTCGCGTTGACGAACCAGGCGCTGAGCCCCGGCCCCGTCGCGACCGCGCGCCAGGCGTCCTTCGGCGTCGCCGCGACGCGCGTCTCCATCTCGACCCAACGTCTCCCGCCGCGGCTCTTGACCGGCATCGCGGATCCTCCCTTGCGAGTTGGCGCTGTCGGCGATCTCGCACGCGCATGCGGCCAAAATTGGATTGCGCGGCGTCCGAGCCGACGACGGCCGGATCTACGAGTTCAGACCCTAAGCCCGCCGGCGGTCGTCGGCGAGCGTCAGCTCGTGCGAGAAGAGGACGTGCTGATCGCGGCCGCGCGCCTTGGCGAGATAGAGCGCGCGATCGGCTCGCTCGACGATCTCGGCGACGTCCATCGACGGATCGTCGGCGAACATGACGCCGACGCTGACGCCGAGCGTGATCGCCGTGTTCGACGCCGTCACGCGCTCGCGCATGGCGGCGACGATGCTCCGCGACAGCGCTTCGGCGTCGGAATAGGCGAGCTTCTCGTCGCGCTGGATGACGGCGAACTCGTCGCCGCCGATCCGCGCGACGACGTCGAGCCGGCGCGCGCTCGCCTGAAGCCGACGCGCCGCCTCGCGCAGAACCGCGTCGCCGGCGTTGTGGCCGAGGCGGTCGTTGACGTCCTTGAAGTGGTCGAGATCGACGAGGTGGACGGCGAAGCGCTGCTCGAAGCGCCGATGCGCGTCGGCGGCGTCGGCCATAGCGCTCCAGAAATACGCCCGGTTCTTGAGGCCGGTGAGCGAGTCGTGATGCGCCAGATACCGCAGATGCTCCTCGACCGCTTGGCGCTCGGTCACGTCCTCATGCGTGCCGACCCAGCCGCCGCAGTCGAGCGGGCGATGCGAGACGCTGATGAAGCGGCCGTCGGCGAGCTGGTCGACGCGCCGATGCGGCCGACCGCAATCGACGAGCTCGACCACGGCCTCGACGCGCTCCGAGAGCTCCTCCTCGGAGATCCCGAAGGACGCGAAGCGCGTCCGCAAGAGATCCTCGAGCGACGCGCCCTTGGGCGCGGCCTCGCGCGGGATCCCGTAGAGTTCGAGAAACGTGTCGTTGACGACGACCAGGCGTCTGCGGGCGTCGAACATGACGAAGCCGATCGGAATGTTGTTCGCCGCATGCTCGAGCAGGTCGTCGCTGCGCCGGCGCCGGCGCAGCCGATTGCGCATGTCGTCGACGAGGCGAAACGAGATGGCGCGCAAAGATCGCATGAAGCCCCCTGCCTTCACGGTCGCGCCGCCGATGGACGACGCGACGCGGGCGGGCCCGCCGCTTCGCCGACGCTGAGCGCAGGTCGCGCCGCATCGACCATGCGTCACGCGCCCTCACGGCTCGATCGATTTGGGACGCCATTCTTCAGGCGAAACTAGAAATAATCAGAGAATATATATGGTTGACGCAATCGGTCTGTTCATGCGGCTTGCTCGGACCGCGCCGAGAGAGTCGTCGACCTTGCAGATCGCGTCGGAAGCCGCGTCGGAAAGACGGCGCGACCTCTGAGCCGCGCTCGGCGCGAGAGCTCCGGATAGCGGTCGACGCCGAGAACCTCGCCCTCGGCGCCGCCGGCGATCGCCGCGCGCCGCCCGGGCGGCGGCGCGATCAGCTGTAGATCGGAAAGCGCCGGCAGAGCGCCATCGCCTGCTCTTTGACGTCCGCCTCGACCGCCGCATCGCCCTCCGGACCCTTCGCGGCGACGCCGTCGACGACGCGGACGATCATCTCGCCGATCGCGCGGAACTCCGCCTCGCCGAAGCCGCGGGTCGTGCCCGCCGGCGAGCCGAGCCGGACGCCCGAGGTGACCGTCGGCTTCTCCGGATCGAAGGGCACGCCGTTCTTGTTGCAGGTGATGTGCGCGCGCGTCAGCGCCTGCTCGACGTCCCTGCCGGTCGCGCCTTTCGGGCGGAGATCGACGAGCTGGAGATGCGTGTCGGTGCCGCCGGTGACGAGGTCGAGCCCGCCGTTCAGAAGCGCCTCGCCGAGCGCCTGGGCGTTCACGACGACCTGGCGCGAATACGCCTTGAACTCGGGCGTCAGCGCCTCGGCGAACGCCACCGCCTTCGCCGCGATGACATGCATGAGCGGCCCGCCCTGGAGGCCTGGAAACACGGCGGAGTTGATCTTCTTGCCGATCGCCTCGTCGCGCGAGAGGATCATGCCGCCGCGCGGCCCGCGCAGCGTCTTGTGCGTCGTCGTCGTCACCACGTCGGCGAGGGGCAGCGGGCTCGGATGGACGCCGCCGGCGACCAGCCCGGCGAAATGCGCCATGTCGACATGCAGGAGCGCGCCGACGCCGTCGGCGATGGCGCGGAAGCGGGCGAAATCGATCTGACGCGGCACCGCCGAGCCGCCGGCGATGATCAGCGCCGGCTCGTGCTCTTTGGCGAGCGCCTCGATCTGGTCGTAGTCGATGCGGCCGTACTGGCGCCGCACGCCGTATTGAACCGCATGGAACAAATAGCCCGAGACGTTCGGCTAGGCGCCGTGGGTGAGATGGACGACCGAGGCGAGGTCCATGCCGAGGATCGTGTCGCCGGGCTTGACGAGCGCGAGCATCACCGCCTGGTTCGCCGACGCGCCGGAATGCGGCTGCACGTTGGCGAAGGGGCAGTCGAAGAGCTCCTTCGCCCTGTCGATCGCCAGTTGCTCGGCGACGTCGACATGCCCGCAGCCGGCGTAGTAGCGCCGGCCGGGATAGCCTTCGGCGTATTTGTTCGTCGCGACCGAGCCTTGGGCCTCGAGCACGGCGCGGCTCACGATGTTCTCCGAGGCGATGAGCTCGATCTCGTCGCGCTGGCGGCCGAGCTCGCCGTCGAGCGCCGCCGCGACCGCCGGATCGCGCGTCGCCAGATCGTCGCTGAAGAAGCCGGTATGCGCCATCGGGCGCGCAGAGCCTTCCGCCGCCATATCTTAAGTCCTTTCGAATTCAGCCGCGCGCGCCGCGCCGCTTTGGCGGCGACCATGACCATCGCGCCTGCAATGACAAGCCGAAGCGCGACAATGCGGCGCGGCGCAGCGTCAAAATTCCGCGCCGCGCCCGCGTCGGCGGCCGCGCTTCCCTCATGCGCGGCTTCGGACTACGGCTGGATCTGCGGATCGATAGCGAAAGGGCGCGGATGAGGATCGCTTTCACGGCGAGCGAGGCGGAGGCGGCGCAGCTCTCCTTGGCGACGCTGAGCAAGCGCTACGGCCAATGCGCGCCGAGCGAGGCGGACGCCGTCGTCGCCCTCGGCGGCGACGGGCTGATGCTGCAGCCGCGCCATGACGGTCTGCCCAACCCGCGGCCCGTCTACGGCATGAACCGCGGCTCCGTCGGCTTTTTGATGAACGAGAACGAGGAGGACGATCTCGTCGAGCGGCTCAGGCGCGCCGCGGCGACGCGGATCGCGCCGCTTAAGATGCGCGCCTGGGGCGTCGACGACGGCGTGGAGGAGGCCTACGCGTTCAACGAGGTGTCGCTCCTCCGCGAGACGCGGCAGGCCGCGAAGCTTCGGATCAGCGTCGACGGCGCGGTGCGCATGGCCGAGCTGATCTGCGACGGCGTGCTCGCGGCGACGCCGGCCGGCAGCACCGCCTACAATCTCTCGGCGCATGGTCCGATCCTGCCGATCGAGGCCGAGCTGATCGCGCTGACGCCGATCTCGGCCTTCCGGCCGCGGCGCTGGCGCGGCGCGCTCCTGCCGAGCAGCGCGGCGCTCCGGATCGACGTGCTCGAGGCGATGAAGCGGCCGGTCTCGGCGGTCGCTGATTTTCACGAGGCGCGCGACGTCAGGCGGGTCGACGTCTCGGCGGCGCCGGACCTCTCGGCGACCCTGCTCTTCGATCCGGGCCATTCGCTCGAGGAGCGCCTCATCAAGGAGCAGTTCCTGGTCTGAGCCGCCGCGCCGCCGACCGTCGCCGGCGCGTCAACCCTTCCTCGCAAGGTTGTCTTTAGGCGGCGCGTCTATCCTCGGGACGCGGCCGCTCTCCGGCGCGCCGCCCGGAGCGCAGGCGCGGAGGGGACGATGGCGCGGACGATGACGGCGGCGATCGCGGAAGATCCGCGCGAAGCGGCGCAGGGGCCGAGCGCCTGGAGCGCGCCGCCGGCGGCGTTCAACGCGTCGCATTGGAGCGCGGTCGACGCGGCGGTCGAGACGCTCGAGACGATCGGCGCGCCGACCTTGCTCGCCGCGGAGCTCGGATCCGGCGCCGAAGCCGTGGTCATGGCGGCGCTCGAGACGGCCGCGCGCGCCGAGCCGGGCGAGAGGCGCGACGCCGTCGAGAGCTGCGTCTGGATCGCGCCCGAACGCTCGGATCTCACCGCGGCGCTCGACAGCCTCGGCGCGGCGCTCGACGCGCGCCCGGACGCGGACGCGCTGGCGCTCGAGGCGCGGCGCGCCGCCGCCGAGCAGCCCTTCGCGCTCATTCTGCGCCTGCCGCACGGGCGGTCGCCGACAATCGATTTCGCGCGGTTTCTCGACCGGCTCGCCGCGCCCGCCCGCGGCGCCGAGGAGGCCGCGCTCCGCCTGATCGTCATCGCCGATCCGGAGGCCTGCGCCGCGTTGGCGGCCTCGGCCCCGGCGTTGCGCGCGCCGGAGAGGCGCGTCGCGCTGCGGCCGCACGATCCGGACGAGACGCGCGCCTGGCTTCGGATCAGGATCGCGGCGGCCGCCGCCGCCGACCAAGCGGCGCTGAGCGCGGCGGCGCGCGTCGCGCAGGAGGCGACGGCCGGTTCGCCCGAGCTGCTCGAACGTTTCGCCGCGGAGCTGCCGTCGGCGCCGAACGCGCCTTTCGACGTCGAGACCGCGCTCGGCGCCGTCGAGCGCGCCGGACTGGCTTCGGATCCCGAGCTCGTCGGTTTGGCGGAGACGGCGCGCGGCGCGGCGGAGCGACGCGAGGAGTGCGGCGAGCGGCCTCTCTCGGCGGACGCCGACGCGGCGGAGGACGCTGCGGCCGCGCCGACCGAGCCTGCGGGCGAGCCGAGGCCGGGCGGCGCGCCCGACGCGCCGGGCGGCCGGTCGCCGCAGGCGGACGCTCTGTCGCTTCGCGCCCGCGGGCGGCTGCATCGGCGTTCGCGCCGCCGACAGGCGCTCGTCGCCCTCGGCTACGCCGCCGCCCTCTCGCTCGCAGGCCTTCTCGTTCTCACCGGCGCCAGCGAGGACGGACGCGATCCTTTGAGCCGGGCTCTGGGCGTCGATCTCGGCGCCGAGGGCCGCGAAGCGCTCCTCGACGTCGCGGACGGCGTCCTCGTCGTCACCGGCGCGGCCGCGGACGCGCTCGCCGAGCACGGGCCGGACGCCGTCGCCGAGGCGCTGGACGACGTCGCCTCGGGCGCGCAGTCGGTGCGCGGCGAGCTCGATCGCGGCCGTTTCGCCGGCGAGCTGTCGGAGCTGTCCTCGGATCAGGCGGGCGCCGAGCGCGAGGCGGCGGTGCGCGCGGCGCTCGACGCGGCGCAGGAGCGCATGGCGCTCGGACGCTACACGGCGCCGGCCGGCGGCTCGGCCTACGACGCTCTCCTGGCGGCCGACAGGGCGGCGCCGAGCGATCCGCGCGTGATCGCGGCGTTCGACGCCCTCATCGCTCACTATTCGGCGGAGGCGGGGCGGGGCCTCGACCGCTCGGACTACGAAGCGTTCTACCGTGCCCAAGAGATCATCGACCGCATCCGAACGCGCCGTCCGATTTGAGGCTCCCGCAAAGGCTATGGCATAATTTTCCACAATAACTTATTGTCATAAAATAAAGGCTCGACAGACAATGACGGCGGGCGACGCGACGCAGGCATGCGAGCAGGAGCACTAGCAGGCAGACGCGACGGCGGCTGCGAGCCCGGAGGCGTGCGTTCAAATGTCTGACGGATCCGATATTCACGATCGGACGCCGCGCGGCTCTCGTCCTGCCGACGAAGCGAGCCAGGGTTCCGAACATCAGGGCGACGCCCCGCGCCGAGACGCGCCGCGCGGCGCCGTCCGGCCTGACGCGTCACCGCGCGAGCGCCAGCTCGTCTTCGACTTTCCGACGCCGGCGCAGGCTTCCGCGAGCTTCCTGGTGACGGAGGCCAACCGCGACGCGGCGCGTCTCGTCGGCGCGCGCCAGCTCTGGTCGCCGGCGGCCTGCGTCGTCGGACCGCACGGCTCCGGCAAGACGCATCTCGCGCGCGACTTTTTCGCGGGCGCGCATTTCTTTCCGGCCTCGGTCCTCGGCGGCGCGCGGACGAACGGCGACGGCCTGCCGGACGCGCCGGGCCAGCTGCTCGAGCTCGTCGGGCGAAGCGGCGTCGGCGTCGTGCTCGACAATGTCGACGAGGCGTTCGAGGCCGACGACGCCAGCGCGGCCGAGCGCGCGCTTTTTCACATCTTCAATCGCGCCGCCGAGCGCGGGGCGAAGATCCTCTTGCTCGCGCGGACGCCGCCGGCGCGTTGGCCGGTGCGCCTGCCGGATCTGCGCACGCGGCTCAGAACCGTGCCGGTCGCGCGCATCGAAGGGCCGGACGACGCGCTGCTCGCGCATCTGTTGCGCAAGCGCTTCGGCGATTGCGGCTTCACCATCGAGGACGCGACCATCCATTACCTGCTCGCGCGCCTGCCGCGCTCCTTCGAGGCCGTCGAGGACGCGGTGCGGCGCGTCAACGAGCGGGCTTGGGCGGACGATCAGGCCCTCTCGATTCCCTTCGTGCGCGGCGCTCTCGGCTTCTGAACGCCGCCGGCGCCGCCGCTCCCGCCGCGCGCGCACTGGCGTCGGCGCAGAACTTTCGTTAACACTCCACCCCTTATTCCTGTCGCTTCGATCTGCGCCCGGGCGGACGCGGGCGCGGGCTGAGCCCTGACGCGAATGCGAGCGAAATCATGCGATCCGACTTTTTGAACCTGTCCGTCGAGGAGACCGCCGAGATCGACGAGGACGTCGCGGCGCAGGATCCGACCGCGCCCGATCGTTTCTTCAATCGCGAGCTCTCCTGGCTCGCGTTCAATTGGCGTGTGCTCGAGGAGGCCGAGAGCCGGTCCGTGCCGCTGTTCGAGCGCGTCCGTTTCCTGTCGATCTCGGCCTCCAATCTCGACGAGTTCTACATGGTTCGGATCGCCGGCCTGCGGACGCTGGCGCGCCAAGGCGTCAAGGAGAAGAGCGCCGACGGCCGGACGCCGCAGCAGCAGCTGGTCGAGGCCGAGGCGGACGCGCGGCGGCTGATGAAGAAGCAGAGCGAGATCTGGACCTCCCTTTGCGCGGAGCTCTCGGAGGTCGGCGTCGAGATCGTCGACGTCAAGGGCCTCGCGAAGAGCGACCGCGCGTATCTCGAGCGCTATTTCCTCGATCAGGTGTTTCCGGTCGTGACGCCGCTCGCCATCGACCCGGCGCATCCCTTCCCGTTCATTCCGAACAAGGGCGTCGCGCTCGCGCTCGACCTGCGGTCGCGGATCACCGCCGAGTCGCGCGAGGCGCTGATCCCGATTCCGTCGCAGCTCGCCCGCTTCGTCGCGCTGCCGACGACCGAGCCGAGCGCGCCCGACGCGCCGCAGCCTCTGCGCTTCTGCGCGCTCGAGACCGTGATCGAGTTGTCGCTCGACCGGCTGTTTCCGGGCTACGTCGTCGCGTCGCACGCCCTTTTCCGAGTCCTGCGCGACAGCGACATGGAGATCGAGGAGGAGGCCGAAGATCTCGTGGCGATGTTCGAGACCGCGCTCCGGCGGCGGCGGCGCGGCGAGGTGGTGCGCCTGAAGCTCGAAGCCGGCGCGCCGAAGAGGATCACGCGCCGGCTGATCAAGCAGCTCGACGTCGAGCAGGACGCGATCGTCGAGGTCGAGGGCATGATCGGCGTCAGCGATCTCAGCCAGATTATCGACGAGCAGCGGCGGCCCGAGCTCTGCTGGCGGCCCTACACGCCGCGGACGCCGGAGCGGGTGCGCGATTTCGGCGGCGACATCTTCGCGGCGATCCGCGAGAAGGACATGCTCCTGCAGCATCCCTATGAGAGCTTCGAGACGGTCGTGCGCTTCCTGCAGCAGGCGGCGCAGGATCCGGACGTCGTCGGCATCCGCCAGACGCTCTACCGGACCTCGCGCGAGAGCCCGATCGTCGAGGCGCTGGTCGAGGCGGCGGAGGCCGGCAAGTCGGTGATCGCGCTCGTCGAGCTCAAGGCGCGGTTCGACGAGGCGACCAACATCCGTCTCGCCAAGAAGCTCGAGCGCGCCGGGGCCCAAGTCGTCTACGGCTTCGTCGACTGGAAGACGCACGCCAAGATGAGCTCGGTGGTGCGGCGCGAGCGCGGCGCGCTCGTCACCTACACTCATTTCGGCACCGGCAACTACCATCCGATCACGGCGAAGATTTACACCGATCTGAGCCTCTTCACCTGCGATCCGGCGCTGGCGCGCGACTGCACGCGGCTCTTCAACTATGTCGGCAGTTATGCGGAGCCGCAGGACATGGAGCTGATCCGCTACGCGCCGGTGACGATGAAGCAGACGCTCCTCGAGCGTCTCGAGGCGGAGATCGCGCATGCGCGGGCCGGGCGTCCGGCGCAGGTCTGGGCGAAGATGAACTCGCTCATCGAGCCCGAGGTCATCGACGCGCTCTATCGCGCGAGCCAGGCCGGCGTTCGGATTGATCTCGTCATCCGCGGGATTTGCGGGCTCCGGCCCGGCGTCCAGGGCTTCAGCGACAACATCCGCGTCAAGTCGATCGTCGGGCGCTTCCTCGAGCACAGCCGGATCGTCTGCTTCGCCAACGGCGCGGCGCTGCCTTCGGACGCGGCGCATGTCTACATCTCGTCGGCCGACTGGATGGACCGCAATCTCAACCGCCGCGTAGAGACGATGGTTCCGATCCTCAACGACACGGTCCGCACGCAGATCCTGGAACAGGTGATGGCGGCGAACTTGGCGGACGAGGCGCAATCCTGGGTGCTCCAGAGCGACGGGCGATATCTGCGCGCGGCGGCGCCCGAGGGCGCGGCGCCTTTCAACGTCCACGAGTTCTTCATGTCCTCGCCGAGCCTCTCCGGACGCGGCGAGCGGGGCGCGGACGACGCGCCGC
>CAZPTD010000010.1:0-37429 GCA_964588915.1 uncultured Neomegalonema sp. | reverse complement strand
CGAGCGCGGTGCTAGCCGCGTCGATCTTCCATTTCGGCGAGGCGACGATCGACGAGGCCAATGCGCGGCTCGCCGCAGCGGGCGCGCCGGTCCGCATCGTTCGAGGCCCGAGATGAGCGACGTCCTGAGCCGGCTCGAAGCGACGATCGAAGCGCGCAAGGCCGCCGGAGACGCGACCGCCTCTCATACGGCGCGTCTATTGGCCAAGGGCCCGGCGAGTTGCGCGCAGAAATTCGGCGAGGAGGCGGTCGAGACGGTGATCGCGCTCGTCGAGGGCGATCGCGAGGCGATCAAGGCGGAGGCGGCCGACGCGCTCTACCATCTCATGGTCGCGCTCGCGTCGCGCGACATGCGCCTCGCGGACGCGCTCGCGGTCTTGGAGGCGCGCGAAGGCGTGTCCGGCGTCGCGGAAAAGGCGGCGCGGAGCGAGTGACGCTCAGCCTCCGGCGGCGTCGGCGGAAGATTTCGAACCGCCGCGCTTCAGCAGTCTCCGGATCTTGTGGTCGATCTTGAGCGCGACGAGCGTCTTGCGCGCCGCGTGATAGCTCCGGCGCAACGCCAATTGCGCCGAGACGACCGCGGCGGCCTTGGTGAAGGGCATGACGGCGTAGTAGAAATTGGCGCTGTAGGAGCGGGTGCCGAAAACGCGTTTATAGGTATTTTCGCCGTATCCGAAATTGAACTCACTGGGCGTATTATGTTCGTACAGATCTTCGATGATCTTGAAGATCAACACCTGACCAGGTGCAAGTTGCGAGTGTTCTTGAACGAATAGGACGTCCAAAAAGTCGCAAAAGCCGTTCGTCTGCGTCATCAAGCTGCAGCAGATCGGATCATCGCCGCCGTAAAGCACGTAGGAGCGCAACAGCCCGCGGCGGGCCAACTCCTTGAGATAGGGAATGTCGTCCTGAGCGACCGGCGGCGTTTCGCTGAGGACGCCGCGTTTCCATGACCGCTCGAAGATCGCGCCGACCGCGTCCACGAATTGTTCGATCGACTCCGGCGCGTCGAATCGCTCCAATCTCGCGCCGCCTTCGAACTTCTCGCCGAAGATCCGGACGCGCCGCTTGAGCGTGTTGCGCGTCTTGCCTTTGTGCAGCTTCAGATAGGCGTCGAAATTCTCCGGCAGATCGATGGTGTGAATCGTTTGCGGGTCCTTCTCCAACGCCTTGAGCTTGAACGGCGCCAGGTCGGCGGCGTAACGGTGGATGCGACTCGTGTCGGCGCATTCCTCGATCGTGATTAACCGCGATTGATCCTTGGCGAGCTTTCCGAAGAGCGCTCTTAGAACCGTGAGATCGTCGACGTTGTCCGCAATCGCCGCGTCGCCTCCGATCATGCGCAAGCGCTTCACTCGAGGGCGCAACAGGGTCTTCAAGCCGAACGCGAGCGGCATCGCCGTGTCGAGAGGTGCGAGGCATGCGTAGCCGACGAGGCGACCCTCGCTGCGGGCGACGAGAAACTCGATTCGCCGCCTGCGATAGAGACGCTCGAGCGCCAGCTGCGCGAGATCCTGAGCGAAGGCGATGGCGACGAACCGCCGCCGCTCGCCCGTCCACTCCTCCATCAAAAGTCTGACGTCGTCGTCTTCGCGCACCCAGTCGACAGTTATCTCGTCGCCCGAGAGCCTCAGACCGTGCTCGTCGATCGGTCGCATCGCGGATCTTCCTCAGTCGACCGCCGAGTCGCGGAGCGTGGCGCAGTTATTGCGCCGGAACGCGACGTCGAAGCCGCGCAGCGGTCGACGTCAGACTAGCAACGGCGCGCTTCGCGCACCACCGGCGGGAAGTGAACGTTCATATCTGGTTGACATAAGACATGTGCAATTTCCGTGCAGAAGCGGCCTGCCGAGCAAATATGCGGCCAGTTTTTCAGGGCGATGCCGACGCGAGCGGTCTCTGAAGACAGCCGCGTTGACTGGCGCGACCAATCCTTGAAAGATCGAGCGGCAAAATTTTCGGCGGGAGGACCATGATTCGTGCACTAAAACTGCGCTCGGGCGCTGACCACGGAAGGTTGTCAGCGGTCAAGGACGTCGCCAAGGCGTGTCTTCCAAGGACTCTCGGGGTGCGATGGCTGCTGCCGAGCGCCGAAAGGCGACTTCTCTTGACGTTCGACGACGGTCCTGACGCCGTCCATACGCCGAAAGTCTTGGACGCGCTCGACGGGATGGGCGCAAGGGCGATTTTTTTCGTCGTCGGCGACTTCGTGCGCAAGAACCCGTCGCTCCTCGAAGAAATCGTCGAGCGCGGCCATGTCGTCGGCAATCACTCGCACACCCATCCGCGGCTGCCGGAGCTCGACGCCGCCCGCGTTCGCGAAGAGTTCAAGCGATGTCAGGACGCCGTGGCGGACGCGATCGGGTTCGAACCGGCGTATTTCCGCCCGCCCTATGGCGAGCAGTCGCTCACCGCCTGGCGGACAGCGCAAGGCTCCGGGCTTCAGACGGTGCTGTGGTCGAACGAAAGCGGCGAGTACGGCGTTCGCGAGGGCGCGAGCGTCGACGAAATCGCCTTCGGGCTGGCCTCGTCTCTCCTCGACAGCCAGATCGTGTTGTTGCATGACGACACGCAAATTGTCGTCGAACTGTTGTCGAACCCGACCCTTCGCGGAGCGCTCGAGCCGTATCAGCTCGCCTTCGACATTTCGGAGAGCCTGTCGGGCGTCGCGGCCGGCGTGAGGCGCGCGTAGGCGCCGGCTCTCGCGGAAGGTCGTCGCCGAATCTCTTCGAGGGCGTTCGATGTCGGTCGGCCTCGACGGCGCGCTCGGCAGACAAGCGCGCAAGTCGAAATCCGCGAATCGCGCCTCCTTCCTGTCGCGTCGTCCTGTCGAGCCCGATATGCTCCGCGCCTGAGGCGGATTGCGCTTTGCGGCTCGGAGTGCGGCGATGACGGCGTCGGCGGGTGTGGAAGTCGTCGAGGTGGATTGGGCGACGCGCGCGGCGGAGTGCGTCGAGATTCGGCGCGTCGTCTTCATCGACGAGCAGTCGGTTCCGGAAGAGATCGAGATCGACGGGCTCGATCCGGCCTGCCGTCACTTCCTGGCGCTCGCGGACGGCCGCGCGGTCGGCACGGCGCGGCTGAAGGCGATCGCCGGCGGCGTCAAGATCCAACGCGTCGCCGTTCTGCGGGAGGCGCGCGGGACGGGCGTCGGTCGGCTGCTCATGATCGCGATGATGAAAGCGGCGCCGCCGGGCTCGATCCTGCTCGACGCGCAGACCTCCGCGCTCAGCTTCTACGAGAAGCTCGGCTTCGTCGCCGAGGGCGAGATATTCATGGACGCCGACATCCCGCATCGCCGGATGCGGATCGAGAAGAAGGAAGACGCCGAATGAGCTACGTCTACGATCCCGAGAACGTCTTCGCGAAGATCCTGCGCGGCGAGATTCCGAACAAGACCGTCTTCGAGACCGAGCACACGCTCGCCTTCGAGGACATCAACCCGCAGGCGCCGACGCATGTGCTGGTGATCCCGAAAGGTCCCTATGCGACCTTCGACCATTTCGTCAGCGCCGCGTCCGAGATCGAGATCGCGGATTTCTTCCGGTCGGTCGGCAAGGTGGCGGAGCAGACGGGCGTCGCCGAGAGCGCCGGCGGCGACGGCTACCGGACGATCACGAACGCCGGGCCGAACGGCGTCCAGGAGGTGCCGCATTTCCATCTGCACGTGCTCGGCGGCCGCCGTTTGGGCCGGATGCTGCAGCGCGAGTAGCGCGGCGGCGCGCGTCGGTTCGGCGGGGCGGGCCGCGCCTAAGATCGCGACGGCTCGGGCGATTTCCGAGCGCTCATAAAGCGGAAACCGTGTCTGCTCAGAACATATTTGCAGATGGTGAATAAGATGTCGCATGCGGCAAGGCGGTGTGCGACAGATGAGCGACGCGAACAAAGCTTCAATCGATAAAAATAAAACATTCGGAGCGCGGGCGCTGCTATATCGGTACGCCATCGCCCTCGGCCTGATCTTATGCTTTGTTTCGATGAGTCATATTGTCTCGGTATCGGTTATTCGCGATATCGACCGATCCAGCGATTTGATCTCGAAGAGCATCAACCAGAGATCGACGGTAAGTCGGATCGTTTCCTTTGCCGAGATGGTCCGTCTTCTCCGAACCCAGGCGTCGGTCGATCATCTGTCCCGCGAGATCGACGCGCTCGAGCGCACGCATGGCTCGCTGGCCGAAGCCGCCCGCGACTCCGACAGCGTCGCGGAGCTCTATTTCGAGGGCGGCAGAGGTCCGGCGCTCGATCCGATCATGCGCAAGTTCATCGCCGACGCTCGGATCGTCGCCTCGTCGACGAGCACGGAGGCCGAGATCGACGCGGCGCTCGTGCGGCTGCGGCGCGCCGGCGGGCAGACCTTGCCGGCGGCGCTGCAGGAGGCGAATGAAGGTCATCAACTGCAGGCGCGCGCGTATTCGGACGATCTCAGCGCGGTCCAGTCGGCGGCGTATTGGCTGGCGATCGTCGTGCTCGTCTTCGAGGCGATCTTCATCTTCATTCCGGCCCATCGGACCGTGCGCCGATCGATGGAGGCGCTCGCCGCACAGGCGGCGCGACTCGAGCAGGCGCGCGACGCGGTCGAGGCCCGGAATCGGGAGCTCGTGTCGCTCAGGAACGCCGCCGAGCACGACGCGCTTCATGACGAGCTGACCGGACTCGCCAACCGTCGCGGCTTCGAGCGCGAGATCGAGCGGCTGGCCAAGGCGCGGCATGCGCCTGGAAACGGCGTCGCGATCCTTCACATCGATCTCGACCGGTTCAAGGAGATCAACGACACGCTCGGCCATGCCGCCGGCGACGCCGTGTTGCGGCATGTCGGCGAGACGCTGCGCGGGCTGACGAGATCCGACGATTTCGTCGCGCGGATCGGCGGCGACGAGTTCGTCGTGGCGCGCGTCTGCGACGGCGACCGGCGGAGTCTCTCGGAGTTCGCCGAGCGCGTCGTGGCCCGTCTGAGCGAGCCGGTCGAGATGGAGGGCAGCCTCTGCCAGTTCGGCGCGAGCGTCGGCATCGAGGTCGGCGTCTCCTACGCGCCCGGCGGCGACCTCGATCCGAGCCGCCTGATCGCCAACGCCGACATCGCGCTCTACCACGCCAAGGAGCGCGGCCGCGGGCGCGTGGAGTTCTTCTCCGAAGCGCTGCGCGCCGCGGTCGAGCAGAGCAAGGCCCTCTCGGACGACATGGCGCTCGGCCTCGGCCGCGGCGAGTTCGTCGCCGTCTATCAGCCGCAGATCGACGTGACCGACGGAGGTCTCCACGGCGTCGAGGCGCTGGCGCGCTGGCGTCATCCGGAACGCGGCGAACTCGCGCCCGGCGTCTTCCTGCCGATCGCGGAGCGGCTGCGCAAGACGGCGGACGTCGACCATGTGATCCAGCAGCAGGCGCTTCGAGATCTGGAAGCCTGGGACGCGCTCGGGCTCAGGGTTCCGCGCCTGTCGATCAACGTCTCGTCGCAGCGGCTTCGGGACGCCGCGTTCACGGACGTCCTGATGCGCGCGCCGCATGCGCGCGGCCGCGTCAGCGTCGAGGTGTTGGAGACGATCTTCACCGACACGATCGACGACGCGCTGCAGATGACGATCGACAATCTCTTCGACGGCGGGATCTCGGTCGAGATCGACGATTTCGGCACCGGTCACGCCTCGTTGCTCAGCCTGCTTTCGCTGAAGCCCGCGCGCCTCAAGATCGCGCGCGAGCTGGTGGCGCCGCTTCCAGACTCCGCCGATCACGTCAATCTGGCGCGTTCGATCTGCGACATCGCTCGATCGCTCGGCGTCGGCGTCATCGCCGAAGGCGTCGAGACCGCGGCGCAGCGCGACGCTCTGGTCGAGCTCGGCTGCACGGTCATGCAAGGCTACTTCTTCGCCCGACCGATGACGCGCGAGGCGTTGGCCGCGAATCTCGCCGCGCAAGAGCCGCCCTGGCGCCAGGCGTCGTGACGGCGAAGCCTATCGTCCGATCGTTTTGATGGAGCCGACCTCGCCCTTGTCATCCCGGATAAGCGCGGCTTTCCGGGATGACGGCGTCATCCCGGGATGACGGCGTCATCGGCGTCGCATCCACCTGAACAGATCCTGCGCTAAGGGCGCTCGTCTTCGAGCGGCTGCGCCTCGCTCTCCAGCATGATCGGCACGCCGTCGCGGATCGGATAGACGAGCCGGGCTTTGCGCGAGACGAGCGTCATCGTCTCGCGATCGAACTCGAGCGGCCCTTGGCTGATCGGACAGATCAGGCTCTCGAGCATCTTCGGATCGATCTCCATCGCCGGCTCGGCTACTGCGGTCCGCCGCCTTCGCCGCCCTTGGCGGCGATGGTGAAGCGCATCAGCGCCAGGAGATCGCGCTTGCGCTCTCGCAGCCCCGGGGCTTCGAGGAGCGCCTGCTTCTCCTGCGGCGAGAAGCCGGCGAGCATGGCCAGCGCGTTGACGAGCGTCTCCTCGTCGGCGCGGGTCAGCGCGCTCCAATCCGCCGAGAGGTTCGTCGTGGCGAAATAGCGCTTCAGGAGCGCGAGAAACTCCGCCCGCTCTTCCGGCGACGCGTCGTCGCGCGAGTTCGGCGAGAGATCGTCCTCGAAATCGGACCAATCGGCGGCGATGCGCCGATAGGGCTGGAACCCGGTGATCTCTTCGCCGACGCGAAAGCGCAGGAGGCCGGACAGCGAAATCAGATAGCGGCCGTCATCGGTCTCGGAGAAGCTGGTGATGCGGCCGGCGCAGCCGATGTCGTAGAGCGTCGGCCCGTCCGCGTCCGCGCCCGACCCGCCCTTCGGCGGCCGCGGCTGGATCATGCCGATGATCCGCGCCTCGGTGCGAATCGCGTCCTCGATCATCGCGAGATAGCGCGGCTCGAAGATGTTGAGCGGCAAGCGCGAGCCGGGCAGGAGCAGCGCTCCTTCGAGCGGAAACACCGGAATGACGTCCGGCAACGCGTTGAAAGAAACCCGACGCGGCGCGCCCGACACCATCATGCTTGTCTCTTCCCTCTCCCGGGCCGCGCGCCGCGACGCGTCAGGCGAACATCAGTGACGACAGCCGGCGCCGCCCCTCCACCGTCGCCGGATCCGTCGGACCGAAGGCTTCGAAAAGCTTGAGGAGCTGCGTTTTGGCCGCTTCCTCATTCCAAGTGCGGTCGCGACGGAAAATGTCGAGAAGTTCTTCGACGGCGCCGACCCGATCGCCGGTCGCGACCAGGCCCATGGCGAGGTCGAAGCGCGCCTGATGGTCGTTCGGATTCGCCTCCAAGGCGGCGCGACGGGCGGCGACTTCCTTCGCCGCGCCGGCCGACTGCTCGGCGAGCTCGATCGCGGCCTTCGCGGCGGCGATCGCCGGATCGCCGGCCTTGTCCGCCGGCGCCATGCTCAGCGTCTGGCGCGCGCGCTCGAAATCGCCGGCGGCCGCGTAGACCCGGGCCAGCCCGCCGATCGCGCGCAGCTCGGTCGGCTCCGCCTGCAGGGCGGCGGCGTAGAGCTGGCTCGCCTCGGAGACCGCGTTCTTCGCGAGCGCCTCGTCCGCCGCGGCGATGAGATCGTCGATCTCGGCCTCCGCCTCCGATTCGGCGCCGCCCGCCTTCGCCACCTGCTCGACGAACTGCTTCACCTGTCCGGGCGGCAGCGCGCCGGTGAAGCCGTCGACCGGCTGGCCGCCGACGAAGGCGAGCACGGTCGGCAGCGACTGCACGCGCAGCTGCGACGCGACCATCTGGTGCTTGTCGGTGTCGATCTTCGCGAGCGCGACCTTGCCCTTCTGCGCGCGCACCGCGTCCTCGAGCGCCGGCCCGAGCGCCTTGCACGGTCCGCACCAGGCGGCCCAGAAATCGACGATCACCGGCCGATCGCGCGAGGCCTCGACCACCTTTTTCATGAAGTCGGAGTCGCCGACGTCGAAGATCAGCGTGTCGTCGCCCTTGGACTTCGCCGCGCCGCCGCCGGCGCCAAACATTTGCATGGTTTCGGTCCCTTCATCGCCGGCCAGAATACCGGCGGCTTGTCAACGATGTACGGCGTGAAGCGTCGAGCCGCAACCGCCGGTCGGTCGGCCGTCCGCGCGCGGGCTCACGCGGTCTCGTCCGCGAGCGCGTCGAAATCGACGACGATCGGCCTGTGGCCCGAATGGACGAAGACCTTCGCGAGCCCGTCGCCCTCCGAGACGCGGCCGCTGATCGTGAGCGTCGCCTCGTTGTGGAGGGGATGACAGTTGACGATCTCGGCGTCGGCCAGCGCCGCGTCAAGCACGAGCGAGACGCGTTGCTCGCGATCGTTGAGAACCGCGAGCGGCGTGACCGCGCCCGGCGCGACGCCGAGGCGTTCGTCCAAGAGCTCGGGCTTGCCGAAGCTGAGCCGCGAGGCGCCGATCGCCTTCTCGAGATCCTTCATGCGCACCTGCCGGTCCTCGAGGCAGGTGACCAGCCAGAGATCGCCCTTCTTTCCCTTCAAGAACATGTTCTTGACATGCGCGCCCGGCAGGTCGCCGCGCAGCGACCGGCTCTCCTCGACCGTCCGAAGCGGCGGATGGCGATGCGTCTCGAAGGCGACGTCGAGACGCTCGAGCAGCGCGAAGAGGTCGGCTTCAGTCATTTTCCTTCTCCTCGGATCGGGTTCGGCGGCCGAAAAACAGTGCGTTTCCGATCCGCCGCTCGCGGCGGAGGCGGATGCTGCGCATATTGCGGCGAGGAAAATCAACGGAGGAGCGCGACATGGGCAGCTTGGTGAACGGCGTGTGGGTTCGGGACGACGCGACCCAGACCGTCGGCGACGGCAGTTTTCAACGCAAGCCGTCCGTTTTCCGAAACTGGATCACCGCCGACGGCTCCGCAGGCCCGAGCGGCGTCGGCGGCTTCAAGGCCGAACCCGGCCGGTACCATCTCTACGTCGCCTGGGCCTGCCCTTGGGCCCACCGGACGCTGATCTTCCGCGCGCTCAAGGGCCTCGAGGAGATGATCGGCGTCTCGGTCGCGCATTGGCGGATGAAGGAGCATGGCTGGACCTTCGAGGACGGGCCGAACGTCGTCCCGGATCCGGTCTTCGGGGCCGAGACGCTCTATCAGGTCTACCAGCGCGCCGATCCGGGCGTGACCGGCCGCGCGACCGTGCCGGTGCTCTTCGACAAGGAGACGGGCCGGATCGTCTCGAACGAGAGCTCCGAGATCATCCGGATGCTGGGCGGCGCCTTCGACGGCGTCGGCGCCAAGCCCGGCGACTACTATCCGGAGCCGCTGCGCGCGGAGATCGACGCGGTCAACCAGCGCGTCTACGACACGCTCAACAACGGCGTCTATCGGAGCGGCTTCGCCAAGTCGCAAGGGGCGTACGACCAGGCCGTAGGCGAGCTCTTCGAGACGCTCGACTGGCTCGAGGAGCGGCTCGGCGCCCGGCGCTATCTCGTCGGCGGCCGGCTCACCGAGGCGGATTGGCGGCTCTTCCCGACGCTCTTCCGATTCGATGCGGTCTACAACATCCACTTCAAGTGCTCGAAGCGGCGAATCATCGGCTATCCCAATCTTTGGAACTACACGCGCGAGCTTTTCCAAGTTTCCGGCATCGCCGAGACCACGAACCTCGAAGATACGCGCAATCACTATTTCGGCAGCCACGAGTCGGTCAACCCTTACGGCGTCGTGCCGCTCATGCCGGCCGGCCTCGACTTCGAGGCGCCGCACGATCGGGCGGAGAAGTTTCCGATCTGACCGCCCGCCGGGGCGGTCGGGCCCGTCGTCTCGGTCGGGTCAGGCCGCCGCGAGCGCCACCAGATGGTTGTCGAACGCGTCGGACGACCGAGCAAGTTCTTGCGGCGCGCCGTTTTCCCATTGGATGACCCCGCCCGCGCCGGTCGTGAAGACGAATCCGCCTCGGGCCGGCGCGACGCCGCAGATGTCGCCCGCGCGAACCGAACCGACATAGCCGCCGTTCTCGGCGTCGAACAGGAGCGCGACGCCGCCTCTCGGCGCGGTGATCGCGACAAGCGCGCCGTCGCCGCTGAAGCCGACGGAGCCGGCGTAGTTTCGCGTCTCGCGTTGGATGTCGGCGGGCGCCGAGACGAAGCGGAGGCCGTCGTCTTCGGGGCGCGACATGGCGAGGAGCGGCGGCGTTTCGAGCGGGCCGCCTTCCCATTGCAGCGCCGCGACGACGAGACCGTCCGGGCGGACGGCGAGATGGCGGATCGAGTTCATCCGCAGCGCCTCCGGCGGCTCGAAGACGTCCAGGACGGCGCCGGTTGTCGCGTCGAGATAGGCCAGGTTCGGCCGCATCTCCGGCAGGTTGAGCTTTGCGCGGCCCGATTCGGGGTGCGTTCGAATGCCGCCATTGGCGACGATCAGCCGCGCGCCGTCGGGCGAGAGGACCACGTCATGCGGGCCGACGCCGGCCGAGGCGACTTCGCCGACACGGCGATAGCCGTCATTCGCGCTCCAAACGCCGATGCGGCCCTCGCCGCTCTCATAGGCGTTCTCGGTGGTGTAGAGCAGCGCGCCGTCGGCCGAAAACACGCCGTGGCCGTAGAACCGTCGTCCGTCTGGCGGCGCCAGACGCGCGGTTTCGCGGCCTTCGGCGCAGTCGATGACCAGAGCGAAGGCGCCCGGACGGCGGGCGAAGGCGACCGCCTCCGGCCGCGCGGGATGCGCCGCCGCCGCATGGCCGCGCCCAGGCATGGCCAGGCGGAAGACCTCGGCGCCGTCGACGCCGAGGCCGACAAGGCGAAAGACGCCGTCGGCCTCGCGGGCGGCCGCGAGATAGGCCGGCGCGCCGGCGGCCGCCCAGGCGGAGGAGCGGCTCAGCGCCGACGCGGCGTCGCCGTCTCGCCGTCGGAAAGCGCAACCTCGAACTCTTCATAAACGATCTCGACCTGGGCCTCGGCGACCATTCCGGGAATCGCGAAATCCTGGATCTGAAGGCCGTAGTTCGGATTGGGATCGGTCGCGAGCCACCCTTCGATCGCGGCGCTGAGCGCGGCGTGCGCGGGATCGTCGGGCGGCGCAGGGACGGAGATCCGCAGGAAGAACGAAACCGCGAGATCTTCCGGACCCTCCGGCGGGTGACCGCGTCCGTCTTTGAGATGGCAGCGCTGGCAGGACCGCGCGTTGTAGAGCGGGCCGAGGCCGTCGGAGCCGATGGTCGACGACGGGGCCGTGACCCACAGCTTGCGAAAGAAGCCGTTGCCGACGAAGAAGTCGCCTCGGCGCTCGAAGTCGATATTGGCGGAGGGATGCGAGAACGCGTTGGCGTTGGGCGTGGCGAAGGAGGTCGCCGCGCCGCCGGGCCGCGCTTCGAACGCCTCGGCCGCGGAGAAATCCGACGTCGGCGCGACGACGCGCGCGATGCGCGCCGCCTCCTCGTCGGTGCGCGGGACGACCGCGAGATGCGGATCGTCGCTGATCGCGGCATAGCGTCTGTCGGAGTCGCCGGCGGAGGCGGCGCCGGCCGCAGCGAGGAGAAAGCTGAAAATAATCAGTCGATTGACGGACATGGCGGTCGCGCTGACGGTGTTCCGAACGAAGTCGCGCCGCCCCTGCGGGCGGCGCGGGCTGGGCTTTCTTACTGGAAAACCGCTTCCGGATTGTCGAGGCTGTCCGACCCTTCGAAGGCGATCGGCTCGATCGACAGCGCCGCGACGGCGCGCTCGATCTCGCGGGTCTGCGCGACCAGGGCGTCGATCGCGGACTGGATCAGCGCGCCGCCCGCGATATTGTCGGGCGCCAGCATCTGATCGTAGGCCATGCCGGCCTCGGCCGTGCTCTTGATCGCGCCGAGCGCGGCGATGCTGTCGTCGAGCGCGCGGCGGAGCGCGGCGTCCGCTTCGGGATCGGCGGCGGCGACGAGGTCGGAGACCGACGGCCCTTCGACGACGCTGCCGTCGACGCGGACATATCGACCGAGATAGACGTTTCGGATGCCGACGCCGTCATAGTAGTGGCTGTTGTGGGTGTTGTCCGAGAAGCAGTCATGCTCCTCTTCCGGATCGTTGAGCATCAGGCCGAGCTGCATCCGCTCGCCCGCTTGCTCGCCATAGGAGAGGCTGCCCATGCCGGTCAGGATCGCGCCGACGCCGGCGTCCGGATCGGCCAGCAGCTGCGCGCGCGCCGCGCCGTCGGCGTCCCACTGATCGACGATCCATTCGAGATCCGAGACGAGAAGCTCGGTCGCGGCCTTCAGATAGGCGGCGCGGCGGTCGCAGTTGCCGCCGGTGCACGCCGCGCCTTGCGCGTAGTCCGTCCAGGGCCGGTCGCCCGCGCCAGGGCCGTAGCCGTTGAGATCCTGGCCCCACAGCAGGAATTCGATGGCGTGATAGCCGGTCGCGACATTCGCCTCGACCTCGTCTGCTTCATGCAGCGTGTCGGACAGGAGCGTCGGCGTGATCTCTGAGGCGTCGATGGTCTCGCCGGAGAGCGTGAAGCTCGGATTGGCGATCACATTGAGCACGGCGTATTCGTTCTCGTCGTAGGCGCCGCCATAGCTCGGATCGACATAGTCGATGAGACCTTCATCGAGCGGCCAGGCGTTCACCTTGCCTTCCCAATCGTCGACGATCGGGTTGCCGAAGCGGAACACCTCCGTTTGCTGATACGGCACGCGCGCGGCGAGCCAGGCCGACTTTGCGGCCGCCAAGGGCTCGGCCGACGGATCTGCGATGAACGCGTCGATGCGCGCTTCGAGGATCCGAGCGGTCGCGAGCGAGTCTTCGTAGCCGGCGAGCGCGATGTCGGAGTAAGTCGCCACGACGGCGGCGCGGTCTTGCGCGGCGGCCGGCGCCGCGACGCCGAGCGCGCACAAGGCCGCGACGGCGGATGCGATGCGGTTCATGAGCGTAGTCCTTCCCTCGGTCGGGCGACGCCGGCCATGCAATCGCGAATCGGCGCGCCGCGTCCGCTTCGAATCGCAATCCAGACTAAATCAGTCAAGAATATTCCGACCGAATGAGTCGGGAATTTGAACGGCCGATTGTCGCCGGTCGTCCGTTCCGATCAGATCGCCAAAAGTTGCGCGCGCGGCCGCTTTCCTCTTGCTCGTGGTCGCCGCGCTTCGGATTGATGGCGCGACAGGGCTCGCGCCGGCGCAGAGCGTCCGATCCGGCGCCGGAAACGTTCGGGAGGTGCTTCATGCTGCTCGGCTGCATCGGCGACGATTTCACGGGATCGAGCGATCTCGCCAACACGCTCGCCAAGGCCGGCATGCGCGCGGCGCAGTATGTCGGGACGCCGAATCGGCCGGCGGCCGCGTCGGTCGAAGCGGGCGTCGTCGCGCTCAAGTCACGGTCGATCCCGGCGGCGGACGCGGTTCGGCTGTCGCTCGACGCGCTCGAATGGCTGCGCGCGCAGGGCTGCCGGCAGTACTTCTTCAAATACTGCTCGACCTTCGACAGCACCGACGAGGGCAATATCGGCCCGGTCGCCGAGGCGCTCGCGTCGGCGCTCGGCGCCGAGAAGGTCGTTTTCTGCCCGGCCTTTCCGGCGACCGGCCGGACGGTCGTCCATGGCCATCTCTTCGTCGGCGACAAGCTCCTCAGCGAATCGGGCATGGAGAACCATCCGCTGACGCCGATGACCGATCCGGATCTGCGCCGCGTGCTCGCCCGGCAATCGAAGCGGTCCGTCGGCTTCGCGCCCTATGACGTCGTCGCTTCCGGGCCGGAAGCGCTGGCGGCGCGGCTCTCCGCGGAAAGCGGCGCGGGCCGCGATTTCATCGTCGTCGACGCGCTGTCGGAGAAGGATCTGACGGCCATCGGCGCCGCCGCGGCTGGGCTCAAGCTCGTCACCGGCGGGTCGGGCGTCGCGATGGGCCTGCCCGAGAATTTCCGCAGGCTCGGCCTTATCGGCGGCGCGCGCGGCGTCTGGCGCGGCGAAAGCGGCCGCGCGGCGGCGCTTTGCGGCTCCTGCTCGACGATGTCTCTCCGCCAGATCGCCGCGCACAAGGCCATGCACGCCGCCTATGAGCTCGACGCCGGCGCCGTCGTCGAAGGCCGGCTCGACGCCGACACGGTCGCAGGCTGGGTGATGGACCAGGACGGCGCTCCGCTCGTCTATTCTTCCGCCAATCCCGAGGGCGTGCGGGCGGTTCAGGAGCGCTACGGCCGCGAGGCGGCGGCGGCGAAGCTCGAGGCGTTCTTCGCCGAGCTCGCGCGACGCCTCGTCGCCGGCGGCGTCAGGCGGCTGATCGCGGCGGGCGGCGAGACCTCGGGCGCGGTGGTCGAGGGCCTCGGGCTCTCCGAGCTCGAGATCGGGCCGGAGATCGATCCGGGCGTGCCGGCGATGCGGGCGGGCGAGGCGCTGGTCGTCACGCTCAAATCCGGCAATTTCGGCGCCGAGGATTTCTTCCAGAAGGCCGCCGACCGATTGGCGGAGGGCGCCTGATGTCGATGAACCCGAAGCTTGGTCCGCCGACGTCATCCCGGACGCCGCCCTGGCGACGATCCGGGATCGAGAGCCGCGTCGAGACGCCCTCTATCCAGGCTCGGCGCCTGCGGCTCGGCCGGCATGACGGCGGCGCGGCGCGGTCGTCGGAAGCGGATGGCGAGGCGCGGACATGAGCGAGGAAACAAGACTCCGGGAGCGGATCTGCCTCTGGGCGAAGTCGATGTTCGACCGCGGGCTGACGGGCGGCTCTTCGGGCAACATCTCCGCGCGGACGCCGGATGGCGGGCTCTTGGTCACGCCGACGGGCTCTTGCCTCGGCTTTCTCGACCCGGCGCGCCTCAGCCGCTTCGACGCCGCCGGCGCCTTCGTCGAGGGCGACGAGCCGACCAAGGAGACGCCGCTTCATCAGGCGTTTTACGAGACGCGCGGCGCGAAGGCGGGCGCGGTCGTTCATCTGCATTCGACGTATTCGGTCGCGCTCTCGGTTCTGCCCGAGACCGATCCGGACGACATGCTGCCGCCGATCACCGCCTATGGCGTGATGAGGCTCGGGAAAGTGAAGCTCTTGCCCTACTTCATGCCGGGCGATCCGGCGATGGGCGACGCCATCCGCGGCCTCGCCGGCAAGCGCAGCGCGGTGGTCTTGGCCAATCACGGGCCGGTGGTGGCCGCGAAGGATCTCGACGCCGCGGTCTACGCGATGGAGGAGCTCGAGGAGACGGCGAAGCTGACGCTGCTGACGCGCGGGCTCGGTCCGCGGCTCCTCGCGGCGGAGGCGATCGGCGCGCTCGTCAGGCGCTTCGACGTGGAGTGGGACGCGTGACGCATTTCTCCGCCAATCTCGGCTTTCTCTGGAACGACCGCCCGCCGCCCGCCGCGATCCGCGCCGCCGCCGCTTCCGGCTTCGACGCGGTCGAGTGCCACTGGCCCTACGAGACCGATCCGACGGACGTGAAGGCCGCTCTCGCCGAGACCGGGCTGCGCATGCTCGGCCTCAACACGCGCCGCGGCGACGTTTCCGCCGGCGAGAACGGCGTCGCCGCGATCCCAGGGCGAGAGGCGGAGGCGAAGGCCTATATCGACGAGGCGCTCGCCTATGCGGCGGCGATCGATTGCGGCGCCGTTCACGTCATGGCCGGCAAGACCGACGGCTCGGACGCGGCCGAGGCGACCTTCGTCGCCAATCTCCGCTACGCCGCCGGCGCGGCCGCCGCCGCCGGCCGCGACATCCTGATCGAGCCGCTCAACCGACGCGACGCGCCCGGCTACCATCTCCAGACCGTCGATCACGGGCTCCGAACGCTCGACGCCGTCGGCGCGCCGAACGCCAAGCTGATGTTCGACTGTTACCATGTCCAGATCATGCAAGGCGATCTCATCCGCCGGCTCGAGGCCGCGATCGACCGGATCGGCCATATCCAGATCGCCGGCGTGCCGGCGCGCGGCGAGCCGGATGTCGGCGAGGTCAACTATCCGGCGGTGCTCGACGCGCTCTCGGCGCTCGGCTGGGACAAGCCGATCGGCGCCGAGTATCGACCGCAGAAAGGATCGGTCGAGGCCGGGCTTGGCTGGCTCGCCGCGTGGCGCGCGCGCGGCTGAGGCGCGCGCGCCATGGTCGGCTCCCTCGGGCGCGGCGAAACGCAGAGGCTTGAACGTCGGCGACATCCGGTAGATCGTGCCGAGAACAAGCGTTTCGCTCTGGAGAACATCGGTGGAGCTCAACCAGATCCGTTACTTTCTTGCGCTGGCGGAGACGCTCAACTTCACCCATGCCGCCAAGAAATGCGGCGTGTCGCAGCCGACGTTGTCGCGTGGGATCCAGAAGCTCGAAGAAGAACTCGGCGCGCCGCTCATCCGGCGCGAACGCAGCAACACGCATCTGACCGCGCTCGGCGCCCGCGTCCGACCACGGCTCGAGCAGTCATTGGCGCTCGCCGAGGCGGCAAAATCCGAAGCGCAAAGCTTCGCCGACCGCGCGCAGGGCGTCCTTCATTTCGGCGTCATGCGGACGATCGGCCCCAACCGGCTGATCGCGCTGATCGACCATATCACGCGGACGATGCCCGACGTCGAGCTCAGGCTCTTCGAAGGCGCCGCCGACGAGGTCGCGGAGCGTCTCCTGAAAGGCGAATTCGACGTCGCGCTGCTCGGCATGCCGTCCTATCCGGACGAGCTCCACCTCGAGCCGCTCTACGAGGAGCGCTTCGTCATCGCCTTTGCGGCCGGGCATCGTTTCTCGGGGATGAACGTCGTGCCGCGCTCGGAGCTCAGGGGCGAACGTTATCTGCAGCGGATCAACTGCGATTATCCCGCGCATGTCCGCGCGCTCATCGGGCCTTACGAGGCGGAGGTCGACGTCCGCTACAGCACCGTCCACGAGGATTGGATCCAGGCGATGATCATCGCCGGGCTCGGTTGCGCCTGCATGCCGGAGTTCTCGCCGATGTTTCCGGAGATCCAGACGCGGCTGTTGATCGAGCCGGAAGTCGCGCGGACGATATCGCTCGCGACGGTGCGCGGCCGCCCGCACACCGCCTCGGTCCGGCTATTCCAGAAAATGTGCCGAGCGGCGCTGAAGCGTGAACAGAAAGTCGCCGAAATAACGGCGATGTGAGCGCCCGGTTCCTATTTGTGAGAACGGCGCGCGGTCACGCCGTCTCCGCCCGCCTCTATTCGGTTTTCGAATAAAAACGATACGCGATGGCCGGATTTACTCGAAACCTGCTGTAGTCCAGACGATGTGCGTCGACTTCGATCGACGCGACACGCTGAAAGCGCATTCGAACCGTTCGGAGCCGAAACGCTGGAGCCGAGCGGCGGCCGACAAGCGGGGCGGTCGCCGCCGACATGTGAGTTCAGGCGGCGGCGCTTCCGGCGCCGCCATCCGCCATTTGGGGAGAATGGTCATGCGAGAGTTCTTCTACGGACTGATCGGGTTCGCTCTGAGCGCCTTCTTGGCGGTCGAAGCCGCCTTCGCCCAGGTCGACGACGGTTTTGAAGACGAGATTCGCGCCGTTTATGGCGACTTCGTCGCCGCTCAGAACGACCGAGACGTCGAGCGCATCGGCGCGTTCTTCATCGACGGGCCCGATTTTCTTTGGGTCAGCGACGGCCAGTCCTTTTGGGGTCGCGACGCGGTGCTCGCGCGGATGTCGAATTTCCAGCGGGCCGAGATCTGGCGCGTCGAACCCGATCTCGACGCGGCGCGGATCGTCGCGCTCGGCGACGACCTGGCGATGCTGCACATGACCTTGGCGCTCGTGATCGGCCGCGCCGAGCAGCCGACACGGATCCGTTTCGTCGTCAGCATCCTTTTCAGGCGCGTCGACGCCGATTGGCGGATCGCGGCGTTGCTGACCACGAACGAGAAGCAATAGGCGCTCCGTCCGCCTCTACGGCGGTCCCGGCTCGCGGATCGTCGTCATCGTGAACGCGCCGGCGGCTTCGCGCCGGATTCAGAGACGCTCGGGCCGGCCGCTTTCAAATCGCCGGCATCAACGGCCGAAGGGGCGGTCTTGTTGGAAATGTGAATGGAGCGGAGCGCCAGGGCGCCCTCTTAGCTCGATCCAGCCGCGGGCGATCGTCCAGTCAGCGTCTGCGCTCCGGACCAACCTTCTGAGGACCACGAAATGATCATGTCCGAAAAGGCCGCCCTGCGGCGCGTCCGGCGGCCTTCGTCGTGCTGACCGGCGAAACTCACGAGATCCGCAGCGATCTCGACGCGCATCTCGGCGGGCGGGCCGGAGAAGGTCTCGCTCTGTCGATCCGCAAGGTGACGATCGCGCCCGGCGGCGCCTTCCCGAGCTTCGCCGATCCGGGCGCGCCGCTGCTGACGTTCGTGTCCGAAGGCGCGGTCGTCGTGCGCCGCTCCGACGCGGACGCGTCGAGGACGATCCCGGCGCGCAGCTCGTCCGAGATCGCCAGCGGCCATCGCGCTTACCGGCGCAACGAGAGCGACGCGCCGGCCGCGCCGTATCTCGGCGTCGCGCCACCGACGGCCGATCTCGGGAACGCGCCGCGGACCGGGCCTCTCGCCCATGGCGAACACTGACGTCCATCCGGGTTTTTAGCGCTCGCCGCCGCGTTTGGCGGCCGCCTCTCGAGCGCGACTGACAGCAAGGATCAAAGAGATGAAGACCGCCATCATCACCGGCTCGACCAGCGGCATCGGCCTCGGCGTCGCCGAGCGTTTCGTCTCCGCCGGCATGAACGTCATGCTGAACGGCTTCGGCGACGCCGCCGAAATCGAGGCGACCCGCGCCCGGCTCGACGCCGCCGGCCCCGGCTCCGTCTTCTATCACGGCGCCGACATGACGAAACCGGACGAGATCGTCGATCTCGTGCGTGAGACCGAGAGCCGCTTCGGCCAGGTCGACGTCCTGGTCAACAACGCCGGCGTCCAGCATGTCGCGCCGGTCGAAGAGTTTCCGGTCGCGAAGTTCGACGCGATCATCGCCATCAACCTCGTCAGCGCCTTCCACACCATCCGGGCCGCGCTGCCGGGCATGAAGGCGCGCCGCTGGGGCCGCATCATCAACGTCGCCTCGGCGCATGCGCTGGTCGCGTCGCCCTTCAAGTCGGCCTATGTCGCGGCGAAGCACGGGATCGTCGGGCTGACCAAGACCGTCGCGCTCGAAGCGGCGGAGCACGGCGTGACCGTCAACGCCGTCTGCCCGGGCTATGTGCTGACGCCGCTCGTCGAGGCGCAGATCCCGGATACGGCCAAAGCGCGCGGAATCTCCGAGGAGGCCGTCAAGCGCGACGTGCTTTTGGCGGCCCAGGCGACGAAGGAATTCGTCACCACCGAGCAGCTCGCGTCGGTCTGCCTCTTCCTCTGCGACGACGCGGCGGCTCAGATCACCGGGATCTCGCTGCCGGTGGACGGCGGCTGGACGGCGCATTGAGCCAGATCTGCGCGTCGTGCGACGGAACAATTCGGAGGCCCCATGGCGGAACGCACGTCGAAACATGAGAAATCGGTCAATCTGGCGCTTCAGGGCGGCGGCGCGCACGGCGCCTTCACCTGGGGCGTGCTCGACAAGCTGTTCGAGGACGGACGGATCTGGATCGAGTCGATCTCCGGCACCAGCGCCGGCGCGATGAACGCGGTCGTCGCCGCCATGGGCATGTACGAGGAGGGCGGCGACGGCGCGCGCCGCGAATTGGAGCGCTTCTGGCGCGCGATCTCGAACGCCGGAATGATGAGCCCGCTGAAGCCCGGGCCGATCGAGCAGATGGCCCGCAACTGGTCGCTCGACAGCTCGCCCGGCTATCTCTGGATGGATCTCCTCAACCGCCTCGCCTCGCCCTACGACATGAACCCGATGCGGATCAATCCGCTCCGCGAGCTCGTGGCGCGGTTCGTCGACTTCAAGCATGTGCGCGCCGCGACGGCGATGGAGATCTACATCTCCGCCACCAATGTCGAGACCGGCCGCGCCCGCATCTTCTCGCGCGACGAGATCGACATCGACGTGGTGATGGCCTCGGCCTGCCTGCCTTTCATGTTCCATGCGGTCGAGATCGACGGCGCCTTCTATTGGGACGGCGGCTATATGGGCAATCCGGTGCTGTTGCCCTTCATGGACGAGAGCGCCTGCGACGACATCGTCATCGTCCAGATCAATCCGATCTACCGCGACGGCGAGCCGCGCACGGCCCGCGACATCCTCAACCGCGTCAACGAGGTGACGTTCAACGCCTCGCTGATCAAGGAGCTGAGGATGATCCATCTCATCGACACGATGGTCGATCGCGGCGAGTCGGCGCGCGCGCGGCGGATGAACGTGCACATGATCGAGTCGCGGCGGGAGATGCGCAAGCTGAGCGCGTCCTCGAAGCTCAACACGCAATGGGAGTTCCTGACCTATCTGCGCGACATCGGCCGGCGCGCGGCGGCGCGCTGGATCGAGGAGAATTTCGACGCGATCGGCAAGGAGTCGACGCTCGATCTCGGCGAGATGTTCTCCTCGATCAAGCCGACCGTGAAGCACACGCCGCGGGACCTCCCGCGCGGCTAGAGCCGGATCTGTTTAGGTGGATGCAACGCCGATGGCGCCGTCATCCCGGAAAGCCGCGGGCTTTTCCGGGATGACAAGGGCGAGGTCGGCTCCGTCAGAACCGATCAGACGAGAGAGAGCGCCGACGCGAGATGGATCCGTCGGTGTGAAAGCGATCGCGTCGACGCTTTGCCGCGCCCGGCACGAGGCCGGGGCGGCGCGGCTGCAAACCCGTCGGCGTTTCCACAACGCGCCTCGCGCGCGTCCGACCTCGGAGACCTGAGACATGCAATCCTCCAGCGCCGCGCTCGATCCGACGCGCGAGCCGCGCCGGGCCGTGCTCGCGCGCAGCGTCGCCATCGGCGTCATCGCGTTTCTGACGCTGATCGATCTCTTCGGCGCGCAGGCGCTGTTGCCGAGCCTCGTCGAAGCCTATCAGGCGACGCCGGCCGAGATGGGCGTCGCCGTCAACGCCAGCACGATCGGCATGGCGATCGCCGGCGTCGCGGTCGCGATCTTCTCGCGCCGCATCGACCGGCGCAAAGGCGTCTGGATCAGCCTCGCGCTCCTCTCGATCCCGACGCTGCTGCTCGGCTTCACCGACGATCTTCGCGTCTTCGCCGGCTTGCGCGTCGTCCAGGGCGTGTTCATGTCGGCCGCCTTCGCGCTCACATTGAGCTATCTCTCGGAAGTCTGCTCGGTCACCGCCGCCCGCGGCGCGATGGCCGCCTACATCACCGGCAACGTCGCCTCGAACTTCTTCGGCCGCCTGCTCGCCTCGGGCGTCGCCGACAATGTCGGGCTCTCCGAGACCTTCTTCGTCTTCGCGGCGCTCAATCTCGCCGGCGCGGCGCTCGCCTATTTCTATTTCGCGCATTGGTCGGCCGGCGGCGCGCCGGGCGCGGGCGGCTCGACGCTCGACGCGATGCTGGCCCATGCGCGCGACCGGCGCTTGGCCGCGAGCTTCGCGATCGGCTTTCTCATCCTCTTCGCCTTCGTCGGCGTCTACTCCTACGTCAACTTCGTGCTCGCGGCCGAGCCCTTCGCGCTGCCGCAGACGATGATTGGGCTCGTCTACGTCGTCTTTCTGCCCTCGATGCTGACGACGCCGCTCGCCGCCGGCGCGGCGGCGCGGCTCGGGGCGCGGCCCGCCTTCTGCATCGGCATGGGCGCGGCGCTCCTCGGCGCGGCGATGCTGTTGAGCGCCAGCCTCGCGCTCGTGCTCGCCGGGCTCACGCTCATCGGCGCCGGGCTCTTCTTCGCCCAGGCGATCGCGACCGGCTATGTCGGGCGGACGGCCTCCTCGGATCCGGCGGCGGCGAACGGGCTGTATCTGACCAGCTACTATCTCGGCGGCCTGGCGGGCGCCTGGGCGCTCGGCCAGGTCTTCGCAGGCGCCGGCTGGACGGCGACGGTCGGCGTCGTTGCGGCCGCAATCGGCGCCGGGCTCGTTCTCGGGACGATGATGACCGAACGGGCGCAGGGCGGTTGGCGGCCGAGCGGCGACTTGGCCGGAGAGTGACCGGCGGCGGACTTTCCTCGTCGGCCGCGCCTTCTAGAGCAGGATCTGTTTAGAGCGCATTCGAACCGTTCGGAGCCGAAACGCTGGAGCTGAGCGGCGGCCGACCCGCGGGGTGGTCGCAAGGCGACCGCCCCGAGGGGGCGGGTCGGTCGCCAGCCGGCCGGAGGCCGGCAGGACTGCAACTCGAGCCGACGACCAAGCTGGAGCAAGGCGGCTCCGAACGGTTCGAATGCGCTTTAGGTGGATGCAACGCCGATGACGCCGTCATCCCGGGATGACGCCGTCATCCCGGAAAGCCGCAGGGTTATCCGGGATCCAGGGCCGGTTCGCCGCACGCTCAGCCCCTTGGCGCTGGATCCCGGCTCTGCGGGCGTCGCGCTTGGCCGGGATGACAAGGGCGAGGTTGGCTCCATCAGACCGATCAGACGATAGCGACCGAGGCGCGGCCGTGCTTCATCGGAGGGCGGCGACACGGCGTTGAGGGCGTTCGATCCGGAGCGCGATCCGTGGCGGGGCGACCCGCCCGCGCGGCGCGGACTGGGCTCGGGTCGGGCGCCGCCGCCTATGCGGCCGCCGTCGCTTCCAGTCGCGCGGCGTGCGCCGGCGCGAACGCCATGATCGTCGCCCTCGCCCGGCGCGCGGCGCGCGCGATCCGCTCCGGCTCGGGATGCGACGACGCGGCGGCGGCGACGCGGGCCCAAAGGCAGCTGAGCAGCGTCAGGCCGGTCAGTCTGGCGTAGTCATGCGCGAGCGGCGTCGGATCGGCGGCGCGCGCCAGCCGATCGCGCGCCGCGCGCCAGAGCGCCAGCGTCTCGGCGATCTCGGGCGCGTCGAGGCGCTCGCGCTCGGCCTCGACGAAACGCTCGAAAGCGGCGGTCGGCGGCCGGCCCAGGAACCGCGTCGCCAGCATCCGTTCATGGACGCCGTTGGCGCCCTCGTAGATCGCCGCGACGCGCGCGTCGCGATAGGTCTGCTCCAGGCGATATTCGCTCAGATAGCCGTAGCCGCCGAGAATCTGCTGCCCGAGTTCGGCCGCGCGCATGCCCGCCTCCGTGCAGTAGACCTTGGCGATCGGCGTCAGGAATTCGACGAGATCCGGATCGTCGCCCTTCTCGAGCGCGACATAGGCGAGATGCGCGATCGCCCGGCCGCCGATCGCCAGAGCGTCGATCTCCTCGAGCATCCGCCGCACATCCGCATGCTCGTCGAGCCGCGCCGGCGCGCCCTCCGTCGTCCGCCCTTGGATCCGCTCCGCCGCATAGGCGCCGGCGACGTCATAGGCTCGCGCCGCGTGCGCGACGCCCTGGAGCGCCACGTCGAGGCGCGCATGGTTCATCATCGTGAACATCGCCGCCAGGCCGCCCCCGACGTCGCCGATCAGCTCCGCCTCGGCGCCGTCGAAGGCGAGCTGGCAGGTCGGCGAGGCGTGAAGACCCATTTTCTCCTCGATCCGCGTCACCGCGATCGCGTTGCGGGCGCCGTCCGCGCGTTCGGACGGGCAGAGAAAGAGCGTCAGGCCCTTGACGCCGTCGTCGGAGGTCCGCGCGAGCACGAGATGCAGGATGCGCGCGCTCATGTCCTGATCGCCGCCGGAGATGAAGATCTTCTCGCCGGCGACGCGCCAGCCGTCGGCGCCCCTCTCGGCGCGGCAGCGGATGCGCGAGAGGTCGGAGCCGGCGCCGGGCTCGGTCAGGCACATCGTCGCCAGGGTCTCGCCGGAAGCGAGCGGCGGCAGGCGGCGCGCCTTCTGGTCTTCGTCGCCGAAGGCGAGCAGCGTGCGGACGGCGCCCGGAACGAGGCCCGTGACCATCTGCAGGCTGTGGCAGGCGCCCGAGAAGATCTCCGAGACCGCGGCCAAGCTCAGCGCGCCGAGGCCCTGCCCGCCATAGTTCTCGGGCGCCGTCAGGCCCGCCCAGCCCTGCTCGGCGTAGGCGCGGTAGACGTCGTCGAAGCCGTCGGGCATGCGGACGCGGCCGTTCTCGAGCCGGCAGCCCTGCCGATCGCCCGGCGCGTCCAAGGGCGCGATCTCGCCCTCGGCGAAGGCGGCGAAATGCGCGGCGATCTCGGCGACGACGTCGCGATCCCAACCCGGCGCCGCGGCGGCGGCGGCGACATTCTCGAGCGAGAAGAGAATGTCTCGCAACGGCGCGGAGAAGGGCTTCATGACGGCTACTCGACTCTGAAGAGCGAGATGCGGACCTTGTCGGCCTCGCGCGCGCCGGTTCCGACGAAGATCGTCTTGTTGACCCAGGCGTAGCGCGGATCGCCGGTCTCGAGCCGCGACGTGGTGCGGAAATAGTAGCGCGACGGGTCGACCGGCTCGCCGCGTCCGAGGGCGGCGATCACGTCGGGCGGGCCGTGGCGGACGCCGACATTGACGATCTCGATGAGCGCGCCGTCGTCGGTCTCGAAGGCGTAGCGCGTGTCGATATCGGCGCTGCCGTCGGCGAAGATCGTCTGCCAGTCCGCGCCGATGTTCTGGATCGTGCCGGAGACTCGGCCGGTGACGCGGCCGCCGCTGATCGGAATGATCCGGCGCTGGCCGGCGCGGCCGGGCCCGAGCTCGCGGATCGGCGAGAGCGCGACTTCGAGATCGCAGAAATGGGTGAGCTCCGGCGGCTGCGGCATGTCAGGCGAGCCCCAGCAGGCGGGCGGCGTTGCCCTTCAGAATATCCGGACGGATCTCGTCCTTGATCGCGATGGTCTCGAAGTCCTTGAGCCAGCGCTCCGGCGCGATCATCGGCCAGTCCGAGCCGAAGAGCACCTTCTTCTTCAGGATCGAGTTGCAGTATTTGACGAGAATTTCCGGAAAATACTTCGGCGACCAGCCGGAGAGGTCGATATAGACGTTGGGCTTGTGCTGCGCCACCGCCAGCGCCTCTTCCTGCCACGGGAAGGAGGGATGGGCGAGGATGATCTTCATCTCCGGAAAGTCGACCGCGACGTCGTCCATATACATCGGGTCGGAGTATTTCAGCCGCATCCCGTTGCCGCCGGGCATGCCGCTGCCGACGCCGGTCTGACCGGTGTGAAAGAGCGCGATCCGACCCTCTTCGGCGATCGCCTCGTAGAGTCCGTAGGCCATCCGATCGTTCGGGTAGAAGCCCTGCATCGTCGGATGGAACTTGAACCCCTTGATCCCGAAATCGCGGATCAGCCGCCGCGCCTCGCGCACGCCGAGCTTGCCCTTATGCGGATCGATCGAGGCGAAGGGGATGAGGATGTCGCTGTTCTCGGCGGCGAGCTCGGCGACCTCCTCGTTCTTGTAGCGCCGGTATCCGGTCTCGCGCTCCGAATCGACCGGGAAGATCACCGCGGCGATGTTCTCGGCGCGGTAATGGGCGGCGGTCTCGGGCACGGTCGGCGGATGCGTCCAGGGCGCGCGGAAATACTTCGCCATGGTCGTCTGCAGATCGTCATAGCCGTCGTCGGCGTGGAGGCCGCAGGGCTCCTCGGCGTGGGTGTGGATGTCGATCGCGCGGACCTTGTCGATGTCGACCATTGCGGCGCCTCCTCAAATGCGCGTCACGGCCGGGTCGCTCTCGGCGTAGAGCCGCTCCAGGAGCGCCGCCCGGCGGGACAGGATCTTGCGGAAGTTGAGATTGCCCTTGGCGGTCAGCTCGCCCTCGGGCAGCGAGGCGGGCTCGGCGAGCACGATGGCGCGCGAGATCCGCGAGGCGCCGCCCGAGATCGCGCGGGCGCGCTCGGCGAGCCGGCGATGGATCTCGCCGAGAAGACGCTTGTCGATGAAGGCGCCGCCCTTCTCCTGCGACAGGTCGAAGCCCTCACGCACGAGCTCGGCGCGGTTCGGGAAGATCATCACGCCGATCTCGCCCCGATCCGCGCCGGTGACGACGAGATCGGCGGCGAGCGGCGCGAGGCAGGCGAGCGCCTCGAGCCGGAGCTGCGCGGCGCGCACCCAGGTGCCGGTCAGGAGCTTGAAGTCCTCCGCGATGCGGCCGTCGAAGCGCATGCCCTTGTTCGGATCGGCCGGATCGAGGAACGCCATCGCGTCGCCCGTGAGGAAGAAGCCCTCCTCGTCGAAGGCGGCTTCGGTCTTCTCGGGATCATCGTAGTAGCCCGGCGTGATCGTCGGACCCTTGACCCGCACCTCGAAGCGCTCGTCCTCGAGCGGCACGAGCTTCACCGTCACCTCGTTGAGCGGCACGCCGATCACGCCCGAGCGGTCGATCGGCTCGTGCTGCAGCATCGCCGCCGGCGCGGTCTCGGTGAGGCCCCAGGACGAGGTCATCAGCGGAATCTCGCCCTTGATCGCCATCGCCATGTCCTCGAGGCCGCGCCAGATCTCCTGCGGCAGCGACGCGCCGGCGTAGAAGACGAGGTCGAGATCCTCGAAGAAGCGGCGGCGCAGCGTCTCGTCCTCGCCGAGCGCGCCGAGCAGCATGCCGAAGCCGACCGGCACGTTGAAGGCGAGCGTGCCCGTGGTCGTCGAGAGGTTCTCGACCGTGCGCTCGAAGAGGCCGGCGACCGGCTTGCCGTCGTCGATGTAGAGCGCGCCGCCATTGGCGAGCATCATGTTGAAGTTGTGCGAGCCGCCGAAGACGTGGTTCCAGGGCAGCCAGTCGACGATGCGCGGCGGCCGCTCGCGCAGGAACGGCAGCGCGTCGGCGAGCTGCGCCTGGTTCACGCACATCATCCGATGGGTCGTCAGCACGCCTTTGGGGCTCGAGGTCGAGCCGCTCGTCAGCAGGACCTTCGCCACCGTGTCCGGCGTCACGCCCGCGAAGGCGGCGTCGACATCGACGCTCGCGTCGCCCTTCAGCAGCGCCTCGAGCGGCGTCGCGGTCGAGCTTCCGGGCCGGCTGGCGAAGATCTCGACGCCTTGGAGCGCGTCGAGCGCCAGCGCCTCGGCGTATTGATCGGCGTCGACGACATAGGCGAATTTCGGCCGCAGGAGCTCGACGGCGTGACGGAGCCGCCCATGCGCGCCGTGAATGAGCGAGTACTGCTCGGCGACCGGCGCGACCGACGCGCCGATATACTGCGCGGCGAGCGCCAGGAGCCCGTGATCGACGCCGTTGCCCGACATGATCAGGATCGGCGCGTCCGGCCCGACGCCGCGTCCCAGGAGCCCGGCGGCGAGCGCGCGCGCCTTGTCGAGACAGGCGGCGTAGCTCTCTTCGCGCCAGCCGGCGCCGCTTCGCTCGGCCAGGAACACCGCGTCCGGCGTCTCGGCGGCCCAGCGATGCAGCCAGTCGCCGGTCCGCGCGGCGACCGGCCCGAGCGGATGCGTCGAGCGCAGGACGACGGCGCCGTCCGGCCGATCCTCGCGGGCGACGGCGTGCGGTTGGAACTGCGACGGCCTTCTCATCTCTTAGTCTTTCGCTTCGCGTGACTGGATCTTGCGGAACGCGGCGGACACGACCGCGCGGCTCTCGTCGTCGACATCCGCGAGCAGCCGCCGCTCATGCGCCTTGACCGCCTCGAAAGCGCGCGCGCAGAGGCGGCCGCCGGCGCGCGTCGGCTTGAGCGCGTAGGCGCGTCGGTCGGTCGGGTCTCGGTCGCGCACGATCAGCGCGCGCGCTTCGAGCTCGTCGAGGATGACGACGAGATTCGGCCGCTCCATGTCCATCGCCGCGGCGAGCTGAGACTGGCGCAGGCCCGGATTGTCGACGATCAGCACCAGCGCCGTGAAGGTCAGCATCCGAAGCCCGAACGGATCGAGCGTGCTTCTGAGGTCGTGATGCACGACGTTGAAGGCGCGCTTCATCTCGTAGCCGAGGAGGCTGCGCAGCGCCTCGTCGGACACGTGATCGGGACCGCGGTCCAATTGAAGCTTCGCCTTCGCCATCGATCACCTGAAGTTCGGGCGCCGCTTCTCGAGGAAGGCGGCGAGGCCCTCGAGCGCGTCCGGGCTTGTCTGCGTGAGCGCGGCGCAGAGGCTCTCGGTGAAGAGGCCGTCCGCCTTGGCCATGTCCTCGATGCGGCTGATCGCTTGGATCATGATGTAGTTGGAGAGCGGCGCGTTCGACGCGATGGCGCGGGCGAGCTCCTGCGCCTTGGCGGGCGCCTCGCCTTCGCCGACGGCGTAATGCGCGAGCCCGAGCGCGACGCCCTCCTCGGCGCCGTATTTGCGGCCCGTGAGCATCATCTCGATCATGCGGTCGGCGCCGAGAATGCGTCCGACGCGCACCGTCGCGCCGCCGCCGACGAAGATGCCGCGCCGCCCCTCCGGCAGCTGAAAGATCGTCGACGGCTCGGCGACGCGGACATGCGTCGCCGCCGCGAGCTCGAGCCCGCCGCCGATCACGGCGCCGAACATCGCCGAGACCACCGGCAGCCCGCCGAACTGGACGCGGTCCATCACCTGGTGCCAGCCGCGCGAATGGCGCATCGTGCCCTCGGCGTCGCGGGCGACATGCTCGGAGAGATCGAGGCCGGAGCAGAAATGGCCGGCGGTCCCGGTGAGCACGACCGCCTTCACCGCTTCGGGCGGGCGCGAGAAGAACGCGTCGATCTCGGCGAGGAGCGCGTCGCACATCGCGTTGCGCTTCTCAGGGCGGTGCATGGCGAGCGTCGCGACGCCGTCGGCGATGTCGATCTTGAGCATGGGCTCGGCCATCTCGGCTCCTCAGCGCGGCGGCAGGCGGACGGCGCCGTCGATGCGGATGACCTCGCCGTTGAGATACGGATTTTGAACGACGTGCTCGGCGAGCTGCGCGAACTCGTCCGGCGCGCCGAGGCGGTGCGGGAACGGGATGTTGGCGACGATCTTCTCGGTCACCTCCTCGGGCAGCGACTCCATCATCGGCGTGTGGAAGAGCCCGGGCGCGATGGCGACGACGCGGACGCCATGCTGGGCGAGCTCGCGCGCCGCCGGCAGGCACATCGAGGCGATGGCGCCTTTCGAGGCGGCGTAGGCCGCTTGGCCGAGCTGGCCGTCCTGATACGCGGCCGACGCGGTGTTGACGATGACGCCGCGCTCGCCGCCGTCGAGCGCCGGCATGTCGGTCATCCGCCGGGCGGCGTGGCTCATCACGTTGTAGGTGCCGAACAGGTTCACCTTCAGCGTCTTCTCGAAGAGGTCGATGGAGAGCTTGCCTTCGCGGCCGACGATGCGCGCCGCGAGGCCGATCCCGGCGCAGTTGACCGCGATCCGGGGCGCCTCGCCGAAATGCGCCGCCGCTTCGTCGATCGCCGCGCCGACCGCGGCCGCGTCGGTCACGTCGACGGGAAAAGCCCTGCCGTCGATCTCTCGGGCGACGGCGGCGGCGCGATCGCCGTCGAGATCGAGAAGGGCGATCTTGGCGCCCGCCGCCGCCAGCCGCCGCGCCGTCGCCGCGCCGAGCCCGCCGCCCGCGCCGGTCACCAAGGCGACGTGTCCGCCGATCACCATCTCCGCTGCGCCTCCTTCGCTCGTTTCATCGCCGGATCGCTCCGACTCGATATGCGGCCGCTCCGGCGGCCCGCCGCCCTAATCGGGCAGCAAGAACAGCGTGATCGCCGGAAACAACACCAGAATGGCGACGCGCAGGATGTCCGAGCCGACATACCAGATGACGCCCTTGTAGGTCGCGCTGATCGGCGTCGTCCGATCGAGACCGTTGATGATGAAGAGGTTGAGGCCCACCGGCGGCGTGATCAGCCCGACCTCGACGACGATCAGCACCAGGATCCCGAACCAAATCGCGACATGCTCCGGGCTCATGCCGAAGTCGAGCGCGCTGATGACCGGAAAGAAGATCGGGATCGTCAGCACGACCATGCTGAGGCTGTCCATGACGCAGCCGAAGATCAGGTAGAAGACGAGGATGAGCGACAGCACCGTCCAGGGGCTCAACCCGAGCTCGACGATCCAACTCGCGAACTCCTGCGGCGCCTGGCTGAGCGCGAGAAAGCCGTTGTAGATGCCGGCGCCGAGAATGATGAAGAAGATCATCGCCGTGCTCGACGCGGTCGCGATGATGGCGTCCTTGAAGATCTTCCAGCTGAGGCTGCGGCGGAAGAGCGCCAACAGTCCCGTGCTCGCGGCCCCGATCGCCGCGCCTTCGTTCGCCGTGAACACGCCGAAATAGATGCCGCCGACGACGAGCCCGAAAATCAACAGGACCGGCCAGACCTCGACGAAAGCCCGAAGCCGCTCCGACATCGGCGCTTTCTCGCGCAGGCCGGCCGCGTCCGGGAAGACGCGAACGTAGATCGAGATGACGATCATGTAGCCGATCGCCGCCAGGATGCCCGGAATGAACGCGGCCACGAACATCTTGGCGATGTTCTGTTCGGCGTAGATCGAATAGATCACGAGAATGATCGAGGGCGGGATCAGGATGCCGAGCGTTCCGCCGGCGGCGAGCGTCGCGGTCGCGAAGCCGCCGGAATAGCCGTAGCGCCGCAACTCCGGCAGCGCCACACGCCCCATCGTCGCCGCGGTCGCGAGCGACGACCCGCAGATCGCGCCGAAGCCGGCGCAGGCGCCGACCGACGCCATGGCCACGCCGCCCTTTCGATGGCCGAGCCAGGTTTCCGTCGCTTTGAACAGCGCCGCGGACATGCCGGAGAGCGTGGCGAACTGGCCCATCAGCAGGAACATCGGAATGATGGCGAAGGAGTCGCTGGCGAAAGTGGAATAGGTCTCGCTCTTCAGCCGGGCGAGGAACACCGTCGCGCCGTCAGTCGCGAGAAAAAGACCGACTATTCCGCAAAGAAGCATCGCGAGGCCGATCGGAGCCCGCATAAAGATCAACGCCAAAAGAACCGGGAAAGACCAGTAGCCGAGCTCGAGATTGGTCAATGCGCCGCTCCTTCGTCTTCCGGCATCAGGGATTCGCCGGTGACGAGTTCAGCGACGCGGGCGTAGGCGCAATAGACGGCGACGATCGAAGCGATCACGGCGGCGCCGAAGCTCGCGGCGTAGGACCACCAGACCGGAAACTGCAGAATAAAGGTGGTCTCGCCGTTGTCGATCTTGCCCTGGAGTCCGGCGTAGAGCTGCGCGGTCAACAGAAGGATCATCCCGCTGAGCACGACCTCCCAAAACGCGCGCAGCGCGCGCACGACGCCGCTCGGCAAGGCGGACATCAAGAGATCGACCCTGGCGTGGCCGCTGGAGAGCTGGCAGATCGGCAGGAACGCGAAGATGCAGAAGGCCATGCCGGCCTCGGTGAGCTCGAAGTCGCCGTCGACCGGGCCGACTCCGGTCGCGAGCAAAGCCTCGGCCGCGCTCTGGGAGAGGGCGTTGAGAAAATCGGAATGTCCGAGCGTGTTGAGTCCGCGTCCCGTCACGCTCACGGCGATCATGATCACGATGGCGAGAAGGACGAGGCCTCCGAGCACGGCCATGAACCGCGCCAGGCGCTCCACCAGCTGTCGCATGGATGTCGTATCCCGAGGAATCGACGGCGGTCGCTCATGGCGGCGCGGCGCGCCGCCATGAGCGCGCGCGTCAGCCGCTGAAGCCGGCGATCAGCTCCTCAGCCCGGGCGAACAACGCGTCGCCGTCGAGCCCTCTGCCGTTCATCTCCGCGATCCAGTCCTCGATCACGCCTTCGGACGCCGCTTTCCACTCGGCGACCTGCTCCGGCGTCAGCGTGATGATGTTGTTGCCGCGCTCGACCGCCGCCGCGCGCGACGGCGCGTCGTCCGCCTGCATCTGCTTGCCGGCGAAGGCCGAGAATTCGAGCCCGGAGTTCTCGTCGATCACCGCCTTCAGATCATCGTCGAGCGACTCGTACTTGTCCCTGTTCATCGCGAAGATGAAGCTGGTGGTGTAGAGCGTCTCGTCGCCGAATTCGGTGTGGTTGCTGACGAGCTCCGGCACCTTGAGCGCGCCGGTGACCTCCCAGGGAATGACGCAAGCGTCGACGACGCCCCGAGAGAGCGCCTCCGGGATCTGCGGCACCGGCATGCCGACCGGCGTCGCGCCGAGCTGCGAGAACAGGATGTTCGTGACCCGCGTCGGCGCGCGCAGCTTGACGCCGTTGAGATCCGCGACTTCCTGGATCGGCTCCTTCGAGTGGATGACGCCGGGACCGTGGACCCAGACGCCGAGGACTTTGAAGTCCTTGAAGTCTTCATCCATCATCGTCTCTTCGGCGAGCGTCCAATAGGCGCGCGAGACCGCTTCGGCGTTCGTCATCGTGAAGGGCAGCTCGAACACCTCGGCGCGCGGGAAGCGGCCCGGCGTGTAGCCGGCGACGGTCCAGATGATGTCGGCGACGCCGTCGATGGCTTGGTCGATCAGCTCGGGCGGGCGGCCGCCGAGCTGCATCGACGGATAGCGCTCGATGGCGATCCGACCGTCGGACGCGGCCTCGATGCCGTCCGCCCAAGGATCGAGAACGTTCTTCGGCACGTTCGCCTGCGCCGGCAGGAACTGATGCAGCCGCAAGGTGACGTCTGCGGCGCGGGCCTTGCGCGTCGAGAGCGCGAAGGGCACTGTCGAGGCGGCGGCGGCCGCAGCGGATGTCTTGAGAAACGTCCTACGCGAGTGGGTCACAATGTCCTCCCTGGTCGGTCAATCGTCGGCGAGGGCGTTCTACGGCGCCTCTCTGCGATTCCGGTATTCGAAACAATAGTTATGCGCAATACCTAATTTCGGCCGGCGACGCCCGCTCCCGAGCCGCGATCGGCGCGCAGGCGCGCATAGGCGGCGCGGTGGCGCGCATGCGCCGCGTCGAAGGCGTCGACCAGTTCCGCCGCCGGTTCGATCGTCCGTTCGATCGCCGGCGCGGCGCAGAGCGCGCGCCAGTCACCGCCGGTCGCGGCGATCTGGCCGAGCCGCGCCGCGCCCATCGCCGCGCCGACATCGTTGTCCTTCGGCGCGTCGACCGGCAGATCGAGCGCGGTCGCGATCGCCTTCAGCCAATAGGTCGAGCGCGCGCCGCCGCCGACCGCCAGCACGCGGCGCGGCCGCGCGCCGGTCGAGGCGACGGCGTCGAGATTGTCGCGGAAGGCGAAGGCGACGCCCTCGATCAGCGCGCGAGTCACGGCCGCGAGATCGCTCTCATGCCCGAGGCCGAGAAACGCGCCGCGGATCTCGGCGTCGTTATGCGGCGTCCGCTCGCCGGAGAGATAGGGCAGGAACACCGTCTCGCCGGGCGCCTGGAGGTCGCGGCCGAGCGCGCCGATGAGCCGCGCCGGCGTGCTCGAGGCCAGCGCCGCGAACCAGCTGAGGCTCGACGCGGCCGAGAGGATGACGCCGATCTGGATCCAGCGGCCGGGCGCCGCGTGGCCGAAGGTGTGCACCGCGCTCTCGGGCGACGGGCGGAACGCGTCCTTGCTGACGAGGAGGATGCCGGAGGTGCCGATCGAGATGAAGGCGTCGCCCTCCGAGACCGCGCCGACGCCGATCGCCGACGCGCCGCTGTCGCCGGAGCCGCCGGCGACGACGACGGCGGATCCCATGCCCCAGCGCGCCGCGAGGGCCGGCCGGAGGACGCCCGAGACGGCGACGCTGTCGACGAGGCGCGGCGTCATGGCGATCGACGCGCCGGAGGCGTCGAGCAGCGCCTCGGACCAGCGCCCGGACGCGGTGTCGAGCCAGGCGGTTCCCGACGCGTCGTTGAGATCGGCGGCGTGTTCGCCGGTCAGCCACAGGCGGAGATAATCCTTCGGCAGCAGGATCTTGGCGACGCGGCGCGCGGTCTCGGGCTCGTTCTCGCGCAGCCAGGCGAGCTTCGGCGCGGTGAAGCCGGGAAAGACGATCGTGCCGGTGACCGCTCGAAACTGCGGGTCCGCGTCGAGCCGCGCCGCCTGCTTCGCGCTGCGCGAATCGTTCCACAGAATGCAGGGCCTCAGAGCCGCGTCGGACGCGTCCAGAAACGTCGCGCCGTGCATCTGGCCGGAGAGGCCGACGCCGGAGACCGCGCCGAGCGCCCGAGGCGCGCAGGCCTTCAGCTCGTCGAGCGCGCCTTCGGCGGCGGCGATCCACGCCGCCGGATCCTGCTCGGACCAGCCGGAATGCGGGCGCGACGTCTCGAGCGGCTGCGTCGTCGCCGCGACGACGCGCTGATCCTCGTCGATGATCAGCGCCTTCAATCCGGAGGTTCCGAGATCAAGCCCGAGATACATGGCGCCTCGCCTTCATGCCCGTTCCGGCTGTCCCGAGGCGCGCGGCCGCGCGTTCGGGGTCGGCGACTCATCTTGCCGAATTGCGCGCGCCCTTCAAAGGATCGCCGACGCGAGGTCGCGAAAGTTGTCGAACACGGCGTCGGGCGCGAGCGCCTCGAGCCGGCCCTTGAGATCGAAGAGCCGCGCATGGCCGCCGCCGGTGAAGCCGAAAACCGTCATTGCGGCGGCGCGGGCGGCCCGAACGCCCGCCGGACTGTCCTCGATGACGAGGCACTCCTCCGGGCCGACCTCCATTTTCTCAGCGGCGTGCAAAAAGAGATCGGGCGCCGGCTTGCCGCGCGCGACCATCGTCGCGCTGTAGATATGCGGATGCAGCCGATCGAAGAGGCCCGTCGCGCCGAGCGAGGTTTCGAGGCGCTCCGGGCTGCTCGACGACGCGACGCAAACGCGGATCTCGGCGGCCTCGAGCGCGTCGATCGCCTGCGCCGCGCCGGCGATCGGCAGGAGCTCGCGGCGGAAAAGCTCGAATAGCCGCTGGCGGCTTTTTTCGACCGCCGCGTCCGTGAGCCAGACGCCGTGATCGCGTTCGAGCGCCGCGCGGGTCGACGGCCAGGAGAGGCCGAGAAACTCCTCGGCCGCGACGGCCTCGGAGATGTCGACGCCGGTCTCGGCCAGAGTCTCGCGCAGCGCCCGGACGGCCAAAGGCTCGCTGTCGATCAGCACGCCGTCGCAATCGAAGATCACCAGCTTCGGACGCATGCGCCGCCTCCCCATGGTCAGGCCGCCTCGCTCAGATAGCGCCGGAGCGCGCCCTCGACGCCTTTCTCGACGACGGCGCGCGACGCCGCGGCGAAGGCGGCGCGGAACGCCTCCGAAGCGGCGAGGTCGCCATAGATGTCGCGCAGCTCGAGGAAGACGAGCGGATCGTCCCGCGAGCGCAGCGCCGCGTCGCGCAGGCGCGGACCTTGCGGATCCTCGAGCGGCAACGGCGCGCCGCTCTCGCTCGCGCCTTCGAGAAACCGGCGCCAGAGCGCCGACACCAGCGCCAGCCCGGCGATCGAGGCGCCCTCGGCGAGGCGATCGGCGACGCTCGGCAGGATGAATTTCGGCTGACGATTGGAGCCGTCCTGCGCCAGCCGCGCGATCGTGTCCTCGATCTTCGGGTTCGCGAACCGCGTTTGCACCCGGCCGAGATAGCTCGCCGTATCGGCGCCCGGCGGCGCGGCGACCGCGGGCAGGACCTCCGTTCGTTCGAGCTTGTCGAGAAAGCCCGCGATCAGCGGCGTCGCCATCGCCTCATGCGCGTAGGTCACGTCGAGCAGCGCCGACGGATAGGCGATCGCCGCATGGCCGCCGTTCAGGATCCGCAGCTTCATCAGCTCGAAGGGCTCGATGTCGTCGGCGAACTCGACGCCGGCGTCCTCGAGCGCCGGCCGACCGGCCGAGAACCGGTCCTCGAGCACCCACTGCGCGAAGTCCTCGCAGAAGACCGGCGCGGCGTCGGCGAGGCCGAACGTCTCGACGATCGCGCGGCGCTCCTTCTCGCCGGTCGCCGGCGTGATTCGGTCGACCATGCCGTTCGGAAAGGCGACATTGTCCTCGATCCAGGCGACGAGATCCGGCGCGGCGCGCGCCGCCAGCCCGAGCACCGCAGCTCTGGCGATCGCGCCGTTGCCCGGAAGATTGTCGCAGGACATCACCGTGAAGGGCGGCGCGCCGGCGTCGCGGCGGAGGCGGAGCGCCTTGAGGATCACGCCGAAGGCGGTGCGCGGCGCGTCGGGCGCGGCCGCGTCGGCGGCGATGTCCGGATGGCTCGGATTGAAGACGCCGCGTCCCGGATCGATGAAATAGCCGCCCTCGGTCACGGTCAGCGAAGCGATCCGGATCTTCGGGTCGCAGAGCCTCGCGACCAGCGCCGAGGGATCGGTCGGATCGACGAAATCGACCATCGGCGCGACGATCCGCGCCTCGGACCGGGTCGCGGACTGCTCGACGACGGTCCAAAGCCAGTCCTGCGCCGCCAGGGCCGCGCGCGTCCTCGCGTCGGCCGCGCGAACGCCGGCGCCGACCAGCGCCCAGTCGAGATCTCGGCCGCTCGAGAACAGCCGATCGAGATAGACCGCCTGATGCGCGCGATGGAAATTGCCGACGCCGATATGGACGATCCCGGCCGAGAGCCGGCTCGGATCGTAGCTCGGCGCCGCGACGCCGCTCGGCAGGGCGCTCAAGGTCGCTCGGCTCAGGGTTGCGGCCATCGGAGCGCCTCACGCCATCCAGTTGCCGCCGTCGACGCCGAAGGTCTGCGCGACGACATAGTCGGACTCGGGACCGGCGAGAAAGAGCGCCGCGCCGATCAAATCTTCGGCGACGCCCATGCGGCCGAAGGGCACGGCCGCGCCGACCAGCCGCTTCTTCTCGCCGAGCGGCCGGTTCTCGTATTTGGCGAAGAGCGCGTCGACTTGGTCCCAATGCGCGCCCTCGACCACGCCCGGCGCGATCGCGTTGACGTTGATCCGATGCTTGATCAGGTCGAGGCCGGCCGATTGCGTCAGGCTGATCAAGGCCGCCTTGCTCGCGCAGTAGACGGCGACGAGCGGCTCGCCGCGTCGCCCGGCCTGGCTCGCCATATTGATGATCTTGCCGCCCTTTCCGCGCGCGATCATCCGCTTGGCGACCGCCTGGAGCGTGAAGAGGGCGCCCGCGACGTTGACCGCGAAGAGCCGATCGTAGCTGTCGCGCGTGATCTCGGCGATCGGCGCGGCGTCGAAGAGCGCGGCGTTGTTGACGAGCAGATCGACGCCGCCGAACGCCGCCTCGACCGCGTCGACGGCCGCCTCGATCGAGTCCTGGCGCGTCACGTCGAGCGGAACGGCGCGCGCCGCCGGGCCGATCTCGGCCGCCGCGGCCTCCGCGGCGGCGATGTCGACGTCGCCGATCGCGACCTTGGCGCCCTCGCGCGCGAAGGCCTCGGCCAAGGCGCGGCCGATTCCGCGCGCGCCGCCGGTGACGAGCGCGCCTTTGCCCTCGAGCCGTCCGCTCATGCCGCCATGCCCTCCGCGTCGAATTTGTGGATGCGCTCGTCCGACGGCGTCAGCCCGACCGCGTCGCCGAAACGGACCGGCACCTCGCCGTCGGCGCGCGCCGTCAGCTTGCCGACATTCGGAATGTCGACATGAACGAAGGTGTCCGAGCCCAGATGCTCCGAGACGCCGACGGTCCCGCGCCAGAGGCCGCCCTCTTTCGAGACCGCGAGATGCTCCGGTCGGACGCCGATGGTGTGGGCGCCGCGCTTCGTCGCCTCCTCGCCGGTGATGAAGTTCATCTTCGGCGAGCCGATGAAACCGGCGACGAAGAGGTTGCGCGGCGTGCGGTAGAGATCGAGCGGCGAGCCGACCTGCTCGATCCGGCCCGAGTTGAGCACGACGATCTTGTCGGCCATCGTCATCGCCTCGACCTGGTCGTGCGTCACATAGACCATCGTCGCGCCGAGCGTGTTGTGCAGCTGCGAGATCTCCAGCCGCATGTTGACGCGCAGCGCCG
>CAZPTD010000009.1:0-38265 GCA_964588915.1 uncultured Neomegalonema sp. | reverse complement strand
GATAAGCCTGCGGCTTTCCGGGATGACAGCGTCATCCCGGGATGACGGCGTCATCGGCGTTGCATCCACCTAAAGCACATTCGAACCATTCGGAGCGGAAACGCTGGTGCTGAGCGGCGGCCGACCCGCGGGCGGAAGCGCAAGCGTTCCACCGAGGTGGTCGCAAGGCGACCGCCCCGAGGGGGCGGGTCGGTCGCCAGCCGGCCGGAGGCCGGCAGGACTGCAACTCGAGCCGACGGTCAAGCTGGAGCAAGGCGGCTCCGAATGGTTCGAATGCGCTGTAGCGGCGTCGCCCTATGGCGCGCCGCTCTCAGCTCCCGGCCCGAGCCCGCGGCGCGGCGACGTCTTCGACGATCCGCGTGAGCGCGCCGGTCTCGATGTCGAACATGCAGCCATAGACATTCGCATGCGGCGGCGTTCCGGCGGAGCGGCGGATCAGGGCGACGTCATGCTGGAGCGCCGCCCGATGGTCCGAGATGCACATGCTTTCGCGCGGGTAGAGCTCGGAGATGTCGGCGCCGTGCTCGTCCCGGAACGCGTCGATGATCCCGTCCGCAGTGAACGACGTCGCGCCGCAATCGGTGTGATGCGCGACGACGATGTTCTCCACGCCCAAGAGATGCTGCCCGACGGTGATCGAGCGCAGCGCGTCCATCGCCCGCCCGCCGGCGACCACCACGGTGAGCAGCGTCGCGTCCGTTCCGACGACGTCGCCGTCGGCGTCCAGGATCGGGCCGCCCGGATAGACGTCGCCGAACTCTTGGGCGACCGCGTTCGGAACGCCGGCGGCGCGCGGATCGTAGCAATAGATGGCGATCGTGCGCAGCGGCATCAGCTTGGCGAACGCCGCCCTCGTCTTGCGCTCGTCATAACCCGGCCGGGCGGAGATGACGTAATTCGAGAAGTCGGGTGTCGCGTCGGTCATGTCAGGTCTCCTCTGATATTCCATATCGATCGATGTGGAATTCGGCAAAAAAAATCAGTCGAGCGCGCTCAGCGCGCTTCGGAGGTGGCGCTCGAGATAGCCGGCGTCGCATCCCGCGCGGAGTAGAAATCCGAGGCTGTAGGCGGTCGTCGCCAGGAACTCGCTCAGCGCGGCGAGATCCTTGTCGGGCGCGAGCTCGCCGTCCGACGCGCCGCGCTCGAGCCGCTTGAGAAACGCCTTGCGCAGGAGCGCCATATGCGCGCGCACCTTAGCGGCGGTCGCCTCGTCTTCGGGCGCCGTCTCGATCCCGGCGTTGGCGATCAGGCAGCCGACAGGTCCGTCTTCGGTGCGCATGCGATCGAGCAGGAGCGCGTAGGCCGCCTTGATCGCCGCGCGCAGCGGACCGGACGTTCGAAGCGCGCGCAGCACGTCGCGGGTCACGGTGTTCCGATAACGATCGAGCGCCGCAAGATAGAGGCCGCGCTTGCTCTTGAACGCGCTGTAGAGCCCGTACTGATTGACGCCGGTGCGCGCCGTCAGATCGCGGATCGAGGTGTCGTGATACCCTTGCGCCCAGAACTGCAGCATCGCCTTGTGCAGCGCGTCTTCGGGCTCGAATTCGCGCGGCCTGGCCACCGACGCGCCTCCTTATCGCAGCGAGCGGCGCGCTGGCCTTCTCGCTGATTTCATATCAATCGTTATGAAATAGATGGCGCCGCGTTCCTCGGCTGTCAAGCGGCGGCCGCGCCGCGCTTCTTCCTCGAGAAGCGCGCGTCGACCCTGGCGACAGCGCCGCGAAAGACGTATACGAACCGACATTCACGCGCGCGCGTCGCGCGCAGCGGCGATCCCGGCCGAGAGTCGGGCGGCGGATTGAAGCGAAAAGATCGAAGCGGCCCGAAGCGCTTTCCCGAGCGCAACGGCTTTATCGCCATCCACGGACGGAAACACCGCGGTTTTCGCGCGGACCGACGCTGCGAGACGTGTCGAGAGCGCCTCGTCTATGCGGCGGACCACGACGCGTTCTTCTGCGTGAGATGCGACTCTTGGTCGGAAGCCGCCTGCGGGGACGGTCATTGCCGCTTCTGCGCGGATCGGCCTTTCGCGCCGGCCGAGGCCGGGATCGAGACGGACCAGTCCTACGAAATCGTCGTCGCCAGGATCGCGGCCCGAAAGAGACGGCGCGAAAGGGACTTTCTCAGGCGCGGCGCGCGGAAACGCGGCACGGAAGGCGATCGCTAAAGCAGGATCTGTTGAGGTGGCGTCATCCCGGAAAGCCGCAGACTTATCCTGGATCCAGGGCCGGTTCGCCGCACGCTCAGCCGCTTAGACCTGGATCCCGGCTCGGCGCGCGTCGCGCTTGGCCGGGACGACAAGGGCGAGGTTGGCGCCATCGGAACCGATCCGACTAAAAGAGCGGCGCCTCTCGGTCGGATCGCGCCGGCGCGCCCGGCCGTCCGTCCTCTCACGGCGCCGCCGGCCGAAGCCGGCGGCGTCGAAGCGTCAGGCCGCCGCCGCGGGCGACAACGCCTTGGCGCGGCTGAGGAAGCGCTGGTTGACCGGGCTGTGCGGCTTCAGCGCCAGCCGTTCGGAGGCGAGCGCCTCGGCCGCGCCGCTGAGGCCGCCGCGGATCGCCGCTTCGGTCAAGGTCCAGTCGATCACGTCGCGCTGGGCGTGGCTGCCGCCGAAGCTGTTGACGATGTGCCGCGCGCCGAGGAGCCGATCGACCGCGCCGGCGTAGTCGCCGCGCCAGAAGGCGGCGAAGCCTTCGATGAGCGGCGCGCCGGTCTCGAGCGCCCAACGCCGCGTCTCCGTCTGCGCGCCTTCGGCGCCGCGGTAGCGCGCGAGCAGCGACGCGACGTCGCCTTCGCGTCCCGCCCCGAGATACGCCATCGCCGCGTGCCAGTCGTTGAACGGATAGAGCGCGCCGTCCGCATGCGCGTCCCAGGACGTCGCCACCTCGCGCCAACGATCGCCGACCTCGACGCCGTCGAGATGCGCGCGCCAGAGGAGCGCCGAGGCGTCGACGAGATCGAGCGCGACCTGGCTCGCCGAGCCGCGGACGGCGTCGTCATAGAGCGCCATCACCGCGTCCTTCTGGCCGAGATCGAGGTGATAGAGCGCCTTGTGCCACCAGTTGTGGACTTGGAAGAAGTTGTCGTCGCCGCTCCAATGCGGCGTGCGCGCGTCCATCCAGGCGATCCCGTCCTCGGCGCGACCCTGCATCTCGAGCACATGCGCGACCGCGTGATGCGCCCAGCAGTCGAGCGGCTGACGCTCGGTCGCCTCGCGGCCGACCGCCTCTGCCTTGGCGTAGTCGCCGGTCTCCTCGAGACCGAAGGCGTACATGCCGAGCAGGATCGAGTAGCCCGGCCGATCGGCGCTCCATTTGGGCAGCGCCCGCGCGATGCGGTCGCGCAGATCGCGGGCGTTGGCGCGGTAGAAGTCCGTCAGATGCCCGACCTGAAGCGCGACGAGGTCGTGCGGACGCTCCACGCTGTGCCGGTCGAGCGCCGTGGCCGCCTTCGTCCACTCGTTGGCGACGAGATGCCGGAGCGCCGCGACGAGCGAGGTCTCGCGCTCGCCGAGCGACATCGACTTCAGCCGCGCGAGCTCGGCGCGCGCGACGCCGACGGCCTCGGGCTCGGTCGCGAGGCCGAAGAGATAGCCCTTGAGGATCCGCGCCATGGCGAAATCGGGCGCGGCTTCGATCGCCTGGTCGACCAGCGCGACGGGATCGCCGCGATAGAGGTTGAAGGCGACGAGCGCGTCTTCGTAGAGGGCCGCCGACGCGGCGTCGGCGCCGCTGAGGACGGCGCCTTGGCGGTCCGTGATCATGATCTTCTCCGATTTTCGACGTTTCGTCGGCGCCGCGATCCCGCGTTGCGCCGCGCTGAAGGGATGGCCGAAACGCCGGATCGGCGCCACCGGACTCGCGGCACAGTTTGATCAGAAAGTTTTTTCCGAAGTGAAATCAGATAATTGGACGCCGACGCGGTTCGGCGGCCAGGAGCGGCGACAAAGATGAACGCCTGCAACTGGACCGACGGTGCAGTACCGACGGTCCGGTCGTCACCGCGCGTCGACGCGCCGTCAGCCTTCGGGCAGCCCGACAGTCGCGAGCGCGCGCAGCGTCGGGCCGATCCGCTCGCCGGCGAAGCCGCGCTCGACGAAGCCGAGCAGGCGCCGGACCGACGCGCCGGCGTCCGCCGCGACCGCCTCGCGCGCCGCTTTCGCCGAGGGCCCGGCGCGCCGCCTCGAGGCAGCTCGAGATCGTCGCCTCCGAGACGATCCGCCCGCCCCAAACCTCCTCGAGCGCCTCGTCGCGCGTTGCGAGCCGGCCGGCGCGACGCGCGAGACACCGCAGAAAGTCGAAGACGAGCGGCTCCATCCGGACCGGCGCGGCTCGAAAGCGTCCTCGTCGAGCTCGAATGCGTCGAACCGATAGATCATCGCGCTCCGGCGCGAGAGCCGCCGCGCCGCTTCAACGACCTGAACGGGCCTGCTCCCAATTTCGATTGGAATGCGTCATGATCGGAGTCGAACTCCGATTCGGAAGTCTTGCGAAAGATCGCCACATGCCGCGCAACAACATGCGAGATCTCAGCTTCGCGACGATGAATCTGCTCAATCTCCAAGTTCCAGGCGGATTGACCTATTCGAACCATCCGCCGTTCGAAGACGACGCCGAAGGTCGCGCCGCCTATGAGCGGAAAATCGACTGGACCGCGCAGCAGGTTGTCCGTCTCGACGCTGAAGTCATCGGATTTCAGGAGCTTTGGGCGCGTGAAGCGCTGGAAACCGTCTTCAAGAGAGCCGGCCTCGACGACAGCTACGACCTTGTCGCCCGCGACGCGCCGGGGCGTGGTCGCCCGCAAGTGGCGCTCGCCGTGCGCAAGAACCGGCGCGGCGAGTCGCAGCTGCAGCCGGGCGCGGACTGGATCGCTCGGTTTCCACCGGACTTCCGCTTCGACAAGCTGCGTGAGACCGACGGCGCCGAAGAAGAGATCACGATCACGATCAACGAATTTTCGCGACCGATTCTGCGCGCCGTCGTCAAGTCGGAAGGCTCGCGACCGACGCCCCCGGAAGTCTCGATCTTCGTCGCGCATCTCAAATCGAAAGGACCCGCCCGCGTCAGTTTCGCCCATCCGCGGCCCGACGTGCTCGCGAGCCACCCGCAAATCGCCAAGTCGGCGCTGGCCCACATCCGCCGCGTCATGGAGGCCGGCGCGTTGCGGGCGATGCTCGACGGCGTCATGAAGGCCGAAGACGACCTCGCCCTTTCTCCGGTCGTTGTCATCGGCGATCTCAATGACGACACGTTGTCGGTGACCAATGAACTGATCTCGGACCAACCGACTTATCGGGTGATCGAAAAGAGCAGGGCCGGGCTTACTTCGGACAAAGGATTGTATTCGGTCGAGAGACTGCAGCAATACCGCTCGTCGCGCCATGTATACTATACACACATCTACAAGCACAAACGTGAAAGCCTCGACCACATTCTCGTTTCCGAAGAGTTCTATGACCATTCGCGCAAGCGATTGTGGTCATTCCGCGAGATGGAAGTGTATAACGACCATCTGAACCGGGAAGAATTCGAAGATCTCGGCGCGAGCGATCATGGCCTCGTCCGCGCCTATTTCGATTGGAATCCGATGCCGGAAGATCCCTCGGCCTAGGCGCTGTGGAAACTTACCGTCGCAGGATCGCGATCGCGGCGACGGTCAGGATCGCCGAACGGCGGCGGACCGTTTTCTCATAGCGTGTCGCGATCCTGCGGAAGTGTTTGAATTTACTGAAGCAGCGCTCGACGAGGCGCCGCTCCTCACAAAGGTCCGCGTCCGAAGGAAACGCCTTCAGATCAGCGCGTCCGCCGCCTTGCCGAGCAGATACGCCGCCAATGCGGCGCCGGCGCCGATCGCCAGCACCTCGAGCCCGGAGACCCACGCCTTCTGCGGCGACCAGAGGCTCTTGGCCGAGCCGATCCCGAAAAAGACCGCGCAGGTGAGGCCGATCGACAGCGGCCAGGCGGCGGCGAGGCCGAGGACGAAGGGCGCGAGCGGCACCAGACCGCAGAGCAGGAAGGAGAGGAAGGTGCTCGCCGCCGCCCTCATCGGCGAGCGCCGGCTCGGCGTCACGCCGTACTCGCCGAGCATCATCGTCCGGATCCAGCGCTCGCGGTCGGCGGTGATGATCTCGACCGCGCGGTCGAGATCCGCGCCCTCGAAGCCCATCTGGCGCATGATCTCGGCGACCTCGCGGCGCTCGCCCTCCGGATCGAGCCGCAGATGCCGGAGCTCGATCTCGCGGAGGCGGCGCTCGTCGTCCTTCTCCGCCTTGCTGCCGACATAGTTCGCCGCCGCCATCGACAGCCCGTCGGCGACGAGATTGGCGGCCCCGAGAATGAGAATGACGCGCTCGCCGAGCGCGCCGCCGAGCGCGCCGGCGACGATGGCGAAGGTCGTCACCGCGCCGTCGATGCCGCCATAGATCCAGTCCCGGAGATAGCCGCCGCCCGGCCCGCCGCTCAGCCGCCGGCGGATCGAGGCGGCGTCATGCTCATGCTCGAGCGGCGGCGCCGCATCGCCTCGCGCCTCCGGTGCGCTTCCTCGCCCGCCCTCGCTCATACCGGCCTCCCGCCCTCGGCGCTTCGCGCGCCGCTTGCATGCTCGCCGAACTCGGCCACAGGCGAAAGCGCCGCCCGCCGATCCGCCCATTTTCGAGTTGCATTCGCGGCGCTCATCGAGCGTGGTCTCCTGGCGTCGGTCGGCGCGCCGACAGCTTCGCAACGACGCCAAGCGCCCATGGCGAAACCAGGATCGAGCATGATCGCGACGCGAGTCTCCACTGCGGCCAATCTGCGCGCGGCGCGCTTCGGCGGCTTGGTCCTTCTCGTCGCGTCGTCGGCGGCCGCGATCGCCGGCGCGCACAGCGCCGCCGCGGAAGGTTTCGTGGCGCGGCTCGAGCCGGGCGTCGCGCTCGCGGTCGAGGATTGCCGTGAGGACGGCGGCTTCCGCAACGTCGCGGTGATCGACGCGCGCCGGGCGGAGACGCCGCTCCTCGTCGTCGGCGCCGCGGCCGAAGCGGTCGGCGCGGGCGACGACGCGGTGCTGCGCGTCGAGGACGCGGTCACCCTCGATTACGCCGAGGCGTCGGCGACGGCGCGGCGCCTCGAAGCGGTGGAGGTCGCGCTCGTCGGCGCCCTGCCGCTCGGCGCCGCCGCGCCGACGGCGCCGACCTGCGCGGCGATGCGCGCCCGAGCCCGGGCCGCGGCGGCGGCCGCCGAAGGCGTGCGCCCCGAGACCGCGAACGCGCCGGTCCGCCAACCCGAGCCCGCCGGCCCGGCGCCGATCGCCGTCTGCGCGAATGCGCATGCGGCGACGGAGGTGTTCCTGATCTCGGCCCATGGCGACGGCGCGGTCGAGATCTACTTCCCGGCGAAAGCGCTTTCGCTCGACGCGCGCGACGGCGGGCTCTTCATCGCCGGCGAGGGCGCCCTCATCGTGATCTCGCGCGACATGATCGCCGCCGCCGCGCTCAACGGGCCGGACCGGCTCGTCGTCGAGCTGCCCGCGTTCGGCGACGGCGGCCTCTATCTGATCGGTCTGCGCTGCGCGAGTTGAGTTCGGGATCGCTCGGGGCGTCGCCCGCAACGAGAAGCGCAGCCTATGGTTTCATTTTTTTCGCCCATTCTCGCCCGGCTTTAGCCGGCGTTAACCGCGTCCGCGCTTTTCTTCCTGTCGAAAAGGCCGAGTCGCGCGCCGTTCGCGCGCTCGACCGTCGCCGCCCCGCGCCGACGCGTCCGCGCGGCCGGGCGCAGAGGACAGGAGTTTCCGATGGCCGACGCGCAGCCGCAGACCGCTCGCCCGGACCTCGCCTTCGAGGCCTCGCTCGCCGGCTTGCCGCTCTTCGCGAGCGCCGCGGGCGCGCTCGATCTCGAGACGCTGTCGCCGATGGCGCCGCCGACGGGCCTGCCGGGCGGGATCGACGACCCGACGGCCGCCGCCGGCTTCTTCGCCGCGCGCTATCTGACGCTCGCCGCTCAGATCTGCCGCACGATCGACCCGGCCGAGATCGACGAGATGGCGACGGGGATCGCGTCCGTCCGCGCGCGCGGCGGCCGCCTCTTCATCCTCGGCGTCGGCGGCTCGGCGGGCAACGCCGGCCATGCGGTCAACGACTTCCGCAAACTCTGCGACGTCGAGGCCTACGCGCCGACCGACAACGTCTCCGAGCTCACCGCGCGCACCAATGACGAGGGCTGGGAAAGCGTCTTCGCCGAATGGCTGAAGGTGAGCCGCGCCGGCGCCCGCGACGGCGTGCTCGTCTTCTCGGTCGGCGGCGGCTCGCGCGAGCGCAATGTCAGCATGAACCTCGTGCGCGCGCTCGAGCTCGCCGAGGCGCGCGGCCTCTCGATCTTCGCGATCGTCGGCAAGGCGACCGGCTTCGCCGCCGAGGTCGCCGACACCGCGATCGTGGTGCCGGAGGTCGACGGCGCGTTGGTCACGCCGCTCTCCGAGAGCTTCCAGGCTGTGGTCTGGCACGGCCTCGTCTCGCATCCGGCGCTGAAGAAGCGCGCCACCAAATGGTGAAAGGAGCTCGAGATGCCGCGCCGCGCTAAGAGACGCGCCGTTTTCCTGGACCGCGACGGCGTCCTGACGGTGCCGGAGTTCCGGAACGGCCGCTCCTACGCGCCGCGGCGGCTCGAAGACTTCCGCCTCTACAAAGACGCCGTCGAAAGCGTCGCCCGCCTCAAAGCCGCCGGCTACACCGTGATCGTGGTCACCAATCAGCCGGATGTCGGCGCCGGGCTGATGAGCCGCGACACCTTGCGCGAGATGAACCGCCGCCTCGCCGCCGCGACGCGCGTCGACGCCATCGAGGTCTGCACCAGCCCGCGCGAGGCGCCCTGCCGCCGCCGCAAGCCCGCGCCCGGCATGCTGATCGACGCGGCGCTCGCCGGCCAGATCGACCTGCCCGCGAGCTGGATGGTCGGCGACCGCGCCGGCGACGTCGCCGCCGGCCGCGCCGCGGGCTGCGGCGCGATCTTCGTCGACCGCGGCTACGACGCGGAGACGCCGCCGACCGAGCAAGACGCCACCGTCGCCTCGCTCTTCGAGGCGGTCGACTGGATCCTCACCGCGCCCGTCGCCGACATCCTGCCGCTCCGCGCGGACGCGCAACCCCAAGGAGACGCCTCGAATGTCCTCTCCGCTTTCCCTCTCGATCAAGCTTTTCGCCGACGGCGCGGACCTCTCGAGCATCCTCGAGATGCGCAAGGATCCGTCCATCCGCGGCTTCACCACCAATCCGACGCTGATGCGCAAGGCCGGGATCCGCGACTATGAGGCCTTCGCCCGCGAGCTTCTGAGCGCCGTGCCGGACCGGCCGGTGTCGCTGGAGGTCTTCGCCGACGAGTGGGGCGAGATGGAGCGCCAGGCGCGCAAGATCGCGTCCTGGGGCGCGGAGGCGGGCGCCGAGGTCAACGTCAAGATCCCGGTGACGAACACCCGCGGCGAGAGCGCGGCGCGGCTCGTCGAGCGGCTGAGCGCAGACGGCGTCGCCGTCAACGTCACCGCGATCATGACCCTGGCGCAGGTCCGCGACGTCGCCGAAGCGCTCGCCGAGACCACGCCGGCGATCGTCTCGGTCTTCGCCGGCCGCATCGCCGACACCGGCCTCGACCCGACGCCGATCATGGCGGAAGCGGTGCGGATCCTCGAGGAGCGGCCCGAGGCCGAGCTTCTCTGGGCGAGCCCGCGCGAGCTTCTGAACGTCTTCCAGGCCGACGAGGTCGGCTGCCACATCATCACCGCGACGCCGGACATCCTGAAGAAGCTCGCGCTCTACCGGAAGGATCTGGGCGAGTTCTCGCGCGAGACCGTCGAGATGTTCCGCCGCGACGCCCTCGCCGCCGGCTACGCCATCGCCTAACGCCGCCGCCGTCTCCGTCGTCTCGGCCGAGCGCGCAACGCGCAAAGCGGGGATCCGCGGTCGCCAAACCCGGCGCTCGCGGCCCTGGATACCGGATCGGCCCGCGGCTTTCCGGGATGACGGCGCGAGCGGCGGCGCCGAACGAAAGGACCACCTCGATGACCCATCTCCTCGTCACCGGCGGCGCCGGCTATATCGGCAGCCGCCTCTGCCCGCAGCTCCTCGGCGCCGGCTACACGGTCACGGCCTTCGACATCTGCTGGTTCGGCTCGGGTTTCCTGCCGCACGACCATCCGGACTTCCGGCTGATCAAGGGCGACATCCGCAACGTCGACACGCTGAAATGGGCTCTGGAGGGCGGCGATCTCGGGCCGGTCGACAAGGTCGTCAACCTCGCCTGCGTCTCCAACGACGCGAGCTTCGAGCTCGACGAGCGTCTGTCGACGACGATCAATCTCGACGCCTTCGAGCCGATGGTGATCGCGGCGAAAGAGGCGGGCGTGAAGCGCTTCGTCTACGCCTCCTCGAGCTCGGTCTACGGCGTCTCGGATCAGCCGGACGTCACCGAAGACCATCCGCTCGTGCCGCTCACTTTGTACAATAAATACAAAGGCATGTGCGAGCCTCTCCTCAAGGCGCGCACCGACGAGAACTTCGTCGGCGTCATTTTCCGGCCGGCGACGGTCTGCGGCGACGCGCCTCGGCTGCGGCTCGACCTCTCGGTCAACATCCTCACCAACCACGCGATCGCGAACAACAAGATCACCGTCTTCGGCGGAACGCAGATGCGGCCGAACCTCCACATCCAGGACTATTGCGACGCGGTCGAACTCCTGCTCGAGGCGCCGGCGGAGAAGGTCGCCGACGAGACCTTCAATATCGGCTATCAGAACATGTCGATCGCCGATCTCGCCGAGCTGGTGAAGCGCGTCGTCGAGGAAGAGTTCCCGGGCCGGCGGCCGATCGACATCGTCACGACGCCGAGCGACGACAACCGCTCCTATCACATCAATTCGGACAAGGTCGCGCGCGCGCTCGGCTTCCAGCCGCGGCATTCGATCGAGGACGCGGTGCGCGAGCTCTGCGCCGCCTTCCGCGAAGGCCGCGTGCCGAACAGCATGAGCGACGACGGCTACTACAACGTCCGCACCCTGAAGGCGAAGGCCGCGGCCTGACGCCGCGCGCTCCGGCCCCGAGAGCTCCGCGCGCGATTTGCACCCACCCTGGACCCCGGCGCCGGGCCTTCGGCTCGGCCGGGATGACGAAAAACCGATCGAGAGAAAGATGGCCGCAGGTTCCACCGCCCCCATCGCGATCGTCACCGGCGGCGCCGGCTTCATCGGCTCGCACGCCGTCGACGTCTTGCGCGACCGCGGCTACGCCGTGCGCGTCGTCGACGACCTCTCGGGCGGCCGGCTCTCCAACCTCGCCGCCCATGAGCGCGATCCGAACGTCGCCGTCGAAGAAGCGGACATCCTCGCCCTCTCGCCGGACGCCGCCGTCTTCAAGGGAGCCGAGATCCTCCTCCATTTCGCCGGGATCGGCGACATCGTGCCCTCGATCGAGCAGCCGACCCGCTATATGGCGGTCAACGTCCAGGGAACGGTGGCGATGCTCGAAGCGGCGCGGGCGGCGGGCGTGCGCAAGTTCGTCTACGCCGCGTCGTCCTCCTGCTACGGCCTCGCGGACACCCCGACGCGCGAGGATCATCCGATCCGGCCGCAATACCCGTATGCGTTGTCGAAGCATCAGGGCGAAGAGGCCGCCTTCCATTGGGCCGAGGTCTACGGCCTGCCGGTCAACGCCCTGCGCATCTTCAACGCCTACGGCCCGCGCGTGCGCACCACCGGCGCCTATGGCGCGGTCTTCGGCGTCTTCCTGCGCCAGAAGCTCGCCGGCGAGCCCTTCACCGTCGTCGGCGACGGTACGCAGAGCCGCGACTTCCTCTATGTGACCGACGTCGCCCGCGCCTTCGTCGCCGCCGCCGAAACGCCGCTCTCGCGCCGCGTCTGGAACCTCGGCGCCGGCCGGCCGCAGTCGATCAACCGCCTCGTCGAGCTCCTCGGCGGCGACGCGACCTATGTCCCGAGACGCCCGGGCGAGCCCGACGTCACCCACGCCGACGTCACCGCGATCACGCGCGATCTCGTTTGGCGTCCCGAGGTGCGCTTCGAGGACGGCGTCGCGGCGATGCTCGCCGACATCGAGGCTTGGCGCGACGCGCCGCTCTGGCGGCCCGAGACGATCGCCGAGGCCACCGAGACCTGGTTCCGATATCTCTCGCCCGAACAGGCGACGCCATCTCAGGAGACGCGCTCATGACCGCTCTCGCCGCCGAGCCGCAGCCGATCGGCGCCTCGCTCACCGAACGCTTCGCTCACAAGATCAAGACGCCGGCGCAGCTCCGCGCGATCCTCGGCGAGCGGCCGCGGACGAAGAAGGCGATCATGTGCCACGGCGTGTTCGACGTCGTCCATCCCGGCCATGTCCGCCACCTCCTCTACGCCAAGTCGAAGGCCGACATCCTGATCACCAGCCTCACCGCCGACAGGCATATCGACAAAGGCAAGTACCGCCCGCATGTGCCCGAGGATCTGCGCGCGGCGAATTTGGCGGCGTTCGAGATGGTCGACTATGTCGTCATCGACGCGAACAAGACGCCGCTCGAGAACATCGCGCTGATCGAGCCCGACTATTTCGCCAAGGGCTACGAATACCAGAGCGGCGGCGTCCATCCGAAGACCGCCGAAGAGGCTGCGGTGGTCGAGGCCTATGGCGGCCAGATCATCTTCACGCCGGGCGACGTCGTCTACTCGTCGTCGAACCTGATCGAGCTGGCGCCGCCGGAGATCAAATACGAGAAGCTGATGACGGTGATGGAGCGCCACGGCGTCACCTTCGCCGGCCTCCGCGCGACGCTCGGCGCCATGGCCGGCAAGCGCGTCCATGTCGTCGGCGACACCATCGTCGACAGCTTCACCGACTGCGCGATGATCGGCGGCCAGACCAAGACGCCGACGATGAGCGTGCTCTTCGAGCAGAAGCGCGACTTCATCGGCGGCGCCGGGATCGTCGCCAAGCATCTGCGCGCCGCCGGCGCCGAGGTCGCCTTCTCGACCGTTCTCGGCGAGGACGCGCTCAAGGACTTCGTCCTCGGCGGCCTCTCGGAGGCGGGCGTCGAGACCTGCGCCGCGATCGATCCGACGCGGCCGACCACCAACAAGAACGCCATCGTCGTCGGCGGCTATCGGCTCCTCAAGGTCGACACGCTCGACAACCGCTCGATCGCCAACGGCGTGCTCCAGCAGATCACGCGCCAGATCCGCGAGACGCCGGCCGACGCCGTCGTGTTCTCGGACTTCCGGCACGGCGTGTTCAACAAGCGCACGATCCCGGGCCTCATCGACGCGATTGCGCCAGGCGTCTTCCGGGTCGCCGACAGCCAGGTCGCGAGCCGCTGGGGCAACATCACCGAGTTCCGGGGCTTCGACCTCATCACGCCGAACGAGCGCGAGGCGCGCTTTGCGCTCGCCGATCAGGACAGCGGCGTGCGCACGCTCTCGGCGATGCTCTACGAGGCGGCGGCGCCGAAGACCCAGATCCTGAAGCTCGGCGAGCGCGGCGTGCTGACCGCGACCGCCGCCGATCAGTCGACGCCGGACGGCTACTTCACGCTCGACAGCTTCGTGACGCGCCTCAAGGACGCGGTCGGCGCCGGCGACGCGCTCCTGGCCTACGCCACGCTCGCCCTCCTCGTTTCGGGCTCGGCGGCGGAGGCGACGATCCTCGGCTCCATGGCCGCGGCCTGCGAGTGCGAGGTCGACGGCAACGAGCCGGTGACGCCCGAGGACGTGCTCGACAAGATCGACGCGGTCGAGCGGCGCGTGCTCTTCGTCTGAGCGCCCGGTCGGCCGCGCCGCGTTCGATTTGCAGACATCGCGACACGTCCCGGAGCTCCGGAGCCGCTCCGAGGAGCCGCGCCGGCCAGATCTGGTCGAACTCAGGATAATCTTACCGATTAAGCGGTCCTTAGCGCTGCTCGACTAGTATATCCGAACATGCGGAAGGGACCCATCATGAAGAAGCCGATCGTCATCGCGTCTGCCGCCGCCCTCGCCGCCGCGTCGCTGCTTGTCGTCGCCAGCCTCGATCACGAGGAAGGCGCGCGAAGCCACGGCTTCGAGCGGGTCGAGCTCGCGCCGATCGAGCACCATTCTGCAACGCTGACCGTCCACGGCGAAACGGAAACCGTCCGATACTCGAACGCGGAGCTCGAGCGCTTCGACGCCTACGCCCTCACGACCAAGACGCCCTGGCGCGACGCGCCGGCGGTCTTCGAGGGCGTGCTCTTGACGGACGTGCTCGCCGAGCACGGCCTCGACGACGAGCCGACGCTGCGGATCGTCGCCGAGAACGACTACGTCGTCGAAGTTCCGCGCGAGGTCTGGACCAGCCGTCCGGCGCTGATCGCGACGCGCGTCGACGGCGTCGGCCTCCGCCGCAGAGACCGCGGCCCGTTCTATCTCGTCTTCCCGCTCGACGCCGATCCCTCCACCGGCGGCGAATTCGCGACCTACTGGGTGTGGATGATGGCCGACATCTCGGCGCCCTGATCACCCGAGATTCGGCAGCGACGCCATGACAACGCCGCGGCATAAGCGCTGGGCGCCGGCGGCCGTCATCGCCGGCCTGTTCGCCATCGCGCTTGGCGGCGGGTACTATTTTTTCGACCAGTTCAAGGAAGCGCAGGATCAGGAGAAGCTGACGCAGTTCTTCGGACTGCGCCAATCCTTCATCGCCTATGTCGAGCTGCAGCGCTTGTACGAATCGTTCGATCGCGTCGCGCTGCGTGAAGACGGCGACGCCGACATCGACCTCGAGGAGGTGCGCCAACAGGTCGATTTTCTCGCCGTGCGGATCGACGAGATCCGCAGAACTCGGCTCGAGAATGGCGCGCCGAACGAGCGCGAATACGTCGAGGCCATCGAACGGCTGATCACGCTCGCGACGGCGGCGGCGGCGGAAGGCCGGGCCGGCCTCCGGCGGGCCGCGCCGCGCCTTGCGGAGCTGAAGGCCGACATCGACCGAACGGCGATCCACCGCTCGAACAACCAGTGGGCGGCCGAGCGCGATTTCGTTATCGGCAAGGCGGAAGCGCTCGAGCGCATGCTCTACACCGCCGCAGCGCTCTTCGCGCTCTTCGTAACCTTCTGCGCGCTCGTCCTGGTGATGCTGCGCCGCGAAACCCGAGCGCGCCGCAAGGCCAACGCGGCGGAGGAGCGGGCGACGTTCCTGGCCTATTACGACGAGCTGACCGGTTTGTGCAATCGGCGGCACTTCAATGACCTGATGGAGCACGAATTTCGAACCGGGAATTTAGAGGGAGTCGTGATCATCGACGTCGACGACTTCAAGGATTTCAACGACAATTACGGTCACGATGTCGGCGACGCGGTCTTGCGCGAGGTGGCGGCGCGGCTTCGGCGGACGGCCGGCGAGCACGACGGCGAGGTGGCGCGCCTCGGCGGAGACGAATTTGCGGCGCTCATCCGCGCCGGCGGCGAGGCGACGGAGCGGTTCTGCCGCGACGTCGTCGACGCCCTGCGCGCGCCGATCTCGATCGGCCGATCCACGCTGTCGCCGCACGCGACCATCGGCGGGGCGATGCCGAGGCGGCTCGCCGAAGGGGCGAGGGCGCGGCCGACGGATCTGCTCAAGGCCGCCGATCGCGCGCTTTACGCGGCGAAGAACGCCGGCAAGAACCGCTACGCGCTCTTCGACCAGACGCTCGAAGAGGAGATGCGCCGCGAGCACGCGCTGGAGCGCGACCTCGAGCGCGCCATCGCCGAAGACGAGCTCTTCCTGGTCTTCCAGCCGCAGATCGACATGACGACCGGCGAGGTCGTCGGCTTCGAGGCGCTGTCGCGCTGGCGCAACCGCGGCGAGATGATCCGTCCGGACATCTTCATCGCCGCGGCCGAGCGGACCGGCCAGGTGCAGAAAATCGACGTCTGGGCGCTGCGAACGGCGGCCGAGACGCTGGCCGAATGGCGCGCGGACGGGCTCCGTCCGGTGCGGGTCAGCGTCAATCTCTCGCCGCTCAACTTCAACAACAACGCGATCATCGATCATGTCGCCGAGGCGATCGAGCGACTCGACCTGCCGCCGCGCCTCCTCTGCTTCGAGGTGACCGAGAACGTCGTTCTCAAAGACTTCGACCGCGCCGCGCAGGTCTTGGCGCGGCTGAGCGCGCTCGGCGTCGAGCTCGCGCTCGACGATTTCGGCTCGGGCTTCTCGAGCATCGGCCAGTTGCGCCGGCTCGACCTCGAGGAGCTCAAGATCGACCGCACGCTCGTCAACGGCGTCGTCGACTGCGCCGAGGACCGCGCGGTGCTCGCGACCTTGTCCGAGCTCGCCGCGGCGCTCGACATGAAGTCGGTCGTCGAAGGCGTCGAGACCGCCGAGCAGCGCGCGGCGCTCGTCGAGCTCGGCTATCGCACGGCGCAAGGGTTTTACTTCGCGCGGCCGATGCCGGCCGAGGAGGCGCGCGCGCTCCTCGCCTCGGGCGGCCGGGTCGAGACGGCCAAGTCGGTCTGACGCGCGCGGGCTCGGTCGCTACCGGCCGGCCGCCTCCTCGAGCAGCGCGTCGATGACCGCATGCTCCTTCGACGTCAGCCGCACCGCCCGCGCGTAACGCGGCGCCGTGCGGTCGTTCTCAATCGGCGCGTCCCAGCCGTCGGTGGTGGCGACGAAGCGCCGCGCGCCCTCCTCGCCGAAATGCCGCAGAAACCCCTGCAGCACCGCGTCGACATAGGAAAGCGTGATCACCGCGCTCTCGGGTCGCGCCGGCGGCGAGAGCGAGCGGTAGGTGGCGAGCGCCGGCTCGGACGCGAGATCCGCGCCGTCCGCGGCCCGGAGCGACGCCGCTTCGAGGGCGATCTTCTCGTAACCGCCCTCGCGCGCGTCGAGCCAGGCCTGCTCGCGATCGTTCCGCGGCCTGAGGAGCACGCCGTCGATCGCCTCGCCCGGCGCCTCTCGGATCGTGAGCGAGATCACCACGCCGAGCGACGTCGCCGCATAGCTCGCCCAAACCCGACGCCAACCCAGGAGCGTCGCCGGACGGAGCGGCCAGGGCTCCGGAAACGTGCCGACATTGGCGAGCGAGCCGTAGCCGAAAAACAAGGGAAAACTCATGGCGCCTCCGCGGCCGCTCGGCCGCCCTCTTCACGCTTCTTCCTATCGCCTGCTGCGGCGACTATAGGGCGTGCGCGACGCGAGCGGCAGCGCCTTGGCCCGAATTCGACGATTTTGGCTTGGCGAGGCGCGCGTCGCCTCTCAATGCTGCGCCGGTCAGGCGCTTCTTTTTCGGCGTCTCGGCGTGATCAGCGCGGCGAAGCCGACGCGTAAGAGCGAGGATGCAAAGATGAGATTCTTTACGCGCAGCGTGCCGCTGCATTTCTTCCTGGTGGCGGCCTACGCGATCGTCGTCGCGGCGAACGGGCTGACCGGCGGCTCCGACGGCGGCGATTTCGACTGGAATCAGCGCCTCTTCGAGTTGCCGCTCTTCGGCTCCGGCGAGGGCGAGAACGCCGCGAGCATCACGATCACGCCGCTCGCGGTCATCATCATTTTCGGCTTCGTCGCGCAGTGGCTGGAGGCGATCCGCGCGACGCGCGTCGCCGGAACGGCCAGGAACGACATCTGGTCGCTTATCCTCGCGGTCATAACGCTCGTGCTCTTTGTCGGCGTCGGGCCGTTCCAGACATTCGCCTTCTTCGTCATCGTGATCGTCGCGTTCGGCGACGTGCTGCTCGACCGGATCATCGGTCAGGCGGTGGCGCAGCGGGACTTCGGCGGCATCGTGCCCGGCATGGACGCCAACTAGCCGTCTTCGCTGCGCGCGCGCCCGCCCCGCTTCTCGGGCGCGCGCTCGGATCTCCGCGCCGGCGCCGTTCGCGCGATCGGCGCCGGCTGGTGCGTCGCGACGCCGGCCGTCACCAGCGCAACGCCGATCAAGTCCGTTGCGCTCGGGATCTGCGCGAGCACGATCGCGCCGATCGCCGTCGCCGAGAGCGGCAACAGCGCGAGCAGAAGCGCGAAGCTCGCCCGCGGCAGCCGCGACATCGCCAGCTGGTCGCAGACATACGGGATCACCGACGAGCAGAGGCCGACGCCGACGCCCGCGAGGATCAAGAGCGGATCGCCGAACGCGGCGACGGCGTCGACGAGGCCGATCGGAAGCACGACCAGGAAGGCCGCGACCATCGCCGCGCCGAGACCGGCGACGCCGTCCGAGGCGCCCTCGGCGGCGACGCGATGGCCGAGCGCGACGTAGACGACGAAGAGACCGCCGTTGAGCGCCGCCCAGAAGAGGCCGAGCGGATCGTCGGCCCAGACGACGTCGATCAAGAGGAAGACGCCGCAGGCGACCAGCGCGAGGGCGGCGAGGTTGCGCAACGTCCGCAGCCCGTAGAGCGCCAGGCCGATGGCGCCGACGAACTCGATCGCGGCGACCAGGCTGATCGGCAGCCGGTCGAGCGCGAGATAAAAGGCGGAGTTCATCACCGCCAGGCAGGCGCCGAGCGCGAAGATCAGTCGTCTTTGCCGACGCGACGCCGTCTTGAAGACGCGCCAGGGCCGCCCCCAAAGCGCGAAAATCGCCGCGGCGCTCGCGATTCGGAGCCACGCGACGCCGAGCACGCCCACCGCCTCGAACAAGAGCACGGCGAAGGCCGGTCCGAGATAGTGGAACACGGCGCTGACGCCGAACCAGAGATGCGGCGGCGCGGCTTCGGCGATCCGGGTCAGCTGAGGCGCTTTTCTCATGCGCCGCAGGATCGCCGGGAGATCGGCGGATTGGCATAGGTTATCGAAGGCCAATCGTGATAGTTTTCGCTCGAACGAAGGAGAAAACCTTGAAACGCCTTCGACACCAAAACGGACCGCTCGACGCGCTCGACGTCGCTCTCTTGGAAGCGCTGGCGAAGAACGGCCGCGCCCGTCACGCCGATCTCGCCCGCGTCGTCGGTCTGACCGCGCCGAGCGTCGCCGAGCGGATCAAGCGTCTCGAGGAGGCGGGCGTGATCGCGGGCTACGCGGCGCGGATCGACGCGGCGGCGCTCGGCCTGACGCTCTCCGCCTATATCCGCGTTCGGCCGATGCCGGGCGAGCTCGCCCGCGCGGCGGCGGTGATCGACGCGCTGCCCGAGATCGTCTCCTGCGACCGCGTCACCGGAGACGACTGCTTCATCGCTCGGGCGCATGTGCGCTCGGTCGCCGAATTGGAGGCGGTGATCGACAAGATCATTCCCTATGCGACGACCCACACCTCGATCATCCAGTCCTCGATCGTGCGCGAGCGGCCGCCCGTCTTTTCGGCGGGCGCGGCTTGAGGCCGGCTGCGGTCATGGGAACGTTTCGTTAACCATGATGCGAGACCGTCGCGGCATGAACAAACGGAGCCGCCCTCATGTCCGAATCCGCCGAGCGTGAGCGCGGCCGGCGGCCGTTCCGCCTGCTCGTCGTCGGCTACGGCGTCCAAGGCGAGAAGCGCGCGCGCGTCGCCGGCGCGGATCTCGCCGGCGTCGTCGACCCGGTCCGCCAGGAGGCCGGTTTCGGATCGATCGACGACGCGCCGCTCGATGCGGTCGACGCCGCGCTCCTCTGCACGCCCGACGCGCCCAAGATCGCGCTTCTGCGCCGGCTGGTCGAGGCCGGCGTCCATTGCCTGGTCGAGAAGCCGCTCTCGGCCGAGAGCGACGACGAGATCGCCGATCTCGAAGCGCGGGCGCGCGCGCGCGGCGTCTTCGTCGCCACCGCCTACAATCACCGCTTCGAGCCGCATTTCGCCGCGCTGCGCGATCTGATCGCGCGCGGCGCGCTCGGGCGGATCTATCGCTGCCGCATGTTCTACGGCAACGGCACGGCGCGGCTGGTGCGCGAGTCGGCCTGGCGCGACCAGGGCTCGGGCGCGCTCCACGATCTCGGCTCGCATCTCCTCGACACCGCGCGCTTCTGGTTCGGCGATCTCGAGGGCGCCTGGGAAGTCGTCTCGGCCGACCGCTTCGAGAACGCCGCGCCCGACCATGTCGTGATCCAGAACGCCGGCGCCCGACCGCGGATCGAGCTCGAGATGACGCTGCTCTCCTGGCGCAACCACTTCACCGCCGACGTCTTCGCCGAGAACGGCTCGGCCCATATCGCCTCGCTCTGCAAATGGGGCCCGTCCTCGCTCACGTTGCGCCGACGCGTGCTGCCGGCCGGGCGGCCGCCCGAGGAGACGACGACGCTGGTCGAGGACGATCCGACCTGGACGCGCGAATACGCCTGGTTCAAGGAACGGATCCGCGCCGGCGCCGAGACCGACCTCTCCGGCGACCTCGCGCTCAACCGGACCTTGCGCGCGCTCGGCGCCGAGGCGGTCCGCCGCGCCAACGCAGGAGCCTGCGCGTGACCAAGCCCGTCATCGCCTTTCTCGGCCTCTCGCATCTCGGCGTCGTCTCGGCCGCGGCCGCCGCGGCGAAGGGCTTTCGGACGATCGGCGTCGATCCCGACCGCCGGACGGTCGCGGCGCTCCAGGCGGGAAATCCGCCGGTGCGCGAGCCCGGGCTCGACGCGCTCATCGCCGAGCACGGGGACCGCCTCAGCTGGAGCGCCGATCTCTCCGAGCTCTCGCGCGCCGATCTCGTGATCCTCTCGCGCGACGCGCCGACCGACGACGCCGGCGTCAGCGATCTCGAACCGCTCCGCGCCCTTTATCGCCGAGCGCGGATCCATCTCCGGCCGGACGCGGTTTTCGTGAACCTCGCCCAGACGCCGCCCGGCTTCACGCGGTCGCTCGATCGCGCGCCGGACAAGCGCTACTATCTCGTCGAGACGCTGATCTTCGGCCGCGCCGTCGAGCGCGCGCTCCATCCTGAGCGGCTCGTTCTCGGCTGCGCCGATCCGTCCGCGCCGATCGCGCCGGCGCTCGAAGCCTATCTCGACGCGTTCGAGCGCCCGATCCTGCCGATGCGCTACGAGAGCGCCGAGCTGGCCAAGATCTCGATCAATTGCCTCCTCGTCGCCTCGATCTCGGTCGCCAACACGCTCGCGGAGATCTGCGAAGGCGTCGGCGCCGATTGGTCGGAGATCGCGCCGGCCCTGAAGCTCGACGCGCGGATCGGACCGAGCGCCTATCTCAAGCCCGGCCTCGGCCTCGCCGGCGGCAATCTCGAGCGCGATCTCGCCAATGTCGTGCGCCTCGCGCGCGAGACCGGCGCGCCGGCGGGCGTCGTCGAGGCGCAGATCGCCGACAGCGCCTACAGAAAGCAATGGGCCGCCCGCAGGGCGGCCGAGACGCTCGGGCCGGACGCGACGCTCGGCGTGCTCGGCCTCGCCTACAAGGAGAACACCGCCTCGGTGAAGAACGCGCCGTCGATCGAGACCATCGCATTGCTGCTCGGACCGGAAGGACCGGCCGGCCTCAACGTCCGCGCTCATGATCCGGCCGCCGAAGACCTCTCGGCGCTCGACGACGTCGCCGAGCGCTTCGTCCGGGTCGAGACGCCGGAAGCGGCGGCCGAGGGCGCCGACGCGCTCGCCGTGCTGACGCCCTGGCCCGCCTATCGCGCGCTCGAACTCGCGTCGATCGCCGGGGCCATGCGCGGGCGCGTCCTCATCGATCCTTACGCCGTCTTCGACGCGGAGCGCGCCCACGCGGCCGGGCTCGACTGGCGCACGCTCGGCCGCGCGCCGGAAAGGGCCTGACCATGCTAATCCACGGAACCGCCGAGCCGCAGCCGCCTTCGCGCGTCGTCGTCATCGGCGCCGGCGGCTTCATCGGCGGCGCGATCGCGGCGCTGTCGCGGAGCGTCCGGCTCGACACGCTGGCGCTCACGCGCGAAGAGGTCGACCTGCTCGCGCCCGGCGCCGCCGAGACGCTCGCGGCGATTCTCAGGTCCGAGGACGCCGTCGTCGCCGCCGCCGCGATCGCGCCGGTGAAGACGCCGGCGACGCTCGCCGAGAACATCCGCCTCGCCGAGACGATCGCGAAGGCCCTCGCGGCGCGGCCGGTCGCGCATCTCCTCAATATCGGCTCGGACGCGATCTACGCCGATTCGGACGCGCCGATGCGCGAAGACGCGCGCCGCGAGCCGACGAGCCTTCACGGCGTCATGCACTACGCGCGCGAGCTGATGCTCTCGGAGGCGGCCGGCGCGACGCCCTTCGCAACGCTGCGACCGACCCTCGTCTACGGCGCCGACGATCCGCATGGCGGCTACGGGCCGAACCGCTTCCGCCGCGAGGCCGAGGAGGCCGGCGTCGTCCGGATCTTCGGCGACGGCGAGGAGCTTCGAGATCATGTCGACGTCGTCGACGTCGCGGAGCTGGCGCTGCGCATCCTCCTGCAGCGGAGCGCCGGCGCGCTCAACGCCGCGACGGGCGACGTCGTGTCCTTCCTCGAGATCGCCGAGATCGTCGCCGCGCAATACGGCGCGCGCATCGAGCGCCTGCCGCGTTCCGGACCGATGCCGCATAACGGCTACCGCGCCTTCGACCCGGCGGCGACGCGCGCGGCGTTTCCGGATTTCGAATACCGTGCGCTCGCCGACGGATTGGCGCGCGTCCGCAAAGCGCTGGAGGGCTGAGGCATGGGCGGTCTGGTTCATCTGACGCGCGCGCTGCCGAAGTCGAAGCGCAACATCGAAGCGCGCGCCGAGGCCAAGGATCCGGAGGTCGTGCGAATCTCGAAGCTCTATGGCGAGACGTATTTCGACGGCCCGCGCGACTACGGCTATGGCGGCTACCGCTATGACGGGCGCTGGGTTCCGGTCGCGCGCGACGTCATCGCGCATTTCGGCCTCGCGCCCGGCGACCGCGTCCTCGATGTCGGCTGCGCCAAGGGCTTTCTCGTCAAGGATCTCCTCGACGCCCTGCCCGGCCTCGAAGCCTTCGGGCTCGACGTCTCCGACTACGCCGTCATGAACTGCCCGCCCGAATGCGTCGGCCGGCTCCATCTCGGCTCGGCGGATCGGCTGCCGTTTCCGGACGGCGCGTTCAAGGCGGCGATCTCGCTCGACACCATCCACAATTTGCCGCGCGCGCGGGCCAAGATCGCGTTGCAGGAGCTCATGCGCGTCGCGAATGGCCGCTGCTTCGTCAAGGTCGACAGCTACCACACGCCGGAACAGAAGGCGGTCTTCGAAAGCTGGGTGCTGACCGCCGAGTTCCACGACTATCCGGACGGTTGGCTCACGCTCTTCGAGGAGGCCGGCTACACCGGCGACTATGATTGGACCGTGATCGGGTGACGAAGCGCCGCCGGCCCTGAGATCACTTTTTCCAGAATCTCGGCGTCTCCTGCAGCGCGCGCCAACGCTCCGTCGCCTTCGGAACGTCCGCCTCCGCCTCGGCGTCCGCCGCCGCGACGAGCGCGACGATCGTCTCCGCGTAGCGCGGCTCGGGCGCGTGCTCGGTCAGGAGCGCGACCTCGGCCGCGTCGTTCAAGGAGCCGAGCGCGTTGCCGAGCCGCCGAACCGACCGGCGCATCGGATCGATCGCCTCCTCGGGAAAGAGCGGCCGAAAAGCGTCGAGCGCGTAGCGCAGGCGCTTGGCGTCCTTCCTGAGCTCGTGCCGCTCCTCGATCGACATCGCCTCGAACGCCGACGGATGCCGGAAGACGCGCCGCGCCGCCTTGGCGAGCGCCTTCGACGCCCAGCGCGACGCCGGCCGCCGCGCCGCCTTCGGCGCGGCCGCCGCGTCGACCCGCCGCGCCGCCGCGGTCATGTCGAGCGCCAAGGTCGCCGCGCCGAGCAGCGTCTCGGGCGCTCGCGCGGCCCGATGCTGTTTCGCCGCCGCGCGGCCGATCCGCGTCGTCAGCGCCTTCAAGGGCTTCTCGTCGCCGAGCGCCTCGGCCGCCGCCGGATGGAGCCGCGGCAGCGTGTCGATCCGGAGCACGTCGAGCGACCGCGCGCCGCTGATCGCCCGGCCGAGATCGCGCGCTCTCGCGCCGAGCGCGCGCATCGTCTCGGGCTCGAAGAGCAGCCGCCCGGCCCAGAGCGACGACCGCGCCCGGCGCAGACCGACGCGCAGCTGATGCAAGGGATCCGGCCCGTCCTCCTCGAGGAGCGCCCGCGCGTTCATCGCCACCATCTCCGCGCCCTCCTCGAGCGCGAGACGGAGCACGAGGCCGGCTTCGGCGTCGCCGTCATAGGCGGGCGGCCGCGCGCGACGCGCGGCGGTGGACGGAGGATGAGCGGTTTCAAGCGTCGCCTCGGCGGCGCTGGTCGAATCGGTTGAGCGCATCGCGACAGATTTGTGACGCCGCTCGCGGATTGCAACCAGCGTGACGCAATGCGCCGGCGAACCTGTCGCGGTCGCGGACGAAAAGTCGCGTGCGCCGCGAACCCTCTTACAGATACATAGCGTATTTGCGCAGAAATGCGCGGCCGACATTGGCGCCCGAGCCATAGGAGTAGTCGGATGGGCAGAGGAAGCTCTTGAAGGTCCGCTGCAGGATGACGTCGTCTTCCGTCGGCTGGAAGCGGCCTTCGTCGCGCTCGATCATCTCGAGCACGAGATCGCGGATGTCCTCGGGCGCGTTGGCCTCGACGCGGATCCGGGCGTTGCGAAACGCCTCGGCGCTGCGCCAACGCGAGACGCCGTGCCGAAAGATCTCGCTGAAGCGATAGGTGCGGCCACGCTCGTCCTTGTGGAGCTTCAGGATCGAGACGTCGCGCGGGCCGTGGCCGGGCGCGACCCCCGCGGGCACGGTGTTGGTCATCGCGCAGGGGCGGTTGAACATCGTCGCGACGCTGGCGAGACCCGAGGTCGTGCCGAGGAAGAACCGGCATTCCGCGGCGAGCGCGACGTCGAGCGCCGGCGCCCGCTCGTCGCTATGGGCGTAGTCGTAGACGCCCTCGATCTTCGCGAGCGGCTTCATCGACGGATCGCCCATGCGAACGACGAAGCCGCCCTGCGCGACGATCTCCTCCATCGCCAGGCGGAAGCTGTCGATATTGGCGTTGCGATGACGATGGATCGCCTCGTCCTCCGGCGAATAGCCGGGCTCGCGATTGTGGACGCAGACCCACCATCCGTCCTCGCGCATGCCCCAACGCGCGAGCGCCGACCGCGCCGCGTCGCGCATCCGCCCGGGCAGCTCGACGAGCGGCGGCCGGTCGCCCCATTCGGCGAGGAGCCCGGGATAAGGCGAGGCCTTGTCATAGGCGAGGAAGGGCTCGGTCAGGAAATGGGTGATGTTCTGGTGTTTCAAGAGCGGCGCGAGCAGCCTTGCGACGAACGGATTGGTGACGATCCGCACCTTCTGCCGCCAGACGTCGAGCAGCGCCTCGTTCGCCGCCTTGCCCTTCGGCAGCACGAAGACCGGCCGCATCTTCGGCCGCTTGCCGAGCTCGATCTCCTTGAGGAGGAAGTCGATCTCGGAGGCGAGATGGCCGATCCGATGCGGAAAGCCGCTCATCAGGAAGCGGATGTCGGTGCGCGCCAGCGCCCAGGCGGCCGGACGGTAGACGCTCGCTTCGACGACTCTCGCCCAGCGGCTCTCCGACCGCGGCGCGACGCCTTCCCAAGCGCGGGTCTGCGCCTCCGCCGGACCCCGATCGGCGCCCGCGTCGGCGGCGGAGACGATCGCGCCGCCGCTTCGTCCCTCCTCCTTCGCCCGCCGCAACGCCCCGACATCGACGGCGCCGAGCTCGAACTTGGCGCTTTTCGTCCGCAGCTGCTCGTCCGCAGTCGCCATGTGAAGCCTCCTCTGCGCGCGAATCAGCCGGCCGCCGTCGGCTTCTGGCCGACGCAAACCGCGATGAGATAGTGGCACATCGGGAAGAAGCCGGTGTGGACCACCTCGTCGTTCATGCCGAACATGAAGACGTTCTCGAAATAACGGCGGCAGAAATCGCGCAGATCCGCGCCGCTCATGCAGTTGATATGCCCGGCCTTCGAGGCGGGCGAGGCGTAGTCCTGGCTCTCGAGCGACGGAACGCCGACGATGAACACGCCGTTCGGCTTCAGCGACGCGACGACGTTGCGCATATAGAGGTCGGCCTGGGCCGGATCGATATGCTCGAACACGTCCATCGAATAGGCGGCGTCGAACGCGCCCGGAACCGGCCCGCCGATGATGTCGTGGCCGACGAAGGTCGCGTTCGGAACCGCCGACGCGACGCCGGCCCGCGCCGCCTCGACATGAGCGGCGAAGAAATCGACGCCGACGACATGGCCGACGGTCTTGGCGACGACCATCGAGCCGACGCCCTCCTGGCAGCCGACATCGAGGACGCGCTCCTTGCCGTCGAGCATCTTCGAGACGAATTTATGCCGCGCGAGCAGGAAGCCGAAGCGCTTCGGATCGTTGACGAAGCCCCATTTATTGACCGGCCCGAGCTCGAAATTCGCGGCGGCGGCGGCCTCCGCATAGTCGTTCGCGTGGTCATAGGCGGCGCGCGCGAGATCCGACGATCCCTGGCCGCAGAAGCGTCCGTCGTCCTCGGCGGCGGCGCGCATCGGCTGTTGCGACATGTCGAACTCCTCGTTTGTCAGCGGCGCCGATACGCCGCCTCGACTTTCAGGATCGCCGCGACGACGTCTTCCACCTCCGCCGCGCCGTAATTCTCGTTGAGAAAGAGGTTGAAGCTGCCGTCCCGCGTCGCCTCCGCGTTCGGCGTCCGCGCCGGAAGGCCGAGATGCGGCCGCGCCCAAGGCCATTCGGCGACGAGAAAGCCGTATTCCGGGTTGAGATCGACGCCCTCGGCCGCGACCGCCTCGGCGAAGGCGCGCACGCTGCAGCCGATCGCGCGCCGGTCGACCCGGATCGGCAGGAAGAAGGGCGAGGCGCCCTCCGGCATCGCATAGGCGCGGCAGACCGCGCTCGCCGCCTCGAGCTCTTCGGCGAGCGCTCGGACGAAGGCCATGCGCGCGGCGATCACGCCGGGCAGGCGCCGAAGCGAGGCGAGGCCGACGGCGCAGGAGAGCTCGTCGGTGTTCCAGTTGAGCGCCGGAAAGAGATAGGCGTTCGGATCGCGGAAGCTGTAGCCCTCGCGCCAGGCCGGCTTGCCGCGATCCGCGCAAGCCAGCGCGCGGCGATGGAGCGCCCGGTCGCGCGTGTAGACGAGGCCGCCGCTCGCGCCGGCGAAAAGCGCCTTGCGATACATGGTCGAGGCGGCGGCGATGTCGCCGAAGGTCCCGAGCGGCCGGTCGCCGAGCGCGGCGCCGGGCGCCTGGCTGAGATCCTCCATCACGCGCACGCCACGGGCGGCGAGCTCCTCGCAGGTCCGCTCGATCTCGGGCGCCGGCGCGCCGGCGGCGTGGACGACGATCGCGGCGCTGGTGTTTTCGGTGACGCGGGCGAGGAACTCGTCCGGGCCGGCGCTGTAGCTTCCGGGCGCGGCGTCGACGACCACCGGCGCGCAGCCTTGATAGAGAATGCAGTTGAGCGGGCCGGGATCGACGATCGGCGAGATCAGGACTTCCGAGCCCTTGGGCGGCTCGAGCGCCTCGAGCGCGACGAAGACGGCGCCGGTGCCGGTCGCCACGGCGTCGGCGTAGCCGCCGCCCATCGACGCGGCGTAGGCGGCGCAGAATTCCCGCTCGAAGCGTCCTTCGTAGCACGGGTCCGGGCCGTCCTCGGCGTAGAAGGCGATGGCGCGCTGCAGCTCGGCGACCTCTTCCGGTCCGAAGGCGTTCCGCCGCGGCATGGAACGGGTCCGAATCTTCTCGCCGCCATGGATCGCGAGCGCCGCAAGAGCGTCGGAAGGCTGGAACGCGAGGGTCTCGAGGGTCGCCGCCATGCGCAGAGCACCGCCTCTTCGCTGAGGATGCCGGCGCCCGTTCGCGCCCTGCCCGCGAGTGGTAGAAGAACAGGCTTAAGATGCTCTTAATACGCGAGAGGTCCCGCCGTCAGCGCGAATAGGTTGATTAAGCCTTTGTTATGCCGGGCGCCCGAGCCTCTCGACGTGTTCCGGAGCCCGAACGGAGGGCGCATGCGCCTCAGCGACATCGCCGGCCTGATCGCACACTCGGGCGGCCTCGACATTCGCCGCGACGCGGCGTTCGACCATCTCGCGACGCTCGATCTCGTCCAGCTCCGCCGCGCGACCGCGGTCTGGGACGCGACGGCGCTCGACGCGGCGGTCGCCGATCCGATGGTCGCCGCGCTCATCCTGCCGCCGCAGATCGCCGACCGCGCGCCGGCCGAAAAAGGGCTCGCCGTCGCCGAGGATCCGCGCCGCGCCTTTCTCGCGGCGCATCAGGCGCTCTACGCGGCCTGGCGCGCGCGGCCGAAGCCGAAGACGGTGATCGCCGCCTCGGCGCGGATCTCGCCGCACGCCTCGATCGCCGAGGAGGCGGTCGAGATCGGCGAGAACGCGGTGGTGGAGGAGTTCGCGTCGGTGCGGACCGGCGTCCGGATCGGCGAGGGCGCGCGGATCGGCGCCGGCTCGATCATCGGCGGCGAGGGCTTCGACCGGAAGATCGTGGACGGCGCGCTCTTCATTCCGGGCCATTACGGCGGCGTGCGGATCGACGCCGGCGCCGTGATCCAGCACAACGCCTGCGTCGATCGCGGAACCTTCGGCAACGACACGGTCATCGGCCCGGACGCGGCGCTCGACAACCTCGTCTATGTCGCCCACAACGCCGTCATCGGCGCGCGCGTCGCGCTCTGCGGCGGCGCCTGCGTCCTCGGCGCGAGCCGTTTGGGAGACGACGTCTGGGTCGGCCCGAACGCAACCGTGTCGAGCGGGCTGACGGTCGGCGCCGGCGCGCGCGTCTCCATCGGCGCGGTGGTCACGCGCGAAGTCGCCGAGGGCGCCGTCGTCTCCGGCAATTTCGCAATCGATCACGAGAAGCATCTCGCAGAGCTGCGGCGGATCAGGTGAGCGCCAGCGCCTCGATCTCGCGGCTGACGCCGCGCAGCCTCTGCGCGCCGAGACTGCGCCATCGCCGACCGCCTTCGAGCTCCTCGACGCCCGACGCGAACTCGGCGCTCGCGAGAACCGGATGGCCGAGCGCCTTGGCGAGCTCCTGCAAGCGCGCCGTCTCGTTGACGACCGGACCGATCACCGACCAAGAGAGCCGGTCCGGCACGCCGATATTGCCATAGGCGACCTCGCCGGCGTGCAGCCCGACGCTGAACCGCATCGGCGGATCGCTCTCCGCCGCGGCGTTCAGGGCCTCGATGCGCGCGAACGCGTCCGAGACCGCGCGAACGGCCCGCCGCCGCGCCTCCGCCGGCCCGAAGGCGTCGAGCGAGAAGACCGCGAGCGCGCCGTCGCCGAGAAAGGCCAGGATCTCGCCGCCTTCCGCCGCGATCGCGGCGCCGATCTCGGCGAAGAAGGCGTTCAGATATGCGAGATAGGCGTCGCGCGGCAGCGTCTCGGCGAGAACGGTCGAGCCGCGCAGATCCGCGAACAGCACCACTGCCGGCGTGTAGACGCCGTCGCCGATATGCGCCGAGCCGTCGAGCACGCGCCGCCCGGCCTCGGCCCCGATATAGCACTGCGCCAGACTCTCGGCGATGCGGAACTGCATCGCCGATTTCACCGCGACCGCGAAATAGGGCTTGATCCGCTCGAAGAGCGTCAGCGCCGCATCGTCGAACGCTTCGATCGACTTCGAGGCGAACGTAAAGACGCAGCCGCTCGCCTTGGTCTCCTCGTCGCGATCGGCGGCGTAGCCGGTGAAGCTGTCGAAGGCCTGGATATGCGCCGAATAGGCGCGATAGCTCGCATCGTAGAGTTCTTGCAAGACGGGAAAGCGCGCGCGGATGTCCGGCTCGGCGAGCGTCGCCGCAAGCGTCGGCGTGCGCGTCGCGATCATATGCCGGAGCGGGCTGGCGTACCAACCCGGGTCGCGGCCGCCCTCCCGGAAATGATAGCTTTCCGCCTCGAGCCCGCCTTCGCGCGTCCAGGTCGCGCCTTCGCCCTCGAAGAGCGGATGCAGCATCGAATAGGCGAGATGCAGCCGATCGATCGGCAAGCCGGCGTCGTTGAGCCGCTCGGCGAACCCTCCGGCGACGTCCTGAGGCGTGGTCCGGCCGAGCGCCTGATCGATCAGCCAAGCGCGCAAATCTTCTTCGCGCCGCCGGACCGCCGATACGCCCGCCGCCGCGTCAACGCCGCTCATGTCGAGTCTCCGTTTGGCGGCTCACCACGCAGGAAGCTACGCGACGCGGTCGTCGACTTCACGCGGAAACAAGACGGCCTTCGACCGGTCAGGGTCCGAGCGACGCGAATTTGCGCCCGTCGCCCCAGAACGCCATCGGCTCGTAGTCGGGATACGGATAGGCGCCGAGCTCGAGGGCGATCTCCGCGCCGCGGGCGGCGACGCGCTCCTCGACCAGCCGGCGGACGGAGATCGGCGCGCCCGAGCAGATGTTGAAGGCGCCGGCCGCGCCCTTCGCGAGGGCGAGGCGGACGAGCCGGTCGGCGATCGTCTCGACAGGCAGATAGTCGCGGAGTTGCTCGCCGCCCGACATCGGGAAGGACGCGTCGCCGCGGCCGATGGCGGCGTCGAGCTGGGCGAGGACGCTCCTCGGGTTCTGCCCGGGTCCGTGCATGTAGAAGAGCCGGGCCCAGGCGATCTCGGCGGTCCTCGGTCCGGCGAAGAGGAGCTGGCGCAGCGCGTTCTTGGCGATCGGATAGGGCAAGATCGGCTCGCAGCTCGTCTCCTCGGCGAGCCCGCCGGATTTGAGGCCGTATTCGAAGCACGTGCCGGCGATCACGATCCGCCGCGCGCCGAGCGCCTCGATCGACGCGAGAAACCGCGCGTCGGCCGGCAGATAGTCGGTCACATGCGCCGGATCGCGATAGTTCGGCAGGCCGGGCCAGGCCAGATGCAGCACCGCCTCCGCCGCCGCCCAAGGCGCCGCCTCGAGCGACGCCGGATCGTGAAGATCGAGCGCGACGAACGCGGCCTTGCCGGCCCATCGCGCCGCCTCCGCCTTCGCGCGGTCGCGCCCGAGCGCCAGGACCTCTCGGCCCGCGCTCAGCGCCGCCTCGACCACATGCCCGCCGACGAAACCTGTCGCGCCGGTGACGATCAACATCGGCCCCTCCCGCCCTGCGCGCCGCGACTCGACAGCGCCCGCGATCAGGGCGAGCATGGCTCGAAAATCCTTAAGAAAAAACGCGCCAGGAGGAGCTTCCCATGCGGTCATACCAACTCGTCGAGTTCGGCAAGCCCTTGGAGGCGCGCGACGCGCCGGATCCGGTTCCGGCCGGAACCGAGGTTCTGGTCAAGGTCGAGAAAGCCGGCGTCTGCCATTCCGACATCCACATCGCCGAGGGCTATTTCGACTATGGCGACGGGCAGAAGCTGCGGATGGAGGACCGCGGCATGAAGCTGCCGATGACGCTCGGCCACGAGGCCTATGGCGAGATCGTCGCGCTCGGGCCGCAGGCGACGGGCGTCGAGATCGGCGACAAGGTCCTCGTCCATCCCTGGATCGGCTGCGGCGCCTGCCGCGCCTGCCGCGAAGAGCGCGAGAACGACTGCGCTCAGATGCGCGCGCTCGGGATCCTCACGGACGGCGCCTACGCCACGCGCGTTCTCGTCCCGCATCCGAGCCATCTCGTTCCGGCGGACGGGCTCGATCCGAAGATCGCGGTCTCCTACACCTGCGCCGGGATCACCGTTTTCGCGGCGCTGAAGAAGCTGCTGCCGATCCATGACGAGGAATGGCTCGCGATCTTCGGCGCCGGCGGGCTCGGGCTCAACGCCGTCACCATCGCCAAGGCGCTCGGCGCGCCGAACGTCGTCTCGATCGACGTCGACGACGCCAAACTCGACGCGGCGAAGGAGATGGGCGCCGACGCCGTCCTCAATGTCAGGACGTCCGAGAACGGCGACGCGGCGCTCGCCGAGATCACCGGCGGCGCGCTCATCGCGGCGCTCGACACGGTCGGCGCCGAAAGCACCGCCGGGCTCGCGACGCGGTCGCTGAAGAAGACCGGCCGCTATGTGATCGTCGGGCTCTTCGGCGGCGCCTTCCGGCTCTCTTTGCCGATGCTGCCGCAGCGGGCGCTGACCTTGCGCGGCTCCTATGTCGGCTCGCGCAAGGATCTGAGAGAACTCGTCGCGCTGGCGCAGTCGGGCGCGCTCAAGCCGATACCCGTCACCGAGCGCCCGCTCTCCGCCGCGAGCGAGACGCTCGACGATCTCGCCATGGGCAAGGTGCTCGGCCGCGTGGTGCTCGCCAACGAGGACTGACGCGGCCGAGAGCCGTCAGAGGCGCAACCCTCGTCGAGAGGCGCCTCCGACCGCCGAGGGCCGCCGGTTCGCGATCAGCAGCCGCGCAGCGTCTGGGTCGGCGTGATCCAGACGTTGTTGCTCTCGTTCTCCTCGTCGATGACGTTGTTCGGATCGACGATCACGATGAAGCGCACGCGCTGCTCGCGACCGCCGCCGCCGCCCGCGAGGAACGAGCTGCGCGGCGGGCCGCCGCGCAAGAGATCGTCGATTTGCGCGACGGTGAGCACGCCGGTCTGCGAATCGCCGCGCGAGCGCTGATAGGCGCGGATCGCGGTCTCGGTGCGGCGTCCGAAGATGCCGTCGACGTCGAATTCGTAGTAGCCGGCGGCGGCCAGGCGGGATTGGATCTGGCGGCGGAGCCCGAGCGGCAGACGCCGCTGTTCGGCGAGCGACCGCGCCGTGGTCACCACGTCGGCCGCCGGCGTTCCGCCGCCGCCGACGACGTCGCCGATGCGGCCGGATTTCACGATGCCGTCGCCGATCACCACGACCTCGGTCGAGATCTCGCCGGGATCGATGTTGTTGCGGCTGTCCACCTGCTCGTAGGTGAAGGGCGCGTGCTCGGCGGCGACGCCGGCGACGGCCGGCAGACCGATGGCGGTCGAGCGCGCCGCCGGCCCGTCGCCCTGATTGTCGATGGCGACGCGGATGACCGCGAGCGGCTCGTTGGCCGCGCAACTCAAGGACAGGATCTCGGAGCGGTCGACATTGACGACGAGATCCGGCCGCGTCTGCGCCGACGCCGGCGCCGCGCCCGCCGCCGCGACCACCGCCGCGCCCGCCGCCAGGGCGTGTTTCACCGAAGCTTTCACGATCGTTTCTCCCTTCGCGTACTCAATCTGATCGCCGCGGCGCCCGGAGCGGCGCGGTCGCGCGCCCGCCGACGCCGTCGAAATGACTGCGGAAGAATCGATCCCGCCGCGCGCCAAGACCGCCGTCCGCCCGATGGGCGCCGGCGATCGAGGGGCCGCGGCAAGTAGACCCTTGGCCGCCGCCGCCGAGGCTACGCCCAATTCAACCTATCGAGGAAGACAAGCGAGGAAGCGGCGCGGCCCTTGGCGGCAAAAAGCTCGGAACTGTGGCGCCCGCCGGCCATTTTTACCGTATTGGGACGGATCGCCGCTCAGAAATCGCGCCGACGGCGCCGGCTGGCAAAGGGCGTGCCGTCAGGGTTAAAGTCTCGCGAAATCGGACGCTTCTTCGGTCCGAGAATTGCGCTCCGGCGCCGACTTCGTCAGGCGACGCGGCGGAGCCAGCATTTCGGCCAATGCGTCACTCGGAAGTCGAGCGAGCTCTCGTTAAACGGCCATTCCGGCTCCTCGATCACGAAGTCCGCGTTCTCCGCGACGAAGATCTCGTTGGCCGCGACCGGATTGTTCTCCGCCCAGTCGGTCCCGGTCCGCGGCAGGCCGGCGAGCTGCCGCATCACGCCGTCGGTCGAGACGATGTACGAGCCTTTGCTGACCCATCGCGCGTAGGCGCGGAGCTCGCCGAGCACGTGGTCTCGGCTGTGATCGCTGTCGAGGATCACCATCACGCGGTCGTCCGGCCGGACCAGCTCGCCGACCTCCGCGAGCGTCGCTTCGTCGGTCGAGCCGCCCTCGACGAGCGTGATCCGATCGAAGAGCGGATGCGCCTCGATGGCCGCGCGGTTATGCGGCCGGATCTCGATGTCGACGCCGACGACGCGCGTCGGCAGATCCGCGGCCTTGGCGATGCTGGCGTAGTAGATCAGCGAGCCGCCATGGGCGACGCCGGTCTCGATGATCAGCGTCGGCTGGACGCGGTAGATCACCTCCTGGATCCGGATCATGTCGTCGGGCAGCTGGATGATCGGACGACCGAGCCAGGAGAAGGTGTAGCAGTGCTTCTGGACCCAGCCGATATTGACCCATTGCTCCGAGAGGATCTGAAAGGCGCGGTCGGAATAGAGGCTGATCATATCGACGCCGCTCGCGTCCTCGACGGTGAGCGTGCCGGCTTTGGTGTTTAGGGTCAGCTTCATTGGGAGGCTCCAAGCGCAGGTCGTCCGGGACCATCGCCGAGCATAGTGAACGCGGCGTTAACGATCGAGCGCCGACCGCGCGCCGCGCCGCCTTGCGGACCGCTTAAGCAATGATGGACGGCCGCCGCCGGCCTTCACCGGATCATTACTTTCGCTTACAAGAAAATAACGCGGCTCAATTTGGTTGCCGCGCATAAACCCTATTTCAATTTCGCAGCTATTTAATCGCCGCTGAAGCGTTCAGCGGAGATGAACCATGAAAGCTGTCATTCTCGCCGGCGGGCTCGGCACGCGGCTGTCCGAGGAGACCGGCGTCCGACCGAAGCCGATGGTCGAGATCGGCGGACGGCCGATTCTCTGGCACATCATGAAGATCTACGCCGCGCATGGCGTGCGCGATTTCATCATCTGCCTCGGCTACAAGGGCTACATGATCAAGGAGTTCTTCGCGAACTACGTGCTGCACGGCGCCGACGTCACCTTCGACGTCCGCACCGGCGGCATGGAGGTGCATCAGAACGTCGCCGAGCCCTGGCGCGTGACCCTCGCGGAGACCGGCGCCGACAGCATGACCGGCGGCCGCCTCAAGCGCGTCGCGCCCTATCTCGGGTCGGACGAGACCTTCTGCATGACCTATGGCGACGGCGTCGCCGACATCGACGTCTCGGCGCTGATCGACTTCCATTTCGGCCACGACGCCGCCGCGACCTTGACCGCGGTCGCGCCGCCGGGACGCTTCGGCGGCCTCGCGATGGAGGGCGACGCCGTCAGCCGCTTCGTCGAGAAGCCGAAGGGCGAGAGCGGGCTCATCAATGGCGGCTTCTTCGTCCTCGAGCGCAGCGTCATCGAGCTCGTCAAGGGCGACGACACCGTCTGGGAGCGCGAGCCGCTCGAGACGCTCGCCGAAACCGGCCAGCTCCGCGCCTATCGCCATGACGGCTTCTGGCAGCCGATGGACACGCTGCGCGAGAAGAACCAGCTCGAGGCGCTCTGGGAGAGCGGCGAGGCGCCCTGGAGGGTCTGGGACCGCGCCGCCGATCTCTCCAACCCGAGGGCGGCGGCGTGAGCAAGTTCGAACTCGGCCCGTCGCAGCGCGACGCGGCGCCGGAGGGCGCGCTTCCGAACCCGTCCTTCTGGCGCGGCCGCCGCGTGCTCGTCACCGGCCACACCGGCTTCAAGGGCGCCTGGCTCTCGCTCTGGCTCCAGCGCCTCGGCGCCGAGGTCTGGGGTCTCGCGCTGATGCCGGAGGACGAGGAGCGCAGCCTCTTCCGGCTCGCGCGGGTCGGCGACGGCATGACCAGCCGGTTCGTCAACTTGCGCAACCGCGAGGGCGTCGCGCGCGCCGTCGCCGAGGCGAACCCGGAGATCACGCTCCATCTCGCGGCGCAGGCCATCGTCCGACGGGCGCTCTGCGACCCGACCGAGACCTGGGAGACCAACCTCCTCGGAACGCAGCATCTCCTCGAGGCGCTGATGGAGGCGCCGGCGCTCGCGGCGGCGCTGATCGTCACCTCCGACAAGGTCTACGCCAATGACGGCTCCGGCCGGCCGCATCGCGAGGGCGACCCGATCGGCGGCGTCGACCCTTATGCCGCCTCGAAGGCCGCCTGCGAGATCCTCGCCGCCTCCGCGGCGCGCTGCTATTTCGAGCCGAGAGGCGTCCGTATCGCCACGGCGCGCGGCGGCAACGTCATCGGCGGCGGCGACTTCGCCCAGGACCGGCTCGCGCCCGATTGCGTGCGCGCGGCGCTCGGCGGCGCGCCGGTCGTGCTCCGCCAACCGCAGGCGACGCGGCCCTGGCAGCATGCGCTCGACTGCCTCTCGGGCTATCTCCTCTACGCCGAGCGGCTGGTCGAGGACGCGCATGCGCCGCGGACGCTCAATTTCGGCCCGGCGCCGAAGCCGGCGATCCCGGTGGTCGATTTCGCGCGCTCGATGATGTTCGCGCTCGGCGCGCCGGACGCGCTCGAGCTTCGTCCCGAAGAAGGATCGGTCGAGGCGCCGCTCCTGGCGCTCGACGCCCGCCTCGCGCAGAAGACGCTGGGATGGCGCGATCGGCTGGTCGGCCATGCGGCGATCAAGGCGGCGGCGGACTGGTATCGCGCCTGGATCTCCGGCTCGAACATGCGCTACGCGACCCTCGGCGAGATCGCGCGCTACGAGACCGAATGCGGCGCGCAAGGAGCCGCCGCATGAGCGCCGTCGCCGCCCAGCGCCCGCACACGGCGCCGCGCTGCCGCTTCTGCGGCGAGCCGCTCGAGTTCAGCGTCATCGATCTCGGGACGAGCCCGCTCGCCAACAGCTTCCTGCTCGCGACCGAAGACGCGCTCGGCGAGGAGCGGCGCTATCCCTTGGAGGTGCGGCTCTGCGAGGGCTGTCTGCTCGTCCAAGTCGCCGAGAGCCCGCCGGCGGACGCCCATTTCCACGGCGACTACGCCTATTTCTCGTCCTTCTCGAGCGGATGGGTCGCCCACGCCCGCCGCTATGCGCGCGCGATGATCGAGCGCTGGCGCCTCGGACCGGAGAGCTTCGTGCTCGAGGCGGCGTCCAATGACGGCTATCTCCTGCAGCACTTCGTCTCGGCCGGCGTGCCGGCGCTCGGCGTGGAGCCGGCCTGGAACTGCGCCAACGCCGCCGCGGACAAGGGCGTCGAGACGCTGATCGCCTTCTTCGACGCGACGACGGCCGAGCGGATCGTCGCGGAGCGCGGACCGGCCGATTTGACGGCGGCGAACAACGTGCTCGCGCATGTGCCGGACATCGCCGGCTTCGCCGCCGGCTTCCGCACCGTTTTGAAGCCCGAGGGCGTCGCCACTTTCGAGTTCCCGCATCTCCTCAACCTGATCGCGCTCGATCAGTTCGACACGATCTACCACGAGCACTACTCGTATCTCTCGCTGCTCGCGGTCGAGCGCGTCTTCGCCTCGGTCGGCCTGCGCGTCTTCGATGTCGAGAAGCTGGCCACCCATGGCGGCTCGCTCCGGCTCTTCGCCTGCCGCGCCGAGGCGACGCATCGCGAGACGGCGGCCGTGGCGGCGCTCCGCGCCGAGGAGAAGGCGGCGAAGCTCGACTCGCGGGACGGCTACGAGCGGCTCGCCTGGCGCGCAGAGGAGATCCGCGCCGGCTTCCGCGCCTATCTCGCCGAGGCGCGCGCGGAGGGCCGCCGGATCGCCGCCTACGGCGCGGCGGCGAAAGGCGTGACCTTCCTCAATTTCTGCGGCGTCGGCGCCGACGACATCGCCTTCGCCGTCGACCGCAACCCGGCGAAGCAGGGCAAGCTCATGCCCGGCGCGCATATCCCGGTCGTCGGGCCGGAGCGCCTTCTCGCCGAAGAGCCGGACGACGTGCTAATCCTGCCCTGGAACCTCGCCGAGGAGATCGCGCGCGAGCACGCCTATATCCGCGGCTGGGGCGGACGCTTCGTGGTCGCGACGCCGAAGCTCAGGACCTGGTGATGCGTTTCTTCGAGACCGAGGTCGCCGGCTGCTTCCGGATCGAGGCGGAGGCGCATGAGGACGATCGCGGCGCCTTCGCGCGGATCTGGTGCCCGGAGGAGTTCGCCGCCGCCGGGATCGGCGACTTCGCGCCGGTCCAGAGCAATCTCTCGCGCAACCGGGCCGCCTTGACGCTTCGCGGCATGCATTTCCAGCGCGCGCCCTTCGCCGAGGCCAAGCTCGTCCGCGTCGCGCGCGGCGCGATCTTCGACGTGGTCGCCGACTTGCGGCCCGAGAGCCCGAGCTATCGGCGCTGGACCGGCGCCCGGCTCGACGCCGACGGCATGACCGCGCTCTACGCGCCCGAGGGCTGCGCGCACGGGTTTCTGACTTTGGAGCCGGACACGGACGTCCTCTACCTCATGGGACGGATGTTCGAGCCCGGCCGCGGCGACGGGTTCCGGTTCGACGATCCGGCCTTCGCGATCGCGTGGCCGGCGGCGCCGAAGGTGATCTCGGAGCGCGACGCGTCGTATCCGGATTTTGTCGGGTAAGGGTTGCTCACGCTCACCAGACAGAAAGCCGGTTTTCTATCCGAAACCACGATCACGCGCGCTGGTCGGTCACGCCGGCCGACGCCGCAAGGACGCGATTTTCGGCAAAAAAGCGCCGCGCAAGCGCGGGAGCCCGGCGAAAGGCCGCGGACAGCC
>CAZPTD010000008.1:17397-40063 GCA_964588915.1 uncultured Neomegalonema sp. | reverse complement strand
CCCTGGATCCCGGCTCGGCGCGCTTCGCGCTTGGCCGGGATGACAAGGGCGAGGTTGCTTCCATCAGAACCGATCAGACGATCGGCGCCCTCAGCCGCCGCGCAGGCGGCCCCAGCTCGTCGGCACCGAGAGCTTGCGCTCGCGCATCCAGATATAGAGGCCGCTCGCCAGCACGATCGCGCCGCCGACGACCGTGTTCGGCGTGATCGGATCGTGGAACACGAAGAAGCTCGACGCGGTCATGAACAGCATCTGCGAATAGATGAACGGCGCGAGCACGCTCGCCGGCGCGTGGCGATGGGCGATCGTCAGGCATTGATGGCCGACCCAGCCGAAGACGCCGATGGCGGCGAAGGCGAGCCAGTCCACGGCGAGGCTCGGCCATTCCCAGCCGAACGCCACGGTGGGCGCCAGCGCCACGGTCGCGACGCCGGCGGCGTAGAGCTGCTGCGTCGCGGTGCTGTCGACGCCGACGAGGCGCCGCGTCAGGATCGCGTAGAACGACGCGCCGAGCGCGGCGCAGATCGACAGCGCCATCGCCCAGTGCGCCTCGGCGCTCCAGGGCTGCGTCGCGACGAGCACGCCGCCGAAGCCGACGATGATCGCCGTCCAGCGCCGGATCCCGACCTTCTCGCCCAGGAGCGGAACCGAGAGCGCGCAGACGAAAAGCGGCACGGTGAAGAAGATCGTCACGGTGAGCGACAGCGGCAGGAACTGAACGGCGGTGAAGTTGCAGACGGTCGAGCCGAGCAAGCACAGCGCCCGCAGCGCCTCGAGGCCGAGCGCGCGCGTCCGGAAAAGATGAAGGCCCGCGCTCGGCGCGAGAAGCGCCAGGGCGATGAAGAAATGCGCGGCGTAGCGGACGAAGGCCGCCTGCATCGCCGGCAGCCCGGCCTGGACGAGCCATTTCGCCGAGGTGTCGATGCCGGTGAAGCAGAAATACGCCGCGATCATCAAGAGAATGCCCAAGACCGGCCGGCTGTCGGCCGAGGCGGCGACGCTGGTCGTCATCGCTTCGAACTCCATCCGCCGACGCCGCGATCGCGCCGGCCCGCTCACCTGTTCCGATCGCCCCGGAAGGCGACGCGCGGCCTTGCGTCGACGTCGCGCCGGGTTCTAGATCGGGCCATAAGATCGCGTCGCGGGCCTTGCGCCAAGACCAGCGGCAGAGAAATCTCGCGCGCGCCGGCAATACGTCGCGGCCTCGACGCCGCGGCAGACGGGGAGGAACAGCGAATGCCCGCAACCTCAGAGTCCGGCGCTCTCGCCGGCAAGACCGCGTTTCTGACCGCCGCCGGGGCCGGCATCGGCGCGGCGACCGCGAAGGCCTTCGCCGAGGCCGGCGCGCGGGTGATCGCGACCGACCGCTCGGCGGAAAGTCTGCAGGCGCTCGCGGCCGAGGCGCCCGGCGTCGAGACCGTCGTCCTCGACGCGCTCGACACCGACGCCGTGAACGCCGAGGCGGCCCGGATCGGGCGCGCGGAGATCCTCTTCAACTGCGCCGGCTACGTCCATCACGGCTCGATCCTGGAGACGGACGAGCGCGCCTGGGACTTCTCCTTCGACCTCAACGTCAAGTCGATGTGGCGGACGATCCGCGCCTTCCTGCCGGCGATGCTGGCCGCCGGCGGCGGCTCGATCATCAACGTCGCCTCGGTCGCCTCCTCGACCAAGGGCCTGCCGAACCGATGCGCCTACGGCGCGAGCAAGGCGGCGGTGATCGGGCTGACGAAGTCGGTGGCGGCGGATTTCGTCGCCCGCGGCGTGCGCTGCAACGCGATCTGCCCGGGCACGGTGCAGAGCCCGAGCCTCGAGGAGCGGATCCGCGCGCTGCCGGGCGCCTACGAATCCAATCGCGCCGCCTTCATCGCCCGCCAGCCGATGGGACGGCTCGGGACGCCCGAGGAGATCGCCCGGCTCGCGCTCTACCTCGCGAGCGACGCCAGCGCCTTCATGACCGGCCAGGCGCTCAATCTCGACGGCGGCATCATGGTGTGACGAACGTCCGGCCGCCCGCTCAGGCGGCCGTCGGCGCGCCCGGCCAAGCCCGCGCGCGCAGAAAGGCGCCGAGCGACGGCTCCGCCATCGGCGCGGCGAAATAGTAGCCCTGCAGCGCCTCGCAGCCGACATCGCGAAGAATGCGCGCGTGCTCCGCCGTCTCGACGCCTTCGGCGATGACGCTGATCTTCTGCGAGACGCCGATATCGACGATCGCCCGGACGAGATCGAGATGCACCCGCGACTCGACGATCGGCGCCACCAGCTGCCGGTCGATCTTGATCCGCTTCGGAAAGATCTTGAGCAGCGACATGATCGAGGCGCGGCCGCTGCCGAAATCGTCGATCTCGAGCTCGACGCCGAGATCGCGCAACCGGTCGAGCGCCCAATCCGCCTCGGCGTAGTCCTCGTCGAAATTGATCGTCTCGAGCAGCTCGAAGGCGAGGCCGCCCGCTTGTCCGTCGAAGCGCTCGACGTCGGCCGCGAGTCCGGCGTCCTTGAGCCGCTCGACGCTGACATTGACCGACAGCTTCGGGATCGGCGCGCCGCGCGCCTTCAGCCGCGCGCAAACGTCGAGCGCCTGGCGGAAGATCGTTCGATCGAGCTGGTCGACGACGTTGAGTTCGGCGGCGACGCCGAGAAACGCCGCGGGCGCCAGCACGCCGCGCTCGGGATGGCGCCAACGCGCCAAAGCCTCGACGCCGGCGAAGACGCGGTCGCGCGCCGTGAACTGCGGCTGGAAATGGGGCTCGAATTCGCCGTGTTCGAGCCCGCGCAGGATTTCGTCCGCCGTGCGCTTCTTGGCGTTCAGACGCTCCTGCAGGTCGCTCGTGAAAATCTCGACGCGGTTGCGGCCGAGGCCCTTCGCCTCGTAGAGCGCCAGATCGGCGTTCACGAGGAGATTGCATGCGCAGCGAGCCGGCGCCGAGGCGACGCCGACGCTGGCGCCGAAACGGCAGGGCTGCCCTTCGTAATCGATCGGCCGGCCGAGATCGGCGACGATGCGCTCGGCGATCGCTTCGGCGGTCTCCGCCGTCGCGCCGAGACCGCAAAGGATGAAGAACTCGTCGCCGCCGATCCGGGCGACGAAGTCCTCGGCGCGGGTCGCCGCGCGCAACGTCGCGCCGACGGTCTTCAGAACATGGTCGCCGGCGGCGTGGCCGAGCGTGTCGTTGATGTGCTTGAAGCGGTCGAGATCGATATGCAGCGCGAAGACGACGTCCTCGGGCCGCCCGAGCTCCGCGAGCTCCGCGATCTTGCGGTCGATGTGGCGCCGGTTCGGCAGACCGGTCAGCCCGTCATGCAGCGCCTCGCGCTCGGCCCGCGCCTTCGAGGCGGCGAGCTCGGCGGCGAGCTCCTCGAGCCGGCGCTGCTGGCGCTTGAGCTCGGTGATCTCGACCCGGAAGCCGACGATGTCGCCCGTCTCGGTGCGCGATTCGTGGATCTTGAGATGGCGGTCGTCGGGAAGCTCCTGCTCGATCGCGCCGCGCGGGTTGAGATGCTCGGCCATCCGCTCCGCGACCCATTCGTCCTCGCGGCCGACGGCCACGGGCGGAAAACCGCGCTCGACGCCGGTTCGAATAATGCTCTCGAAGCTGCGGCCCGGCAGGATGACGTCGGCGATATGAGCGTAGAGGCGGCGATACTCTTCGTTGCAGATCAACAGCTTATCGTCGCTGTCATACATGACGAAGCCGGCGGGCAGCGCTTCGATCGCGGTGACGAAGCGCTCGCTCGCGAGCTCGGCCTCTCGGCGCGCGCGGACGCCTTCGAGCTCGGCCCGCACTTGCGCGGTCACGTCGATGACGAAGCCGGTGAAGACGACCGCGCCGTCGGCGTCGGCGGGCTGCGGCGTCGCTCGGCCGAGAAGCCACTTCTCCTCGCCCGACGGCGTCATGACGCGCCAGCGCGCCTCGAACTGCGTCAGATTCCGCGCCGCCTCGTCGATGCGCGCGGCGAGAATCGGCGCGTCCTCGGGATGCACGCAGTCCCAAACGAGCGCGACGTCGCCGACGATCGCCTCGGGCTCATGCTCCCAAATTTCGCGGCTCTGCCGGCTGACATAGGTGACGCGCGGCGCGCCGTCCGCGTCGACGAGATAGTTCAGGAACACGCCCGGCGCGTGGTCGACGATGCTCGTCAGCAGCCCTTCGACGCGCGCGAGCTCCTCATTGCGCCGCTCGAGCTCCGCGAAAACACGCGCGCGCTCGCTTCGGTCCCAATGCATGCCGATAATAGCGGCGGCGGACGCGGCGAACGCGGTCTCGTCGGGGCGCCACTTCCGGCGCCCGCCGACAACGGCGGCGGTGAGAAAGCCGGCCGCGCCGGCCGCCGAATGGATTTGGGCGTGCATGATCGCGCGGATGCCGACCGGCGTGAAATGGGCCGCCGCCATGTCCGCCGTCCTCGGATCGCGCTCGACGTCCTCGACGGTGAAGGAGCGCTGGGTGCGCAAGGAGGTGACGAAATTCGGCGCCTCCCTGAGGTCGAGCACCTTTCCGGTCTCGACGACGCCTCGACGACGGTCGAAGAGCGGGCCGCAGGTCATCCGCCGCTCGTCGTCGCTCAGCCGCCAGACGCCGACCCGATCGACATCGAGCAAACGGCTCACCTCTTCGCAAACCCACTCCAGGAACTCGGACTCGTCGGCTTCGCGCGTCGGGCACGCGGCGTGCAGCTGGTCCAGAACGGCGTTGAACGCGTCGCAAGCCGCTCGCGACCCGCTGCGACGCCGCCAGCGTCCAAAGCCTCCGCGCATTTCCCCGCCCCTCGATTGTCGACATCGTCGCCAGTCTACGGGCGCGACGTTGACTTTTCGAAAAGACGGCGAGTCACGCCTCGGCCGCCGCCGCCATCTCCTTCTCGAGCGCGTCGCCTTCCGCCGCGCGCGGCCGCGTCAGCCCGGCGACGAGCACATAGGCCGCCGGCGTCAGGAACAACGTGAAGAGCGCGCCCATGCCGAGACCGCCGAAGATCACCCAGCCGATCGCCGCCCGCGCCTCGGCGCCCGGACCGGAGCCGTAGACGAGCGGCAGCCCGGCGAGGACCGTCGAGGTCAGCGTCATCGCGATCGGACGCAGACGGATCCGCGCCGCCTCGGCCGCCGCCCGCCAGACCGGCGCGCCGCGATCGCGCAGCTGATCGGCGAACTCGACCATGAGAATGCCGTTCTTCGCCATCACGCCGATGAGCATCAACACGCCGATCTGGCTGTAGATGTTGATCGTGGCGCCGGAGAGCCAAAGCGCGAAGATCGCCGCGCAGACGCCGAATGGCGCCGTCAGCATCACCACCGCCGCGCTCGTCAGGCTCTCGAACTGCGCGACGAGCACGAGAAAGGCGATGACCAGCGCGAACGCGAAGACGAGCGTCAGATTGCTCGACGTCTCCTCGAGCGTCGCCGCCTCGCCGCGGAAGAGGAGCCCGTAGCCGTCCGGCAGAAACTCGACCGAGAGGGCTCGGACCTCTTCGACCGCCTCGCGCAGCGGCAAATCCGCCGAGAGCGAGGCGCTGATCTGCACCGCCCGGCGCTGGCCGTAGCGGTCGAGCTCGGCGGCGACGCCTTCTTCGACGAAGCGCACCATCTGCTCGAGCGGAATGAGATCGCCGGCGTCGCTGCGCACGGTGAAGTTCAGGAGATCGGACGGATCCTGGATCGCGCCCGAGGTCGAGCGGATGACGACCGGCACGATCTCGTCGCCGATGTTGAAATCGGTCACGCGGTCTTCGTCGACCAGCGCCCGCAGCGTCTCGCCGACGACCGCCATGCGCGCGCCGAGATCGGACGCCCGCGCGCGGTCGACCTCGATCGAGATCTGCGGCTGCGTCGCTTGATAGTCGACGCGGACGCCGGAGAGGCCCTCGATCCCTTCCAGACGATCGGCGAAGGCGAAGGCGACCTCCGCGATTTCCGCGTGCGACGGCCCGGTGATGGCGATGCGCAGCGACTCGCCCTGGCTGCCGCGCAACCCGAGCCCGGAGGCGCCGGAGACGCGAACGCGCGCGCCCGGCAGCGAGGCCACCTGCGGCCGGAGCGTCTCCTCGATCTCGGCCTGGGAGACGTCGCGCGCGTCCCAAGGCGCGAGCTGGATATAGACGCCGCCGCGGTTCGGATCCCAACGGCCGCTGACGGAATAGATCGACGTCGCGACGCCCGACTCGACGAGCGGCGCCGCGATCGCCTCGACCGCGGCGACCTGGCGGTCGGTGTGCGGCACGCCGGCGCCGTCCGGCCCCTGCAGGAAGACGCGCACCGAGCCGCGATCCTCGTCCGGCGTCAGCTCCTCGCCGAGCTCGCCATAGAGCCCGCCCGCGCCGACCGCGAGCAGCGCGCAGACCGCGACGGTCACCAAAGGCGCCGCGAGAGTGCGCCGCAACGTCCAGGCGTAGAGATCGCCGAGCCCGCGCGCGACGCGCGGCCCGAAGACGCCCGAACCGCCGCTCTTCTCGCCGAGCGACGGCAGGCGCGCCGCGATCATCGGCGTCAAGGTCAGCGCGACGAAGGACGAGACGATCACCGTGATCGCCAAGAGAAAGCCGAACTCGCCGAACAGCCGTCCGGCCGTGCCCGGCAGGAAGGAGATCGGCGTGAAGACGGCGACGAGCACCGCGGTCGTCGCGATGACGGCGAAGAACACCTGGCGCGCGCCGATGACCGAGGCCGCGCGCGGCCCGCGCCCGTCGGCGCGCCGGCGCTGGATGTTCTCGAGCACGACGATCGCGTCATCGACGACGAGACCGGTCGCGAGCACGAGCGCGAGCAGCGTGATCAGGTTGACCGAGAAGCCGAGAAGATGGATCGCGGCGAGCGCGCCGATGAGCGCGACCGGAATCGCGACCGCCGGCGCCAGGGTCGGCCCGAGACGGCCGAGAAAGACCCAGATCACGCCGACGACGATGGAGAGCGCGATCCCGAGCGTGGTCACGACCTCGCCGATCGCGCCCTTGATGAAGACGGCGTCGTCGCTGGTCACGGCGAAATTGAGGTCCGGAAACCGCGTCTCGAGTTGCGCGACCGCCGCCGCGACGTCGTCCGAGATGCTGACCGTGTTCGAGCCCGCGCGCCGGATCACGCTGAGATTGAGCACGAGGCGGCCGTCGAGCCGGGCGAGCGAGTTCGCCTTGGCCGGCGTGAAGAAGACCGAGGCGACGTCGCCGATGCGCACGTCGTCGCGGATCGAGAGCGCCTCGATCTCCTCGGCCGACACCACGGACGCGTCGGCGCGCACCAGCACCTCGAGATCCTCGGCCGCGAAGCTGCCGACCGGCACGTCGAACTCGGCGGCCTCGAGCGCGGCGACGAGATCGCCCACCGCGACGCCGAGCGCCGCCATTCGGTCGGGCGCCGCCTCGACGACGAGTTCGCGCCGCCGCGCGCCCTGGAGCGTCACCTCCGCGACGCCGTCGACGGCGGTGAGCGCCGGCAGGACCACATCCTCGACCTGGCGGCTGACGACGTCGATCGGCTGGCTGTCGGACCAGACGGCGATCTGGACGATCGGCTGCGCGTCCTGGTCGGAGCGGACGACGGTCAGCCCTTCGACGCTCTCGGGCAGGCGCCGCTCGGCCCGCGCCACCGCCTCGCGCACGTCCGAGGCGGCGGCGTCGAGGTCGCGGCCCGGCTGAAACTCGATGATGACGCGGAAATTGCCTTCTTCGGAGGAGGCGCGGATCGCCGAGATGCCGCTGATGCGCGCCACCGCCGCTTCGACGACGGCCGTCGCCTCGGCGTCGACGGTCGTCGGCGACGCGCCAGGAAAATCGCCGCGAACGGCGACGATCGGCCGGTCGACATTGGGCAGCTCGCGGACCTCGACGGCGAAATAGGCGGCGAAGCCGGCGATGAGGACGAGCAGGTTCATCACGATCGCGAGCCAGGGCCGGCGGACGCTCAAGCCCGCCAGACCGCCCGTGCCTCGGACGGCGGCTTCCTGCGCGCTCACCGCGCCCGTCTCCGTCTCGACGCCGCGTTCGCTCATCGCGTCGCGTCCAGCTCGACCGGCGCGCCGACCATCCTCACGCGGCCGCCGTCCCGAACTCTCTGCACGCCTTCGACGACAATGAGATCGCCGGCCTCGAGCGGATCCTCGCCGTCGAGGCTCTCGAGGAGCACGACCCCGGCCTGACGCCGCACGAGCCGCACGGGCGCGCGCTCGGCGACCGCGTCGCGCACGCGCCAGACATAGAGCCCGTCTCGGCCGTATTGGAGCGCCAGCTCCGGCGCCGCCGGATAGTCGGGCCCTGGGAACGTCAGCTCGAGCACGAAGGAGGCGCCCGGCAGCAGAGCGTCGTCCGGGTTGGGCACGGCGACGCGCAGGCGGGCCGATCGGGTCTGCGGGTCGATGCGGCTGTCGATCGCGACGATCTCGCCGACGAGCCGCGCGCCGGGCGCCGAGGCCGTGCGCAGGCCGACCTCCGCGCCGACGCTCGTCCGCGCCACCAGCGTCTCCGGCGCCATCGCTTCGATGAGAAGCGCGCTGCGGTCGTCGAGCGTGGCGGCGACGTCGCCTTGATCGACCCAATCGCCTCCCTCGATTCGCGGCAGCCCGAGAACGCCGGCGAACGGCGCGGTCAAGGTGAGATCCTCTCGAGCGCGGGTCGCGCGCGCGAGTTCGATCCGGGCGTAGGCGGCGTCGGTCGCGGCGGTGTCGAGAGCCGTCTCGGAGGTCGCGCCGGAGCGTTCGAGCTCGCGCTGCCGGGCGAGCGCGCGCTCCGCGGCGTCGCGGCGCGCCCTCGCGAGATCGACGGCCAGGGCGGCCGCCTCGTCGTCGAGCTCGACGAGAACCTCGCCCTCCTCGACCGCGCGGCCCGCCTCGAGCGTCGACGTCAGCACTTCGCCGGAGCCCTGGACCCTGAGATCGACCGAGCGCTGGGCGCGCGCGGTGCCGACGATCTCGAGCGCCAAGTCGTCCGCCCGGAGCTCGGCCTCGGCGACGATGACCGGCGCAGGCCGGCCGTCACGGCCGCCTCGGCGCCCGCCGCCGCCCCTCCGGCCGCGGCCGCGCTCTTCGGGCGCCGCGGAAGTCGCCGCCAGGCTCGCGCCGGCGCCGTCGTCGCCGCTCAGATAGGCGCTCACCGTCTCGCGCTCGGTCCAGCCGAAGGCCGCGGCCCCGACGATCGCGACCGCGATCGCCGCCTGCTTCCAAATCGCCATCGGACGACGCATCGCAAACCTCTCTCCCGGCGCGGATTTGCGCCGGTTGACAGACATTTAATGCGCCGCAAAAAAGATTCCGTCGCTCAGTCGCTCTTTTCGGCGCCGCTCTCGGGCGGCCCTCTCGGTTTTCAACGGCGTCCGCGGCGGCGTCCGCTCCGCCGCTTCTCCTCGGCGTAGAGGCGTCGGATCGACTGGATGCAGACGCCCTCGTTGGCCCGATGCGACTCCGGCGAGCCGCGCAGCCGCGGCCGCCCCTCGGCGCCCGGAAATCCGGCGTGATGGACGCCGACGACCTTCCACGTCGTCGCCTCGAAGACCGGGCTGCCGGAGTTTCCGGGCTCCGTCGGCATGTTGTAGTGAAGATAGACCGGATCCAGCTCGCCCGCGCCGCGCGGCCCGTAGTCCAGCACCTCGCCGCGCAAGTTCATCAGCGCGCCGCGCAGAGAAAGGGAAAGCTGTCGACCGCGCGGATGGCCCATCGCCGAGACGAGGTCGCCGGGCGCGCCCGGCCCTTCGGCGCGGCGAATCTCGCGATTGCTCGACGCGAGCGCGAGCGGCCGCGCCGCGCCGGCCGAGAACCCGTCGCCGATCCGCCAGACCGAGACGTCGCACACCGCGATCGGCGACTGCCAGACCGGCTCCGGCCGCAGCCGATAGGACCGCACCTCGCCGGCCGCGTCGCGCTCGGCCTCGAAGCCGATCGTCACCTCCGACGGCGTGAACGCAAGGGCCTGCGGCGGTCCGTTCGGGTCGCGCACCACATGCGCGTTGGTCACGAGCCACACCTCGTCCGCCAGCGCGGCGTCGTCGAGCTCGGCGGCTCGGATCAGAAAGCCGGTCCCGATCGTCCTGAGCGTCCGATCGCGGATCATCGCGACCCCGCGGGCGAGCTCGACCAGTTTGAAGAACATCTGCATCGGGACGAAGTCGCCATGGTCGACCATCGCCTCGAGTTCGGCCTGCTGCGAGGCGGAGCGCTCGCCCATGACCCTGAGTTCGTCGAGCGTCACTTTGACGGTCGCGCTCGGGTTGATGGCGAGCGCGCCCTTCAGCACCGAAAGCGAGAGGCCGGGCCCGCTCGGGCCGGCTCGAACGCGCCACACCTGCTCGAGCCGCCGGATGGCGGAGCCGAGCATGAAGCGCGTCGCGTTCTTGGCGAACACGCCGTAGAGGCGCGCCGCCTCGCTCCAATTCCCGAGTCCGAGATTCGCCTCGGCCGCAGAAGCGATCGACCAGGGCGACTCTCCGCGGGCGACGTCGTCCGCGAGCGCGTCGACGATGTCCCGGGCGATCGCACGCCCGTCGATCGGCTGGTCGAGCGCCACGCCGTCCGCCTCCGCCCGCGCCGAGATCGCCACGAGGGCGACGCCGGGCCAATGGTCGCGCGCCGGATCGCGATACACGGAGCCGTACCAGCGGGCCGCATCGCGGAGGCGATCGCGCAGCTGAGGAACGGCGACCGCCCGACCGGCCGCCAGCTCCGATCTCTCGGTGTAGATCTGCAAATTGACGCGGCCGAGAAGTCCGCAGGTTTCCGTTCTGTGCGCCCAGCTCAGCCCTTCCGCGGAGTCGGCGAGCTCCGTCAGCACCGCGATCGCCGCGGCGTGGCGGCCGTTTTCGATCATCGCCTGCGCAAAGAGCGTTCGAATGATCGGCGTGTCGACTCCGCGGGTGATGAAGATGTCGCAGAAGCGTTCGAGCGCGTCGAACGCCCGAAATGATTTGAGACTGCCGAGAAACGCCTCGGCGCGCTCGCGGCTCACGAGCGGCGTCGGCCGCGTCAGCGCCTCGGCGAGATCCTGCAGCGCCTCCTCCCACGTCGCCTCGCGCGGCTCGGGCTTCGCCGCCTCTTCGCGGACCGCCGCGAACAGCTTCTCGAGCTCCGCTTGGCTCTCGTCCACGGCCGCGGCCGCGGCGCGGGACGTCGCGACCGCTTCGACGAGCCGATGCGCGTCGCCCGGCCCGAGCGCCGCGCCGGTCTCGTCGAGATGCGCGTGGAGATCCGCCAAGTTCGCCGCAAGCGCTCCTTCATCGCCCGCTTGCGCCGCTTCGACGATTTCGTCGACGATTTGCCGGCTGGTCTTCATGTCTCGCCCCTCGACCTACAATACCGACGGCGTCGCGTCGCCGACGCCGCCCGACGGCGCCGCCTTCTCACGGCGGCGGCGCAGCGACCGCGCCCAGACGGCGCAGAACCCGTCGAGCTTCTGATAGACGACCCTGCCGATCTCGTCGGCGATCGGCGCCGCGATGCGCTTGACGATCACCCGCGCGATCAGCGCGCCGATCGGCCCGACGCCGACCCCGACATAGTCGAGCGCGCGCTGGATCGCGGCCGAGAACCGCTCTTCGCCGCGATTGCGCTGCTCCTCGACATACTCGCGCAGCATGCGGCGCTCTTCGGGCTCCGCATCGTCGTCGTCGCCGCAGATAAAGGCCTGCAGACGCTCCTCGGCCGCGCGCAGGATCCGCTCGCCGATCGCGAAGAAGTCGTCGAACGCGCCTTCGAGCGCCAGTCCGCGGCGCGCGTCGTCGCTCTCGAGCAAGCGTCCGCTCGGATCGCGCCGCGCCGCCGTCGCCAGGACGCCGATCTCGTAGACCATCTCGTCGATCGCCGCCTGGTCTTCCGGCCCGTAGCGCCCGGCGATCGATTCGAGCGTCGGCTCGGTCGGCCGCGCGCTCAGCGGCGTGCGGCGCTTGATCGGCTCGAACAGCTCGAAGCCGAGCTCGCGGTCGACGTCGATCGAATAGACGCCGTCGCCATAGCCGAGCTTGGTCCGCTGAACCTCCGCCAGCTTGACGGCGGTCCGGGCGCCGAAGAGCCCGTCGGCGCCGACGCCGAGCCGTTTCTGCAGCTCGGTCACGAGGCCGGCGCGCCGACCGTCGAGCCCTTTCGGATCCCTCGAGCCCTGGCGCAGACGAATGAGCCGCGCGCGCAGCGCCGCCTCGTCCGTCGCGCGCTCGGCGCGGCGCAGATCCGCCGCCGTCGCGGCTTCGAGGCCGGTCAAGAGCACCACCGAGAAGGCGCGTCCGTGGTCGCGGTCGCCCTGCGGCGCGACGCCGAGCGCTTCGACGAAGCCGCCCCAGTCTCCGAGATGAACCGCGCGCGGGCCGGGATTCTCGACCGTTCCGCGGATCGTCAAGCAGCCCTGCGACGAGTACGAGATCCCCTCGGCGCGCACCGAGAACGCCGGATGGATGTTGTCGCCGGGCGTCTCCGCCGTCATCGGATCTTCCCGATCGAAGCCGAGCCCGGTGCGCGAGCGGAAGATCGCGCGCCGGCGCGGACGCTCGACCAGCGCCGCCGGCACGCGCTTGCTCTTGCTGCTGTGCCAGCCGACCTCGAAGACGTGGCAGCCCGAGCCGAGCAGGTTGCACCGGACCCGCGCGATCTCGGGACCGCTGGCGAAGACGTTGACCGCGTTCGGCACCGTCGAGGCGGCGAAGCCCGAAAGGCGACCCGTCGAGACCTCGTAGACGCCGATCACGCAGCGGAAATTCCGGTGATCGGGCCGCGCGTCGCGGAGCCAGAGCGCGCGTCTGCCGACCTGCGCCTCGCCGATCTCGTCCGCTTCGAGGCTCTTCATCAGCGTCGCGCCGCGCAGCGCGAAAACGATCCGGCCGCCCTCGGGCGCCGGCGCGAAGCGGTTGGCCCGGATCAGGAGCTCGAGATCGTCGACCGTGAACTCGAAGCTCGCGCCGGCGAGCGCGCTCGCCGGCGCGCCGAGATGCGCGTAGTCGACGCTCTTGCCGTCGACCGCCCAAGAGACCGCGGTCCAATCCCGCGGCCCGGCGGCCTCGAGCGTCCCGCCGCGTCGAGGCCCGTATTGCTCGGCGAGCTCCTCGAGAAGCGCCTCGTCGTAGCCTTCGAGATCGGCGTCGAGCGCGGCGCCGACCGATTCGAGCTCGCGGCTCGGCTCGGCCGGCGCCTTCTCCTTCGGCGAGAGCGCTTCGAGCGCGTCGGCGACGGCTTCGGCCAACGGATCGCCGCGCTCGGGCGGCGGCGCCTCGCCGACGGCGCTTTCGAGCTCGATCCGCGGCTCCGGCGCGAGATTGCCGGCCGTCGGCGCCTCGATCCCCACGGCTTCGGCGCGGCGCTTCAGATCCTCGAGGCCGGCTTCGAAAAGCTGCGCCTCCTGCTCGCGCCGCGCGATGAGACCGGGCAGGCCCTTGCCCTCCCAGAGCCGCTTCATGCTGCGAAACTCTGACGGGATCTTGTCGAACTCCCGCGCCGTCATCAGGTCGCGGATCGCCCGCATCTCTCGTCGAGAATCGGACGCCCGCATGGACGCGCCTCGGTTGAAGACGAGCGAGACCAGCGCGCCGAACGCCTTGCCGCCGATCTCGGCGGCGTTCGGAAACGCCTTGAAGGCGCGCTCGGCGTAGCGCGGCAACGTCGCCTTCTCGAAGACGCGATAGGCGTCGTCGAACTTGACGCTGATGGACGCGAACGCCGACGTAAGCTCCTTCGCCGCCTGGCTTTTCGCGCCGACCGCCTTCGCCAGCGCGTCGAGCTCCGCCTTCGCGAGATACGGCGCCCAGTCGCGGCGGAACGTCTCCTCGGTCTGATGGCCGATGTCGTAGCCGACGCCGATGGTGACGCCGGACGCGCCGCCGGGCCAGGTCGGCTTTTCGAGGCGGCGCTCGTAGTAGCGGCGGCTCGATATCTCGCAGAAGACGATGAGGTCGACGGCCTCCTTCGCGACCATCGCGCGCAGCTCTTCCTCGGACGGCGCCGCGCTGACCACCGTTTCGAGCTCGAGCACCTCCGCGCCGCCGCGCGCGCCGTCCTCGACGCCCTCGGCGCGGTCGTGCGCGGCGGCCGCGCGCGCAGCGTCGAACTCGGCGTCCGAGACGCGCCCGACCGCGCGCAGCCGCCGGATCAGCTGAAAATCGTACGCGCCCCGCGGCGCGGCTGCGGACCGAACCATGGATGCCCCTCCCTCACCATGCGCCTCTCGACCTCGGCGCCGGCGCTCGCCCGCCGATCAGGGTGAAGGCCGGCGCGAAACCATCGCCGGTTCGCTCAAGTCGCACAAGCGCGAAGTTGGGCCGCTCGGTCAAACCGCGGCGGCGGCGCCGTCCGAGCGCGGATCGGCGGCGCCGCGCAAGACGCCGGCTCGGTCGATCGAGACCATCCCGGCGTGGCCGGCGAGATCGTCGAAGGCGTCGATGAGCTCGAGATCGTGGCCGCGCGCGCGGAGCGCCTCGACGAGCGCCGAATCGAAGCGGCTCTCGAGCTTCAGGGTCGTCGTCTCGGCGCCCCAGGTCCGCCCGAGGAGCCAGCGCGGCGCGGTCACCGCCTCCTGCATGTCCCGGCCGTAAAGGACGTGCCGCGTGAAAACGACCGCCTGCGTCTGCGGCTGCCCTTCGCCGCCCATCGTCCCGTAGACGAGGACGCGCCCGTCCGCGAGCCGCGCCATCGCCGGATTGAGCGTGTGGAACGGCATGCGGCCCGGGCCGAGCTCGTTCGGGCCGGGCTCGAGCGAGAAGGCGGCGCCGCGGTTCTGCAGGACGACGCCGGCGCCTTGCGGAACGAGGCCCGAGCCGAACTCCCAATAGACGCTCTGGATGTAGCTGACCGCCGTTCCCGAGGCGTCGACGGCGCCGAGCCACACCGTGTCGCCCGGTTTGGCGGCCTCGGGCCAGGGCGCGGCCCGCGCGCGGTCGATCGCCGCCGCCTCGCGCGACGCCGCGGCGTCGGTCAGCCAGTCCTTCCAGAGATCGCCCATGCGGTCCGGGTCGCCGAGCTTGGCGTTGCGATGCAGGAAGGCGCGCTTCGTCGCCTCGACGAGAAGATGGACGTAGTCGACGCCGTCCGCCGAGATCGCGCCGGCGCCGCCGAGCGCCTCGAAGATCTTGAGGATCATCAGCGAGGACGGACCCTGGGTCGGCGGCGGCATGTTGTAGACGGCCCCGGCCTCGAGCGTCGCCTCGGCGGGCGCGACGCGCGCCGCGCGGTGCGCCTCGAAATCGCCGAGGCGAAGCGGACTGCCGGCCGCGGCCGCGCCGTCGGCGAGCGCGCGGCCGACCTCGCCGCGATAGAAGTCGTCGAGCCCGGCCTCGGCGAGCCGCCGGAGCGTCGCCGCCAGCGCCGGCAGCTTGAGGACGGCGCCCTCCGCCGGCGGCCCGTCCGGCGCGAAGGTTTCTCGAAAGCCCGGAACGTCTTTCAGCTCGTCCCATTTCGACGTCGTCAGCGCCGCCTGCGCCCGCGTCGCCGGGACGCCCGTCTCCGCATGATGGATCGCGTCCTCGAGGAGACGCGCCAGCGGCAGCCGCCCGCCGCCCTCCGCCGCGATCCTGAGCGCCTCGGCCCAGCCCGCGACCGCGCCCGGAACGGTGAGCGCCGCGCGCGGCCCGCGCGCCGGGATCGCCGCGTCGCCGGCCTCCGCATACCAGCCCGGCGTCGCCAGCGCCGCCGCCCTTCCGCAGGCGCGCACGCCGATCGGCGCCGCCCCGGGCCGCGCGATCAGCCAGAAGCCGTCGCCGCCGATCGAGTTCATATGCGGATAGACGACGGCGATCGTCGCCGCGGCCGCGAGCGTCGCCTCGACCGCGTCGCCGCCCTCCTCGAGCGCGCGCGCGCCCGCGGCGGCGGCGAGATGATGCGGCGCGACAACCATGCCGCCGAGGCTCATCGCCGCCTTCAACATCGACATTCTCCTCATTCTCGGCTGCGCGGCCGCCATGTCGCGCAGGCGAACGCCGCGGGCAATGCGTTTTTCACGCGGCCGCCCGCGTCAGCTCCGAGCTGAACGCGCGCGCCGGGCGAGCAGCCGCGCGACGCCGAGCAGGAGCCCGTCCTCGCCCGGCGAGCCGACGAGCCCGAGCCCGACCGGCGCGCCGCCGACGACGCCGAGCGGAATCGAGATCTGCGGCAAGCCGGCGTGCCCGGCGATGCACAGGAGCTCGAGCGAGCGCCGGCGCGACTCCTCGAGCTTCAGCTGATCCGCGGTCAGGAGCGGCGCCGGCCCCGGACAGGTCGGGATCGCGAGCAGCCGATCGCCCTGCAGAAGATCGCGCAGGCGCGTCTTGATCTCCTCGCGCTGATCATGCGCCTCGGCCGCCGCGTCGTCGCTGATCTCGCGCGCCGCGGCGAAGCGCTCGCGCACGCCGGGCCCGAAAGCCGGCTCGGTCTTCTCGACCCACCGCCCGTGGATGCGCCAGATCTCCCAGCCCTGATGGATGCGGAACGCCTCGCGCCAAGGCCCGAGGCCGTTCTCGGTGAGCCGCAGCGCCGCGTCGGGCGCGAGATCGAGCCCGATCGCCGCGCCCGCCGATTTCAGCGCCGCGCAGGTCTCGTCGTCGGCGGCGTCCCAGGGCTCGAGCGGCGCGAGCAGCTCCGGCGTCTCGTCGAGCTCGGGCGCGATCATGTCGAAGGCGACGCCGGCGCGGGCGAAGGTCTCCGCGTCGCGGGCGAACCAGCCGACCGCATCGTAGCTCGGCGCCAACGGCAGGAGCCCGTCGGTCGCGATCGCGCCATGGGTCGCGCGGATCCCGTAGACGCCGCAGTAAGAGGCCGGCAGGCGCACCGAGCCGCCGGTGTCGCTGCCGAGGCCGATATCGACGAGGCCGGCGGCGGTCGCCGAGACCGAGCCGGAAGAGGAGCCGCCCGTCGTCCGCTCCGGCGCGGCCGGATTGATCGGCGCGCCGTAGTGATGGTTGATCCCGGCCAGGCTGTAGGCGAGCTCGTCGGAATGCGTCTTGCCGACAAGCCGGGCGCCGGCGCCGAGCAACGCGTCGACGGCGAAGGCGTTCTCTTCGGCCGGCGCGCGGCCTTTCGCCCAGTCCGGACTGCCGGCGCCGGTCACGCGCCCGGCGACGTCGTAGAGATCCTTGGCGGCGAAGGTCAGCCCGGCGAGCGGCCCGTCCGCCCTGACCGGCGTCTCGAACCGCGCGATAAACCCGTCATTCTGCTGCATCGGAGCTCCCGCCTTTCACGCCCTCGGGTCGGGGCCGAGCAGAACCACATTTTTCCTGCCGACGCGAGGGGCGCGCGCGCCGCATCGCCAGGCGAATTGCGGGAATCCGTCAATCTGCGTTGAAATCGCGCCAAAGGCCGGATACGGGCGCAAGTCGCGAGCGCGAACCGTCTGGGTCGGCGCTCCAAAAAAGCGAAAACGATGACCGCCCTTCTTCTCCGCCTTCGCGACGGCTTCTACCGCTCGCCCGTGTTGCTGCTGCTCGCCACGGCGTTTTGCTGGGGCTGCAACACCGTTTTCGGCCAGCTCGCCAAGGGCGAGATCGGACCGATGAGCGTGGTGATGTTCCGCTGGCTGATCGTCGCGGGCATCATGTGGCCGCTCTACGGGCGCGAGGTTCGCGCCGCCTGGCCGGTGCTGAAGCCCTTCCTGCCGCGGCTCGTCGTCCTCTCCGCCGTCGGCTTCACCACCTTCAACGCGCTGATGTACACCGCCGCCTACGGCACGACAGCGGTCAATATCGGCATCATCCAAGGCGCCGGGCCGATCGTCGTCCTGATCGGCGCCTATCTCTTCTTCGGCGAGAAGCCACGGTTGATCCAGACGCTCGGCGTCGCGCTCACGATCGTCGGCCTCGTCGTCGTCACGACCAAGGGCGAACCGGCGAAGATCCTCGACATCACCTTGGCGTGGGGCGATCCGGTGATGCTGCTCGCGGTGCTGTTCTACTCGATCTACACGCTCGGGATCGGCAAGCGACCGCCGGTCTCGGGCCGCGCGTTCTTCACGCTGGTCGCCGTCATCGCCGCCGTGCTCGGCCTGCCGCTCGGCGTCGTCGAGCTCGTCGTCCTCGGCGAGCCGGCGCCGACGCTCGACGGCTGGCTCGTCGTGATCGGAATCGCGATCCTGCCGTCGCTCCTGGCGCAGCTCTTCTTCCTGCGCGGCGTCGATCTCATCGGCCCGAGCCGCGCGATCGTCTATATCAACGTCGTGCCGCTCTTCGGCGCCGCGCTCGCCGTCGCGATCCTCGGCGAGGAGTTCCAGCTCTATCACGCGGCGGCGCTCGTGCTCGTCATGATCGGCGTCTTCGCGTCGCAGCAAAAGCCTGCGGCGAAGCAAGAGGCCGCGGCCGCGGCGCCGAAGAACTGACCCTCCGCGCCGCGGTCGTCAGGCGACTACATCTCGTGGATCTCGGCGATCTCGATCGAGCCTTCGTCGAGGATCGGGCAGCCCTTGGCGACGGCGATCGCGGCGTCGAGATCGGCGGCCGTGACGATCGAGTAGCCCGAGAGCGGATTGGCGCCGCCATTGTCGGCGACGCCGTCCTTGCTGACGGTGCTCGATTGGCCGACCGGCGCGCCGCGATCGACGAAGGCCGCCGCATGGGTCTCCATCCACGACGTCCAGCGGGCCATCGTCTCCTTCTGCGCCGCTTCGGTCTCGGGCGTGCTGCCGCCGTGATAGGCGAAGATGTAGTTCGGCATCCTGCGTCTCCATGTTGCGCTCGGATCGGTCCTCGGCGCCGGGCCGCTCGAAAGGGCTGGCGAAAGCTCAACCGACCGGTCTACTATCCGGCGTCGCCGCAGTCGGTCAACCAAAAGGTTTATCTTTGACCACACGCATGGACAATCTCGACGCCGTCTTCGCCGCGCTCAGCGACGAGACCCGCCGCGCGATCCTGGCGCGGCTCCTCGAGGGCGAGGCGCGGCTCTCAGAGCTCGCCGAACCCTTCGAGATGTCGCAGACCGCGGTCTCGAAGCATGTCCGCGTGCTCAGCGACGCCGGCCTCGTCGAGGTGGAGAAACAGGGCCGCTCGCGCTATTGCCGTCTGAAGGCGGCGCCGCTCCAGGCGGCGGCGGCGTGGTTGACGGATTACGAGAGCTTTTGGACCGAGCGCTTCGAGGATCTCGGTCGCCATCTCGCCGCGGAGAAGGACTGACATGACGTTCCTGGTCACGGAGCCCGGCGCCGAGCCGGTCATCGTCGAGGGCTGGTTCGGCGCCGAGCCGGCGCGCGTCTTTCGGGCCTGGACGGATCCGGACGAGGTGATGAAGTGGTTCGGCCATCCGCAGAACCGCATCGCCTCCGCGGAGATCGATCTTCGGCCCGGCGGCGCCTGGCGTTTCACCTTTCCGGGCGCCGACGAGAAGTCGTTCGGCTTCGAGGGCGCGTATGAGGACGTCAGCCCGCATGATCGCCTGGTCTTCAGCTGGCGGCGCTTCGACGCCGACCGCTCGGGCGCGAGCGAGTCCGGGCCGTTCTCGCGGGTGGAGGTGGCGTTCTCGCCGAAAGGCGCGGGCACGACCGTGCGCCTCGTCCATCGCGCGCTGCCGGACGACGCGCGGCGGAATGTCGGCGCCGGCTGGGGCGGCGCCTTCGAGAATCTCGAGAAGGTGTTGGGCTAGACCTGCGCCGTCGGACGCGAGGCGCGCGCCGGCGGGACGATCAGGACGAGGACGACGAGCGGGATCGCCGGCAAGACGCCGAGCGGCAAGGCGATCCAGCGCGTGACGCCGACGCGCCGGGCGCGCCGCATCGCCTTGCGGATGAACGGCCTCAAATAGGAGAAGAAGAACACCGCCGCCGCCAGCACGGTCGCGACGCCGAGCCCGGGCGTGTCGGACGCCTTTTGCGGGATCAGCGTGAAGACCCGCGCGAAGAGGAGCGCGACGGCGAGGCCGATCGTCGAGAGGAGGAGCCCGCCGCGGGAAACCGGCGCGTCGTCGTCCGCGGTCCCGTCGCCGGCGCGGATCGCGAGCGCGACGACGACAGCGCCGCCGAGCGCGACGGCGACGAAGAGGCCGACGAGAAGGCTCTCATAGGCGACGCCGAAGACCTCGACATCCGGGATCGTCAACATGTCCGATCGCTCCTTCCGCGAGCGGCTCAGCCGGCGAGCAGCGCGCCGATCCGGCGCATCGCCTCTTCGATATTCGGCAGCGAATTGGCGTAGGAGAAGCGGATATGGCTCGGCGAGGTGATCCCGAAGCTCGGCCCGGCCACCGCCGCGACGCCCGCCTCCTCGAGGAGCCGCGTCTGCAGCGCCTTGGCGTCGAGCCCGGTCCCGGAGACGTTGGCGAAGGCGTAGAAGGCGCCCTGCGGATCGACGCAGGAGACGCCGGGCAGCGCGTTCAAGAGCGGCACGATCGCGCGGCGGCGCGCGTCGAAGACGCGCACCATCTCCTCGGCGGCGTCCTGCGGGCCGGTGAGCGCGGCGACGCCGGCGTGTTGCGTCGGCGCGTTCACGCAGGAATGGCAGTTGACCGCGAGCTTGATCGCCAACGGCGCCAGGCTCTCGGGCCAGACCGCGTAGCCGAGCCGCCAACCGGTCATCGCGTAGGTCTTCGACCAGCCGTCGAGCATGATCACGCGGCCCGCGAGCTCGGGATAGGCGAGAAACGTCTCGTGCTCGGCGCCGCCATAGAGCATGCGGCTGTAGATCTCGTCGGAGAGGAGCGCGACCGACGGCAGGTCCTCCAATCCGGCGGCGAGCTTATCCATCTCCGCCTTCGGCGTCACGCCGCCGGTCGGATTGCCGGGCGAGTTGACGATGACGAGCCGCGTCCTCGGCGTGAGCTGGCCGAGCACCTCCTCGGCGTCGAAGGCGAAGCCGTTCTCTTCGCGCAGGCGGATCGGCACGGGCGTCGCGCCGGTGAACTCGATCATCGAGCGGTAAATCGGGAAGCCGGGATCCGGGTAGAGGATCTCCGCGCCGGGCTGGCCGAACATCAGGATGGCGAAGAACATTGTCGGCTTGCCGCCGGGCATGCAGACGATGCGCTCCGGGCTGACCTCGACGCCGCGGCGCTCGGCGATGTCGGCGGCGACCGCCTCGCGGAGCTCCAGGATCCCGGGCGCCGGCGTGTAGCCATGGGCGCCGTCCCTGAGCGCTTTGACCGCCGCCTCGACGATATGCTCCGGCGTTCTGAAATCCGGCTGGCCGATGCCGAGATTGATGACGGACTTGCCCTGCCGCTCGAGCTCCGCCGCCCGCGCAAGCACCTCGAAGGCGGTCTCCGTCCCGAGGCGGGACATGTTCTCGACCAGTCGCATCGGCGCGCTCCCTGTGTTGTTGTTCGCGTCGCGCGCGCGAAAGTGCGGGCGCTTTCAGATACGCCGTCATCCCGGTCGAGCGGGAAGCGCGCAGAGCCGGGATCCAGGGCAAGCGGCGCGACGGCCGCCCGGGATCCCGGATACGCCTGCGGCGCTCCGGGATGACGGATCCGAGGAGCCCGGTTCCGATTTTCTTATCTGCTTAGCGGCCGGACAGCGCGCTCGGCAAGCGGGCGCGGCGTTCGAGATTGGCGCCGTCCCGGGCTCGACCCGGGACCTCCGGATCCCGCTCGACGTCGGACGATCCGACGCGGCGACAGCCAACGGCGGCGCTCTCGCAAGACGCCGAACGCCGCGACGGTTCCGAGGCCCCTGGTCGAGCCAGGGGCGGCGAGGCCCGACGTCGACGCGAGAAAGCACACGTCGCGGCGTTTGGCCCGGCGACGGATATTCGATAGGATCGCGGCCGAAGACGGAGAAGCGACATGCACGCTGTCGACATGCCGAAAATGACCGCCGACGAGTTTCTGGAGTGGGTCCAGGATCAGCCGGAAGGGACGCGCTACGAACTCCATGGCGGATCGGTGATCGCGCTCCATGACGCGACGACCGGCATGGTCGGCGAGCGGGCCGGTCACGCGGACGCCAAGACGGAAATCGCTCGGCAACTGGCGAACCGGTTTCGCCGCGGCGCGCCTTGCCGAGCCAGGGCCGAAGGACTCGCCGTAAAGTTCGAGAACGGCTCGATCCTCTATCCGGACGTGATGGTGGATTGCGGGCCGTACGATCCGAGCGCGCTGGCGACGACGACGCCGGCGCTGATCGTGGAAATCCTGTCGCCGTCTACTCGAACCTTCGATCTCGTGGTCAAGGCGCGGCGCTATCTGGAGGTCGAGAGCCTCGTCGCGATCGTTCTCGTCGATCTCGACGCCCGAAACGCCGTCGTCCTGCGCAAGACGTCGCTGGATCAGCCGGAGATCGCGCCCGCCGACGCGACGCTGCGCGTCGAGCTGCCGGGCGACGTTGCGGAGATCGATCTGGCGGAGGTTTTCGGCGGAGCGTAGCGCCAATTCGGATCGAATGGAGCCGTTCGATCCGAAGTGACGGAACGACAAAACGCGGCGGCGATGTTTCGATCACAGATGATCGAAACCGCCGTAGCGCCGAGAAGTCGTCCCGCACGCGCTGCGGCATGCAATGCCGCTGCGCAGATGCGGGATCCGATCTTTGCGCCGGCGTCGGATCCCGCATCTGCGCAGCGAAACGAGTTTCGCAGCGCGTGCGGGATGACGACCTCTGGAGCACTCGCTCCACGCAATCGACGCCCGCAATGCGGTGGTTTTGCGCAGGGCGTCGCCGGATCTGGCGGAGGTTTTCGGCGGAGCGTAGCGCCAGTTCGGATCGAATTGAGCCGTTCGATCCGAAGTGACGGAACGACAAGACGCGGCGGCGGTGTTTCGATCATAAATGATCGAAACCGCCGTAGCGCCGAGAAGTCGTCCCGCACGCGCTGCGGCATGCAATGCCGCTGCGCAGA
>CAZPTD010000008.1:0-17297 GCA_964588915.1 uncultured Neomegalonema sp. | reverse complement strand
CGCGTGCGGGATGACGACCTCTGGAGCACTCGCTCCACGCAATCGACGCCCGCAACGCCGTGATCCCGCGCAGGGCGGCGCCGGATCAGCCGGAGATCGCGCCCGCCGACGCGACGCTGCGCGTCGAGCTGCCCGGCGGCGTCGCGGAGATCGATCTGGCGGAGGTTTTCGGCGGAGCGTAGCGCCAGTTCGGATCGAATGGAGCCGTTCGATCCGAATTGACGGAACGACAAAACGCGGCGGCGATGTTTCGATCATAGATGATCGAAAAACGCTGTAGCGCCGAGAAGTCGTCCCGCACGCGCTGCGGCATGCAATGCCGCTGCGCAGATGCGGGATCCGATCTTTGCGCCGGCGTCGGATCCCGCATCTGCGCAGCGAAACGAGTTTCGCAGCGCGTGCGGGATGACGACCTCTGGAGCACTCGCTCCACGCAATCGACGCCCGCAACGCCGTGATCCCGCGCAGGGCGGCGCCGGATCAGCCGGAGATCGCGCCCGCCGACGCGACGCTGCGCGTCGAGCTGCCCGGCGGCGTCGCGGAGATCGATCTGGCGGAGGTTTTCGCGAGCGGATGACGCCGCGTCGGCGGACGCGGAAAAAGCCGACGCGCTTCGCGCGTTCGCCGGCGCCCAGCGGCGCGGAAGCGCACTTCCTCCGACCTCGCAGGCAAGAGCTAAGGATGCAAAGAGAAAGGAGATAACTCGTGGAGTTATCACTCCACGAGGGTCCTCGCCAAACGGAAGCCGATGTCGTTGCCTCGGGCGTCCCGAGGGCTCCTGCCGCGGTACGCGGAGCGCAACCCGTACGGGACGTCGCCCCACGAGCCGCCGCGAAGAACGGCTGGGGATTTATCTCCGATCGCCCACACCGATCCGTCATCCGGCGCACCCTGATAACTGCCGTTCCAGGCGTCCTCGCACCATTCCCAGACATTGCCGTGCATCTGATAGAGGCCGAACGGATTGGCCTCGAACGCGTCGACCGGCTCCGTCTTCCCCCGAAAAACGCCCTTCGAGCCGCCGCCGGCGTAGACTTCACGGCCGTCGTAGTTAGCCCGATCCGGCGTGATCTCGCGTCCCCACCAGAAGGGCGTCGTCGTTCCGGCCCGGCAGGCGTATTCCCATTCCGCCTCCGACGGCAAACGATACGCAGCGCCCGTCTCCTCCGAGAGCCAGCGGCAATAACCCTGCGCGTCCTCCCAGGAAACGTTGACGACCGGCCGCCGTCCGCGGCCCCAGCCCGCGTCGCCCGGCTTCTCGGCGCCGCTCGCCGCGCAATAGGCGTCGTATTCGTCGAAAGTCACGGCGTATTTGCCGAGCCCGAACCGTGCGCCGATCCGGACGGGATGCTGCGGCCCCTCCCAAGCGGTGCGCTCCGGCTCGTTCTCCGGCGACCCCATCATGAACTCGCCCTCGGGAATGACGATCATCTCCGGACCGGTCGCGACCTCCCGGCCGCCGAGACCGAAAACGCCGCCAATCTTCACCGGCTTCCGTAACGCGTCGCGGAAGACCGAGAGCGGTTCGAACCGCGACGGCGCAGGCCGCCGCGGCTGCGCCGCCGGTTTCGGCTTGACGTCCACCGCCGGCGCCTCAGCACGCGCCTCCGGCGCCGCGGAGAGCGCGAAGGCGGCGAGGCTCGGCGCGCCGAACGCTCGCCAGGTCTCGTCGAGATCCACCAGCCCTTCGAAGCGCGGCGTCGGCGGACGGCCGAGGCGACGGCCGATATCGAGGAGCAGCCGGTCGAGCGCATGGCTCCGCGGCGCGCCGTCCCAGGCGGTCAGGTCGACGATGTCGTCGCGCGCGAAATCGCCCGGCGGCGGCGCGCGCTGGATCCAGGTCGGCAGCAGTTTTCCGGAGCGCTTCGCCTCGGTCGCCTCTTTGAGAACCCAAGGGCTGCCGACGCTCATCTCGCACCAGAGCGCCACCACGACCTTCGCCTCGGCGATCTCCGCCATCAGCCGGTTCTCGAAATCCTCGCCCGGCAGCAGGCCGTAATCGTACCAGACCGAAAAGCCGTTCAGCTCCAGAATACGCGCCAAATGCCGCGCCGCCGGCCGGCGCTCGCTCTTGTAGGAAATGAACACCTCGGCCATCGCCGCCTCCGCCCGTCGATCGCGGCAAGATCTACGCGCGCGGCGCCGGCCGGACAACCCGCGCGGCGCCCGTCAAAGCCGCCCGATCGCCGCCATGAACGCCGCCTCCACCTCCTTCTCCTTCACCGAATGGCCGGAGCTCGGCGCGATGACGAGACGGGCGTGCGGGACCGCTTTCGAGAGCTCCCAGGCCGTGCGCGGCGGCGTCACCATGTCGTAGCGGCCGGCGACGATCTCGACCGGCGCGCCCGAGAGCCGAGCGCCGGCGCGCGCCAGAAGCGCGTCGCCGTCGATGAAGCCGTTGTTGCGAAAGTACCAATTCTCGATCCGCGAATGCGCATGGACGAAGGCCGGATCGGCGAGCTCCGCCGCGAGTTGATCCTCGGCGACGACGAGCCGTGAGAGCCGCTTCTCGTAAGCGGTCCAAGCGAGGAGCGCCGCCTCGAGCCGCGGCCCGTCGGCCTTCTCGAAGAGCTCGCCATAGGCCGCGATCGGATCGGCGCGCTCGGCCGCCGGCAGCGGCTTCAGGAAATCGGCGTAGGCGTCCGGAAAAAGCGCCGCCGCCGGCCCGCAAGGCCCGTAGAACGCGTCGAGCTCCGACGGCCGGCACAGAAAGACGCCGTAGAGCGCCAGTCCCACGACCCGCTCCGGATGCGCGTCGGCGTAGGCGAGCGCCAAGGTCGCGCCCCAGGAGCCGCCGGCGATCCGCCAGCGCCCGTAGCCGAAACGGTCGCGGATCGCCTCCATGTCGGCGACGAGCCGGCCCGTATCGTTGCCCTCCACCGCGCCCTGCGGCCGCGAGCGGCCCGATCCGCGCTGGTCGAAGATCACGATCTCGAAGCGGCCGGGATCGAAGAGCCGGCGATGGTCCGGCGTCGCGCCCGAGCCCGGCCCGCCATGCAGAAACACGATCGGATCGCCGCCCTTTTTGCCCGAGCGCTCGACATAGAGGTCATGCCCGTCCGAGACCGGCAGCTCGAACGCCTCGAAAGGACCGATCGGCGGATGGAGCCCGCTCATCTTCCGCCTCCTCGCCGCGCGCGCCGGCGAGCGCTGCTCCGCAAGGTCCCGCTCGCCATGACGCCTCGCCTCCTCCGCCGCGCGGCCGATCGTCTCAGAACGCGCGCGCGCCGCCAAGGCCGAGCGTCTTGCGGCGCCGCGAAATCGCCGCAAGCGGGTCGCGCGTCCGCCGCGTGGCCGCCGCGCGCCGGACAAAGCGCTTAGCCTTGATTAACCAAGCGCCCGACCTTCCCACCGAGAGATCTTGCAGGTATCGAAGTCGGGCCGAGTTTCGCCGCCCGCCCCAACCCGGAAGGGTCGCGCGGCTGAGAAGATTTGCAGGCGCGCCGCGGCGGAGGGCCGAGCGCGCATATCGCCAGGGAGCGACTTAATGACGATCGACCGCACGCGCCGCGCCGCCCGCACCAGCGCCGCCGGCCTCCTTCTCGGCGCCGCGCTGCTCGCCGGCGGACCGGCCGCCGCCCAGCAATGCATCGGCGAGCAGGGCCTGACCATCGTCCCCGACGGGTACATTCCGGCCTATGCGATCACGCGGCCGGGTCCGACCATCTTCGTGAACCAGAATCACGGCGCCGGCCTCGGCCGCGAGACCCAGCAATGGCTGATCGAGCGCCAGTGCTATCTCGCCGCCAACTACGCCGCGAGCGCCGCGCCGAGCCCGGACGGCGTTCTCGAATTCTCCTCGGGCGCGCATCGCGAAGCGGATTGCGTCGCCTATCGCCGCGTCGTAGAGGCCGAGGGCGGGCGCGCGACGGTCGTCCGCGTGATCGACCGCGACATCTCGCGCCAGCAGCGCGGCGACTATTGGGACATCGGCATGGGCGAGGATCTCCGGCCGATCGACTCGGCGGACTGCCGCTAACGTCTTCGCCGAAGAGCCGCGACCGCGCGGCGCGCGGAAGGGCTGGACGCGCCGCCGAACCAGACGCTTTATCAACCGTCGGCTGAAACAAACCGGCCGCGGCGTCGCGCGCATGCGGCGGAGGCGAGCAGAGAAGGGGAGAAGGACATGGCTCAGTCCACGGAGCCGCTGGCGTTTTGGGTCCAGCAGAGCGCGGCGCATTCCTACGCCGAGAACATCAAGCACTCGCGCACCAACTTCTTCGTCCTTCTGCTCGCTCAGCTCTATTGCCTGATCACGATCGAGACGACCCAGGACGCGGCGCTGCTCTCGAACGCGACGACGCAGACGCTGCCGATCCTGGAGACGGCGATCGGCATCGAGACCTTCTACATCATCGCGCCGGCGATCATTCTGATCATCTTCTTCCACTTCCAGATCCACCTGAAGTCGTTCTTCAGCTCGATGATTCAGCTCGCGCGCGCCGAAGGGCGCGACCCGCTGACGCTCGTCGACACCTATCCGTGGTTCATCACCTCCTCGATGACGCGCCGCTACGCCGCCGGCGTCGAGAACGAGAGCGGCTTCTCGAGCTGGTTCGAATACGTCGCCGGGCTGATCTTCGGCTGGTACTCGACCGCGGTGATCTGCATCATGTTCTGGGCCCGCTACTTGCCGGTCCATGATTGGAGCGTTTCGATCTACCACGCCGCGCTCGCCTCGATCTCGATCGCCGGCGCGGTGTTCTTTCTCTACGCGTCGAAGTCGGGCCTGCGCGGCGTGCGCGTGCGCGGCTGGCGCGTGCTGCCGCGCGGCCTCGCCGTCGTGGTCGCCTTCTGCGCGCCCTTCGCCGGGCTGCTATACGCGACCAACTGGCTGTTCGAGGCGCAAGACGCCGCCAACTGCAACGAGGCGAGCTTCAATCCGGAGTGCACCGAGCTTCTCGATCTCAGGGCCCAGCTCGGTTCGATCGGCTTCGACCCGTCGGCCGATCTCGACGGCGCCGAGCTCTCCGAGCCGCCCGAGAACTGGGTGCCGCCGTCCGACGCCGACTTCGATCAGCTGCTGCCGGTCCGCGGCGCGACGCTTTCCGGCGCCGATCTGCGCTACGCCTCGGCGCGCGACGCGCTCTTCGTCCGCGCCGATCTGACCCGGTCCAATCTGCGCCACGCCGACTTCTCGGGCGCGGCCTTCCACGGCGCCGATCTCAGCGAGGCGGATCTCTTCAGCTCGATCTTCGCCGGCGCGACCTTCGACCACGCGCGCTTCAGCTACACCAAGATGGCGCAGGTCGACTTCAGCGGCGCGTCGCTGCGCCACGCGACCTTCACCAGCGCCGAGGCGCCGGACTTCTACGCGCCGGAAGCGAATTTCAGCAACGCGCGCATGGAGCAATGCGTGTTCCCGAACGCCGACTTCCGCGCCACCAACTGGACGGGCGCGGTGATGACGCGCTGCCGCTTCGAAGGCGCGACCTTCGACGGCGCCACGCTCGTCGACGCGGCGCTGCAGCGGGCGGAGTTCTCGAACGGCTCTCGACTCGCGGACGTCAAGGCGGCCGGCGCCTTCTTCAGCGGCGCGCAGCTGCGCGAGGTCGTCGCGACGAAGACCGACTTCGAGGCCGCCGACTTCTTCGACGCCGTGATCGCCGGCGGCGACTATGAGGGCGCGATCTTCAGCAGCGCCTCGCTCCGCGACGCCGAGATCACCGGCGCGCGCATGAACAAGGCCTTCTTCGTCCGAGCGGACTTCCGCGACGCGGCGCTGACCGAAGTCGACTTCCGCGACTCCGACATGCGCGAAGCGAAGTTCTTCGAGGCGATGCTGACCAACGTCAACTTCAGCAATGTCGACCTGACCGGAGCGACCATCGCCGACGGCGCGTTTCTCGGCGTCCGCTTCAACGACGCGGAGCTGCGGGAGACGCGGATCACCGGCGCGAGCCTGGCCGGCTCGTCCTTCATCGGCGCGGATCTGCGCCAGTCGCAGGTCTCGAACGCGGATTTCAGCGCCGTCGACCTGACCGGCGCGCGTATGGGCTCGGCGCGGATCTCGGCCGTCAATTTCGAAGGCGCGACGCTCGCCGGCGCCGATTTCACCGACGCGACGTTGGTCGGCGCCCGGTTCACCAACGCCGATCTCAGCGGCGTCACCTGGACCGGCGCCGATCTCGCCAATGTCGTGCTGACCGGCGCGGATCTGAGCGAGGCCGTCGGCCTGGAGCGGGCGCAGCTCTCGCGCGCCTGCAGCGACGGCGGCGAAACGCTGCCGGAGGACTTCGCCGTCAGGCGCTGCAGCCAGTAACGACCGAGGCCGCCGAGACGAGGCCGACAGCTAGGGGATTGAGATGGAGGAGGACGCAGCGGCCGGCGGCGGCGACGTGGTCAACGTGCCGACCCTGAGCGAGCTCTTCGCCGATCAGGAGTTTCATGTCGCAGCCGCCTTCGGCGCGCTCGTCGTCGTCATCGACGCGCTTCGGCGCTATGGCGACATCGCCTTCGAAGCGCGGCCGAACGACGTGATCTACTCGATGTCGCCGCGCTTCCTGTCGACGAGCGCCGATTATCTCAACTCCTTCGTGCTCTACGTCTTTTTGCGGCTGATGACGTACGCGCTGCCGGCGGTGGCGATCCTTTACGTCTTCTCCGAGCGCGGCATGACCGAAGCGCTCGGCATCGGCCTGCCCGAGTATTTCGCGCAGTTCATCACCCATGAGAACTTCCCGCTCTTCTGGGGCGCCGTCATCGCGGGCGTGCTGCCGACCTTCTCGTTCTTCCGCGACATCGAGATGTCGATGCGGCGCTTCGCGCAGCTCGCCGGCGGCATTCCCTCCGGCGTCCGGCGGCTCGTCCGCGCGCTCCGGCCGGCGCAGCTGTCGCCCGACAACCTGACGACGGCGACCCTGAGCACGGATCGCTTCGCCCTCGTGAAGCGCGAGGACTTCAATCACGGCTCGGGCCGGATCGAGCGCAAATGGGCCCGCGTCTGCTTCATCCTCGACTTCTTCGAGGAGCGCGGCGCCAAGGACGTGATCCGCGCCGAGTTCCACGACGCCTTTCGCGACGAGATGGAGCGCGAGGAGGCGCGGTTCCGGAGCCTGCAGATCCGCTTCGCGATCCATAAGTTCGGCTACGACAAGGTGCGCGGGCTCTTCGACGCCGAGGCGCTCGGCACGCTGCCTCGGACGATCTCGACCCACGATCCGTTCCTCGAGCAGGATATCGACTATCTTCTCGACCGGCTCGAAACCTATCTCGCGGCCGCGCTGCGCTATTCGGAGAACGGCGAGGAGGAGGCGATCGAAGAGCTGAGAAAGCTCGGCTTCGCCGTCTCGCGGCCGCGGCAGCGCGGCTCGAGCCCGATCGGCGGCCTTCTGGCGACGCTCGCGGCGCTCGTCGCGGCGACCATCGTCGGCTGCGCGTCGGCCTACTATCTCGTCGTCCTGCTCGACAATCAGGGCGTGCTCAGCTTCCCATACGACGTCGTCACCGGCGCGACCGTGGTCGACCGCATCTTCAACCTGATGAACTATCAGCTGATCATCGTCACCTCGGTCGTCTTCGCCGGCTTCCTGCTCGGCTCGATCATGTTCAAGATCGGCTCGTCCGAGCCGGACACGCGCCCGTTCACGGAGCGGCCGGTGGTCAAATACGTGCTCGCCAGCCTCGTCGGCGCGTTTTTCGGGCTGATGGCGATGACCGGAATGATCGCGAGCGCCACGCCGATCGAACGCTTCGGACAGCTCGACTGGATCATCTCCTGGGGCCCGTCGCTCTTCGTGCTCTGCATGGGCGTGCATGTCTTCGCCTACGGGCCGGATCGCGGCATCGGCCGCCTGCTCGCTCAGGGCGTTCTCATCGGAGTCGCCTATGGCGGCGCGGTCTATCTCACCGGCCACAAGGTCTTCACCGAGCTCGGCGTCACGCCGCCGGCGCAAGTCGAAGGCGCGGCGCTCTATTTCGGCGTGGTGAGCTTTTGGACCGGCCTTTTCGTGTCGACGGCGGTCATCTATCTGCACAAGCGTCAGCGCGACTACCGGATCCAGGCCGAGTCGCTCGCCGAGGCGGAATCGGAGGCGATCAGCGCCGGCGGCGGGCCGAGCGCCCCGCAGGCGCTTCCTCAGACCTAGCGTGGTGGTTTCGAAAGTCGCCACATTCATCGCCAAGCGCCGGAGCGAATTTCGAAACCGAAACCGCACGAGCGACTTATTGATTCTCGTGTCCTTGAAGGATCTGAAATTCGCAGCGCCCTCGGCCGCGAGTATAGAGCGAATTTCAGATCCAGGACACGAGCCGTCCGCGGCGCGACCGCCGCGGCATTTTGTGCGCTGCGGTAAAAATAACGCAATGAAGCGTCGGTCCTTTCTTGCGTTTTGCCGGCCGCGACAGTATGTGCGCGCGACCACATGGTTCCCGGGCCCGCACAGAGGGAGGACTTCCTCGCGCGGTGACCAAGCTGGGGCTTCTGGGATCTGTATCTGCTGGTTGGGGAGGGTCCGCTATGGACGCACGACGCCTCTTCCAATTGGGGACCACGGACCTGGGCTCAGGCGCCGCCCAAACGGAAGTATTCTTGGGTCGGGGCGCGGAAGTCGGTTTGAGCGACACGCCGCGTCGGGACGAAAATCACATCGTAAATCGGCATGACGCCGAAGACCGGCAAGGGTCGTCAGCTGCGCGTTTCGACGCGGAGCTCGCGGGGAACACCGATGAGGACCATTTCATCCGTCGCGGCGGAAAGGTCTTCGCCGGCACGCATTTGATCATCGAGGTCGTCGACGGCGACGGCCTGGACGACGCCGATCGCATCGAGCGCGCGTTTCGAGACTGCGTCGACCAATGCGGCGCGACTCTGTTGCATATCCATCTCCATCGCTTCTCGCCGCAGGGCGTGAGCGGGGTGGCCGTGCTGGCCGAAAGCCACATTTCGGTTCACACATGGCCGGAACGACGATATGGGGCCTTCGACGTCTTCATGTGTGGAGACGCGGATCCGCATCGCGCCGTTCCTGTGCTGAGAGACGCCTTCTCGGCGCGCGACGTGCGCGTGACGGAGTTGTTGCGAGGAGACGGTATTGTCTGACGTACAAAACGGCGCCGCGCCCTTCGGCGCGGCCGCAATCGACGGGTGGCGCCTCGAGACGCTCCATGACGGCGTCGCCCAAGGCTTCAAGGTCGAGAAGACTCTGCACGAGAGCGACGGCGGCAAGCAGGCCATCGGCCTCTATCAATCCGCCGCGCTCGGGCGCGTGCTGACGCTCGACGGCGTCGTGCAGACCACCGAGGCCGACGAGTTCGTCTACCACGAGATGCTGACCCATGTGCCGCTCTTCGCCCATGGCCTGGCGAAGCGGGTGCTCATCATCGGCGGCGGCGACGGCGGCATGCTGCGCGAGGTGGTCAAGCACAAGGAAGTCGAGCGGATCACGCTGGTCGAGGTCGACAAGAAGGTGGTCGAGTTCTCGCGCGAGCATCTGCCGAGCCTCTCGAACGGCGCTTTCGACGACGAGCGGGTCGAGGTCGCGATCGAGGACGGCGCGCGCTATGTCAGCCGCTTCAAGCGCAAGACCTTCGACGTGATCATCGTCGACAGCACCGATCCCAAGGGACCGGGCGAGACGCTCTTCACCAAGGAGTTCTACGAGAACTGCAAGGACCGCCTCGGCAAGGGCGGCGTCCTGGTGACCCAGAACGGCGTGCCCTTCTTCCAGCCGGACGAGCTGAAGAACACGATGACCGCGTTCAAGGGCCTCTTCGAGGACTGGGGCGCCTACACGGCCGCGGTGCCGACCTACTATGGCGGCCTGATGGCCTTCGGCTGGGGCTCGGACAGCGGCCGGCGACGTCAGGTGTCGGAGAAGGTGCTCGACGAGCGCTTCGCCGCGTCGGACGTCAAGACGCGCTACTACACGCCGGCCGTCCACAAGGCCGCGTTCGCCCTGCCCCGCTATATCGAAGAGCTGATGCCCTGATGGCGGGCGCTCGACCCGGGCTCGTGATCTTCGACTGCGACGGCGTCATCGTCGACAGCGAGAAGATCTCCGCCCGGGTCGTCGCCGGGAACCTCGCCCGCTACGGCTGGGCGCTCGACGTCGAGGAGGCGGATCGCCTCTTCACCGGCGGCACGATGACCGGGACGCGCGACATCGCTCTGGCGCGCGGGCTGCGGCTGCCCGAGGACTGGGTCGACCAGGTCTACGCCGAGATGTTCGTCGAGCTCGCCGAGACGCCGCCGATCGCAGGCGTCGGCGCGGTCCTCGACGCGCTCGATCGCGAAGGCCTGCCCTATTGCATCGGATCGAACGGCCCGCACGCGAAGATGGACGTGACCTTGGGCGCCGTCGGCTTCCGGGCGCGGTTCGAAGGACGGCGCTTCTCGGCGCGCGAGGTCGCGGCGCCGAAACCGGCGCCCGACCTCTTTCTCTACGCCGCCGAGCGCATGGGCGTCGCCCCGGCGCGCGCGGTCGTCGTCGGCGACACGATCAACGACGCCAAGGCGGCGCACGCCGCCGGCATGCCCTGCTTCGGCTACGCCGCCGCCACGCCGGCGGCGTCGCTCGGCGAGCACGGCGCGACGCCCTTCGCCGCGATGGACGCCCTGCCGGGTCTGCTCGGGCTCTGACGGCCTGACGCCGGGTGATCCGCCGGCGTGGCGGCGGCCGCGTCGACGCTTCGTCGCCCCGGGTTCGACCCGGGCCTCGGAGCCGGCGCGAGGCCTGGGATCCCGGGCGCAGCGCCCCGCCGCGCCCGAAACGGAAGCGCCGGCGACTGCCCTCGGGCGGCGCGACCGCAAACAGGTCGGTCCAATCTTAGCGCACCCTAGCCCAAGAGCTCCTCGCCATGCTCGAGCAGGATCGGCACAATCACCTCCTCCTCGTCGACGAGATGCCGGTCGAGAAAGGGCTCGAACCGCTTCAGCGTCGCCAGGAACGCGCCGGACGCGTCCGGAGCCGGCGACTGCGCCGCGATCGCGCGCAGCGCCGTGTTCGCGCCGTCGACGAACGCCGCCAGATGGGCGTCGAGCGCCTGATGGTCGGCGTCGAGAATGTCGAACGCCCGGACGAGCCGCGTCTCGCGCGCGGCGAGCGCCGGAAAGTAGTGCGCGTCCTCGATCTGGTGATGACCGTGGAGCTCGCCGGCGAAGAGCCGCCCGAGGCGCGCGACCACGACCGCGAAGCGCTGTGCGTCGCTCCTCGCGTCGATATGGGCCTCGGCCTCCTCGATCAGCCGCGCGAGAATTTCCCGGAACATCAGATGGCGCTCGAGCCAGAAGCCGGCGAGCGGTCCGAGGCGGCCCGGCGCCGTCCAGCTCGAGCGCGGATGCGTCTCCAGGAGCGCGCGCAGCGCGTCGGGCAGGCCGCGCCGGCGCCCGAGAGCGAGCGCCGGATCAAGCTCGGCCCTGCGGCCTTGTTCCGCCATCTGCGCCTCCACGCGCGCCGAGCGGCGCCGCGTCGCCGCCCTATCCCTCGATGTATCTAGCGCGCAGGACGCCGCGCTCACGGCCGCGGCGCGCTCCGGAATGTCGCGGCGCCGGCGACGTGTCTTATAAGCGTCGTCGAATGCGCCTATGCGTTGCTGAGTGACGGTCGGGAGGTTTGCGGATGCGCCGCGCGCTCAAGTATCTGACATGGTGGACCGAGTCGCGGTTTCTCGCCTTCTCGCTTTCGGTCGGGCTGGCGCTCGCGGCTCTGGTCGCGGCGACGCTGCTGCCCGAGACGCGCACGCTCCTTTACGTCCTCGCCGGCGTCTTCGGCGTCGTCGCGCTGATCGGCGTGCGCGATCTCCTGCAGGCGCGGCACTCGATCCTGCGCAACTACCCGATCATCGGCCATCTGCGTTTCATGTTCGAAGCGATCCGTCCGGAGATCCGCCAATATTTCTTCGAGGACGACAAGGAGGGCGCGCCCTTCCCCCGCGACAAGCGCTCGATCATCTATCAGCGCGCCAAGAACGTGCTCGACAAGCGTCCCTTCGGCACGGTCTACGACGTCTACGAGCCGCCCTATGAATGGCTCAACCACTCGCTGGCGCCGGTCGCGAACGATTGCGAGACCTTTCGGATCCGGATCGGCTCCGAAAGATGCGTCCAGCCCTACAGCTCCTCGGTGCTCAACATCTCCGGCATGAGCTTCGGCGCGATCAGCCCGAACGCCATCCGCGCGATGAACCTGGGCGCCAAGATGGGCGACTTCGCGCAGGTGACCGGCGAAGGCGCGATCAGCCGCTATCACCGCGAGAACGGCGGCGACATCGTCTGGCAGCTCGGCTCCGGCTATTTCGGCGCCCGCGACGACGACGGCCGGTTCGCCGCGGGGATCTTCCAGGAGACCGCCGCCGACCCGCAGGTCAAGATGATCGAGCTCAAGCTCAGCCAAGGCGCCAAGCCCGGCCATGGCGGCGTGCTGCCGAAGGCGAAGATCACCAAGGAGATCGCGCGGACGCGCAAGATCCCGCGCGATCGCGATTGCGTCTCGCCGGCGGCGCATCCCGAGTTCTCGACGCCGATCGCCATGCTCGAATTCGTCGCGCGGCTGCGCGAGCTCTCGGGCGGCAAGCCGGTCGGCGTCAAGTTCTGCGTCGGCCATCGCTGGCAGGTGATGGCGATCATGAAGGCGATGCTCGAGACCGAGATCCGGCCCGACTACATCGTCGTCGACGGCGCCGAGGGCGGCACCGGCGCGGCGCCGGTCGAATTCGCCGACCATGTCGGCGTGCCGCTGCGCGAGGGCCTCAGCTACGTCCACAACGCGCTCGTCGGCGTCGGGCTGCGCGACCAGATCAGGCTCGGCGCGAGCGGCAAGATCGCGAGCGCCTTCGACATGGTGCGCGTCATGGCGCTCGGCGCCGATTTCTGCCACGCCGCCCGCGCCTTCATGTTCGCCGTCGGCTGCATCCAGTCGCAGAGCTGCCATACCGGCCATTGTCCGACCGGCGTCGCCACCACCGATCCGCTGCGCCAGCGCGCGCTCGTCGTCCGCGACAAGGCGAAGCGCGTCGAGAGCTACCATCGGAACACGATCGAGGCGCTCGCCGAGACGATCGGCGCGGCCGGCCTCCAGCATCCCGCCGAGCTGAGCGCCCGGCATGTCTGGCGGCGCGTCTCGACCGACATGGCGAAGAATTTCGCCGATCTCTACGCGCATCTGAGGCCGAACGAGCTGCTGACCGGGGCCGAGGATCCGCGCTTCGCGCTGCCCTGGGCGCGGGCGCAGGCCGAGAGCTTCGCGCCCATCGACAACGCCAACGTTTGAGGACGCAACCATGGCGCTGAGCGTAGAGGAGCACGTCTCCGAGCCCGGATCGGCGGCGCGGCCCAACGAGGACCGCTTGGGCTGGACCGAAGCAGGCGCCTTCGTGATCGACGGCGCCACCGGGCTTTCCGACGCGCCGGTGATGGCGCCCGAGGAAGGCCCGACCGACGCGGCCTGGCTGGCGGCGTTCGCGGCCGACCGGCTGACGGACGGGCTCGCCGCCGCCGCCGACCTTCGCGACGCGATCCGCGCCGTAAGCCGAGCGGCCAGAGACGCCTTTCGAGGGCGGCCGGGCGGCGGCGCCGCGCCGCGCTACGCCTGGCCGTCCGCGGCGATCCAACTCCTGCGGACGACGGCCGACGGCGGCGTCGAGACCGCCGGACTGGGCGACTGCCGGCTCATTCTCCTCGACGCGGCGGGCGCCGTCTTCGACGCCAGCGGCCCTCAGTTCGACCGAGGCCGCGAACAGGCGGCGGCGCGCGCGGCGCTCGAGCGCAAGGGCGGCTTCGCCGCGATCGCCACCGATCGCGATCCCGAAACCCTGGCGCTGCTGAGGGCGTCCCGAGAGCGCCAGAACACGCCGGGCGGCTACTGGACCCTCGGCCTCGTTCCGGAGGCGGCGAATCAGGCCTCCGTCGCGCGGTTCGCGCCGCGTCCGCCCGCGCGCGGCCTCTTGATGACGGACGGCTTCGCCGATCTTATCGATCTCTTCGGCGCCTATGACGCGCGCGGCCTGATCGAGGCGGCCTTCGAGCGCGGCCTCGACGGACTCGCGTCGGAGCTCCGGCGCTTCGAGCGCGTCGTCGACCCGGAGGGCGCGCGCTATCCGAGGTTCAAGCAGAGCGATGACGCGACCGCGATCTCTTTCCGTCTTTCGTGAGGCGCTCCGCCGCGCCGTCGCCCTTGCGGCGCTCGCCGTCGCTGCGGCGTGGACCGTCGCCGCTGCCGAAGAATTGGAGGCGCCCGGCCCGGAGGGTCCGCTCCGCGGCGCATATCTCGACGCCGGCGCCGGCGCCCAGGCGGTTCTGATCGTGCCTGGCTCGGGACCGACGAATCGCGACGGCGACAACGCGCTCGGGATCCGCTCGGGCGCCTACCGGCTGCTCGCCGAAGCATTGGCCGAGGAGGGCGTCTCTTCCTTGCGCGTCGACAAGCGCGGCATGTTCCGCAGCGCCGAGGCGATCCCTGACGCCAACGCCGTGACGATCGCCGACTACGCCGCCGACGTGCGGCTCTGGGCGGACGTCCTGCGGCGACGCTCGGGGCGGGACTGCGTCTGGCTCGCCGGGCACAGCGAGGGCGGTCTCGTCGTCCTCGCGGCCGCGCAGGAGGCCGAGGGCGTCTGCGGCCTCGTGCTGCTGGCGGCGCCCGGGCGCCCGATCGGCGAACTCGTGCGCGAGCAACTGGCGGCGAACCCGGCGAACGCATTGCTGCTGCCGCTGGCCTTTCAGACGCTCGACGCCCTCGAGGCCGGCGAGGACGTCGACGTCTCGGGCTTGCCGGCGCCGCTGCAGGCGCTTTTCGCGCCGACGCTCCAGCCCTTCTGGCGGGACGTTCTCTCCTACGACCCGGCGGCGCTCGCCGCCGCCTATGACGGGCCGATCCTGATCGTCGAGGCGATGCTCGACATCCAGGTCGCCGCGGCCGACGCCGACGCGCTCGCCGCCGCCGCGCCCGACGCGGTCCGCCTGCGCTTGCCGGAGGCGACGCATATGCTGAAGCGCCCGCCGACGCCCGGCTACGCCGGTCAGATGGCGACATACCGCGACCCGTCGCTGCCGATCGATCCCGAGCTCGCGCCGGCGATCGCGGATTTCGTCGGCGGGCGATAGTCGAGCGTTCGGCGCGTCGACCCGGGCGCGGTCTCGGCGCCGGCGCGATCCCGGCCTCCCGCAGCGGCCCGCCGGACGGGTCAGCCGCCGATCTGGAACGGCTCGCCGCGCATCTCCCGCAGCCCGCCGAGCGGAAAGCGTCGATCGAAGAGCGGAATCCGCCCCGTCTCCGGCGCCCATTCCGCCCGGATGGGCGCCAAGGGGCCGAGCGCGACCGTCGCCGGCCCGAAGGAGACGGCGCCTTTGATCAGCTCCGCCTGGATCGCGCCCGCCGCCTGATATCCCATTTGCGACGTCACATCCGCAGCGACGCTGTAGACCGGCGTCACCGTGGTGGAGCCGGCCACCGCGATCCTCGGCATGTCGCCGGTCGCCTCCAGCCGATCCGCCATCCCGCGCCCCTCGACCATCACCGCGGGCTCGAACTCGAGCATGATGGTCAGCGTCGGATCGAGCTCGAAGGACTGGAAGACGTCGAGCTTCGGCCCGGCCTCGACGTCCCAGAGATCGGCGGAGAGCGAGACGAAGGCGTTGCCGAAGGACGCGCCGCCCGGAAGCTGCGCGATCGCGTCGACGTCGAGCCGGAAGCCGAGATACTCCGACCGCTCCTCGCCGGCGATCCTGTCGCCCTCGCGCGCGCCGGGAACCTCGACATATGGCGCCTGGCCGAAGATGGTCGCGACGTCGACCGAGAGCGCCGGGACGACGACATTGGGCGGGACGCCGATGCCGTTGATGCTGAGCGAGAACGGGTTCTGCACGTCCTCGCCGCCGAGTTCGACCGAGACGACCGCCTCGAGCCGCAGAACCGGCGCGCCGGCCCGGACGAAGCGCTCGGGCACGGGCTCGGCGAAGAACGACGCCTCGACCGGCGTGATCTCCACGATCCGCGTGCGCTTCTCGACCCCGAGCTGATTGAACTCATAGACCGGCGTTTCCCGACAACCGACGCCCAGGCGACATTCCATCAGTTGGATCCGCGCCGCGTCGATGCGCATGATCTGGTCGAGGGTCACTCTGAAGCCGGGCGTCGCGCCGTCGATCCGGCCGGAGACCAGCGCGCTCGTCGTCTCCAGCTCGAAGTATGCGCCCGGCGTGACGGTCTCGGGCCCGTCGATGCGGATCTCGTAGGTCAGCTCCGGCTCGATATGCCCGAGGCTCGCCCCGGCGCTCAGCTCGAGCCGGGCGATGCCCTTGACATAGACCTCGCCGGCGACGCCGTGCCGCGTGTCAATGAACTGCTCGGCCGTCACCGGCGGCGGCGCGCGCCCCGGCGCCGGCGGCAAGGGCGGAAGGGACGGGCGCGCCGGGCGCCGCGGCCGCCGTCCGCAGGAAGCGAAAGGTTGGCGCTCGCAGACCCGCCACGCCGCCAATCTCGTCTCGTAGCTGGCGAGCAGACCCGGATAAGTGAATTCGAGGAAGTCGTTGATGCGTCCGCGTTCCCGCCGAACCGATTCATAGAGCGCCTTGGCGGCCTCGTAGGCGGCGACATCGGCCTCGCGCTTGGCGACCTGCGCCGCCCATTCCGGATTGGGCGTCCGATCGCTGCCGGTGACGAGATCGAACGGGACATTTCCCTCGAAGGGCAGCGGCAGCGTGAGCGTCTCGGAGCGCGTCACCGCGTCGCCCGGCCCGTAAGCGCTCTGCGGCGCGTCCGTTCGGAAGGTCACTCGATCGGAGGAGAGTTCGCGTGCGAGGGAAGTTGGAGCGACGACGACAAGGGATGCGGAGAAGAGGATGGTGAGAAAGCGCATAAAGTCATCCGATCAGCGAAGAAACGTGGCTGCTCGATCGGACTAGGGCGCGTCGAGAATGTCAAATGCGTCGGCGCCTACGGCTTGGTCTCGCCCGGCGGCTTGCTGGCGGCGACGTAATTGGGAGCGTTACCGCTCCCTAAAAGTAGTGATCGCGTTCGGAGCCGTCATAGCGCTTGGACTTCAAGCAGCATTTCTTGAAATCTGCGCCCGGAGCCGCAAGGGCAGCGGTCGTTTCGGCCCAGTTTTTCGGTGAGCTCGATCTCGCCGCGCACGGTTCGCACGCCGGATTTGACCCGCGTCTCGGACGGGAAGGATTTGCGGCGTTTACTCGTGACCTCGAAAGGACGGCAGATCGGTGATGTCGCGTCTTTTCGCCATCGTCGCCTCCATCGTTGCTCTTCTGACGCGAAACCCGCCTCGGGCTTTCGGCCTGGGGCGGGTTCTTTGGCGTCGGATCGTGTCGAGAGAGCTTGTTGGCGCGTTGCGGGGGCGACGCGCTG
>CAZPTD010000007.1:0-40572 GCA_964588915.1 uncultured Neomegalonema sp. | reverse complement strand
GGCCGAGATCGCGCTGGTGATCGGGGCGGCGACCTTCTCGCGCATTCTCGTCTGGTACGATCGCACGACCTGCATCCTCTTCGGCGACGGCGCCGTGGCGGTGGTGCTGCGCGGCGAGTCGGACGCGGGCGATCGCGGCGTGCTGGCGACGGATCTCAACACCGACGGAACCTGCGCCAAGCTTCTCTACGTCGATGGCGGGCCGTCCTCGACGCAGACGGTCGGCAAGCTGCGCATGCAGGGGCGCGAGGTGTTTCGGCACGCGGTGGTGAACCTGGCCGAGACCGCCGAGACCGTGATGGCGCGCGCCGGCGTCTCCGCCCGCGACATCGATTGGATCGTGCCGCACCAGGCCAACATCCGCATCATCACCGGCACGGCGAAGAAGCTCGGCGTGCCGATGGATCGCGTCGTCGTCACCGTCGAGCGGCACGGCAACACCTCCGCCGCGTCGATTCCGCTCGCCCTCGCGGCGGCGGTCGAAGACGGCCGGATCAAGCGCGGCGACCTTCTGCTGATGGAGGCGATGGGCGGCGGCATGACGTGGGGCTCGGCGCTCGTCCGCTGGTGAATGCGGCAACTTGCTGTTTTTGCGGGCGCCGTTCGCTTGACCGGCGCCGCAAGCCGCGGCTAGCCTGTTTAGACATGTGATAAACAGGGACGGATTCCAGAATGAGCGAGCGGACAGTAACGCGCGCGGATCTCGTGGAGGCCGTATATCGGCTCGGGATCGAAAACAGGGCCGGCGACACGCCGGAGCCGATCGGGCGCCAGGAGAGCGGCGAGCTTGTCGAAGCCATCTTGCGCGAAATTTCCGACGCCCTCGTCGCCGGCGAGACGGTCAAATTGTCGTCTTTCGGCGCGTTCTCGGTGCGCGAGAAGAGCGCGAGGATCGGGCGCAATCCGAAGACGCTGGAAGAGAAGGAGATTTCGCCGCGGCGCGTGCTCTCCTTCCGGCCGAGCCAACTCGTCAAGGATCAGGTGAACGGCGTGACGGGTCTTAACGGCGCCGCGGACGAGGTGGTGCAGTAGCCGCGCCCGCCTACGCGGTCTCGCGCCGTTCGGCCGCCGAGCCGCAAGATATTGGGTGACGCAGCAGGCGGCGCGGCATTGCGCGCCGGCGCTTCGCGGAGTATAGGACGTCCATGCGGCGGCGTCGGGCCGTAGCGCAGCCTGGTAGCGCGCATGCATGGGGCGCATGAGGTCGTGGGTTCGAATCCCGCCGGCCCGACCATCCGACCGCTCGCGCGAGGCGCTCGGCGCGCCTCGAACGCGCCGTCCGGCCGTGCGTCGTCGGGCGCGCGGTCGGGTTGGGAGCTGAGATGCAAGACCGTGATCGGAGCGCCCGTTCCGACATCCCGTTTTCCGCCGCATCCTCCCTTCGCGCCGCCCAGGGTTCGGCGCCCGCCCGCCGCGCCGACGGCGTCGCTCCCGCGCAGGCGCTGCGCCGGATGATTGCCGACGGCGCCGTCGCGTCGGCCCCGGGCGCCGACCCGATCCGGCCCGATCAAGTTCAACCCGCCAGCCTCGATCTGCGCCTCGGCGCCAAGGCCTATCGCGTGCGGGCGAGCTTTCTCGCCGGCGCCGAGAGCGCGGTCGAGGATCGGCTCCGCGACTTCGCGATGCACGAGATCGATCTCACCGGCGGCGCGGTGTTCGAGACCGGCTGCGTCTATGTCGCGCCGCTGCAGGAGCGGCTCGATCTGCCGCCGGGCGTCTCGGCGGTCGCCAACGCCAAGAGCTCGACCGGGCGGCTCGACCTCTTCACCCGGCTGATCACCGATCGCGGCGTCGAGTTCGATCGCGTCGAGCCGGGCTATTCCGGCCCGCTCTACGCCGAGATCTCGCCGCGGACCTTCAGCGTGCTGGCGCGGACGGGCGCGCGTCTCAACCAGGCGCGCTTCCGCGTCGGCGCCGCGCGCTTCTCCGCCGACGAGCTCGAAGCGCTCCTCGCGCGCGACGGCCTCGTCGGCGATCTTCTCGGCGTCGACGCGGCGGTCGCGGCGGCCGAGGGCCTCTCCTTCAGCGTCGATCTGAGCGGCGACGGCGGGCCGGTCGGCTATCGCGCGCGCCGCCATTCAGGACTTATCGACCTCGATCGGCTCGACTACTACGATCCGGAAGATTTCTGGGATCCGCTGACGCCGACGCGCTTCGGCCGCGCCGCGGCGGCGCGCGGCGTGATCCTCGATCCCGGCGCGTTCTACATCCTGGTGAGCCGCGAGGCGGTGCGCGTGCCGACGGGCTGCGCCGCCGAGATGACGCCGTATCTCGCGGTCATGGGCGAGTTCCGCGTGCATTACGCCGGCTTCTTCGATCCCGGCTTCGGGCTCGAGGAGACCGGCGGCGCCGGCGCGCGCGGCGTCCTCGAGGTGCGCTGCCACGAGGCGCCCTTCGCGCTCGAGCACGGCCAGGTCGTCGGCCGCCTCGTCTACGAGCCGATGCTGGAGGCGCCGGATCAGCTCTACGGCGCCGAGATCGGATCCAACTATCAAGGCCAGCGTCTCAGGCTCTCGAAGCACTTTCGCCAGCGCTGAGCGCGTCGTCTGGCGCCTGGCGCGCGCGAGGATCGGATGGAAGGGCTGGCTTCGAACGCCGTCATCCCGCAGAGCCGCGGGCTTCTCCCGGATCCAGGGCCGCTGGTCCGAATGTTGGGCCGCTCGGCCCTGGATCCCGCTCTGCGCGCTGGTTGCCGCCACGTCATCTCACTGCGGGACTAAAGACTTAGCGCTCTCGACGGCGCCGGTCTGTTCAAGCTTAAATTTTTAAGCTTGAAGTAACGTTGCTCGCGTGCAAACCTTCTCGAACGCTGCGTTTCTCTGGGGACATCGAGCGCACGCCGCGCCTCGGCGAAACGCTCGGCGCGGGTGCGCTGCGCAGCCTTGACGAGACGGCGCCGCCCGACGTCGGTCGGTTTGGGGAAGTGAACGTTGGCCGATGATCTCTCGGAGACCGAAACCCGCGCCTCGCCGCTGGCGAAACGGCGGCTGAGGTTTTGGCTGCGGATGCTCGGCGTCACGCGCGCGGTCGAGAACCGCCTGCGCGACTATCTGCGCGTCGAGCACGACACCACCTTGCCGCGCTTCGACGTCTTGGCCGCGCTCTATCGTCAGACCGAGCCGATCAACATGTCGCAGCTCTCGCGGCTGCTCCTGGTGTCGAAGGGCAACGCGACGACGGTCGTCGACCGGCTGGAGAAGGATGGGATGGCGCGTCGGGTGGCGTCGACGACCGACCGGCGCGCCGTCCATGTGCGGCTGACGCCGAAAGGGCGCCGCGCGTTCGAGGCCTACGCCGCCGGCCATGAGCGCGAAGTCGACGCGGTGCTCGCGAGCCTGACCGAGGAGGAGCTCGACTGCCTGAGATCGATCTTCAGGAAGCTGCGCGGGAGCGTCGTGTGAGAGCGCCTCGAGACTCGGCGAAGGAAGGGAATTCGAGATGAAAGTCGCAGTTCTCGGCGGCGGCAACGGCTCCTACGCCGCTGTCGCCGATCTGACGGAGGCGGGCCATGAGGTCCGATGGTTCCGGCGTCGACGCGAGAGTTTCGGCGAGCTGCTCCGGACGCGCAGCCTGACGGTCGTGGACCATCGCGGAACGCGCGCGGTCGCGATCGCGCCGACGGACGACGTCGCGGCCGCGGTCGAGGACGCGGAGCTTATCTTGGCGCCGACGCCCGCTTTCGCGCAGGCGAGCCTCGCCGAAGCGCTGGCGCCGCATCTCGTCGACGGGCAGGTCGTCTACCTGCCGCCTGGCGCCTTCGGCAGCTATGTGATGCTGAGGCGCCTGCGCGATCTCGGCTGCAAGGCCGACGTCGCCATCGCCGAGACCGGCACTTTGCCCTGGCTCACGCGCAAGCAGGGCGAGGCGGCGGTGCGCATCACCACCCGCGCCTCGCGGCTGCCGACGGGCGTCCTGCCGGCGCGTCTGACCGCGCCCGCGCTCGAGACCATCGGCGCGGCGTTTCCCGGCGCGATCGAGCGCGTCGAGGACGCGCTCTCGGCCGCGCTCATGAACGCCGGGCCGATCATCCATCCGCCGCTCATCCTGATGAACGCCGGTCCGATCGAGCATTTCGACCGCTGGGACATCCACAATGAAGGCACGCAGCCTTCCATTCGCCGCGTCCATGACGCGCTCGACGCCGAGCGGATCGCGGTGCGCGAGAGGCTCGGCTACGGCGCGCCGCATTTTCCGCTCCGCGACCACTACGAGACCAGCGATTGGATGTACGGCAATCTCGCCCATGACAAGCTGGTCGACTCCGGCGATTGGCGCGAGACGCTCGATCTGCATGATCATCGCTACATGTCCGAGGACATCGCCTACGGTCTCGCCTTCCTCGTCTCGGCGGCGGACTGGGCCGGCGTCGAGGCGCCGGCGGCCAAGGGCCTGCTCGCGATCGCGAGCGCCGTGACCGGCCGCGATCTGCGGCGCCAGGGACGGACGATGGAGCGCCTCGGCCTCGCCGAGAAGGACGCCGCCTCGGTTCAGAAGATGCTCGCGGAGGGTTTTTGATGACCGTCGTCGCCTGCATCGGCGCCGGGCGGATGGGCCGCGGCGTCGCGCATTGCCTCGCCTATGCGGGCTCGGAGGTTCGGCTCCTCGACGCCAAGCCGCGCGACGCGGAGGGCTTTAAGTCTCTGAAGGCGGAGGCGCTCGGCGAGATCGAAAGCGGCCTCGGCATGATCGCCGAGCTCGGCGCCTTCGACGCCGCCGCGATCCCGGAGATCCTCGCGCGCGTCTCGGTCCACCCGCTCGGCGAAGCCGCGGCGGCGCTCGGCGGCGCCGAGATCGTGTTCGAAGGCGTGCCGGAGCTCGAGGAGGTCAAGCGCGAGGCCTTCGCGCTCTTCGACGCGCATGGCGCGCCGGGCGCGATCCTCGCCTCGACGACGTCGACGATTCTCGCGACGCGCCTCGCCGCCTTCACGACGTCGCCCGAACGCTTCCTCAACGCCCATTGGCTCAATCCGGCCTTCCTGGTGCCGCTCGTCGAGGTCTCGCCCGCCGAGGAGACGAGCGCCGAGACGGTCGCGCGCATGCAGGCCTTCTTGGAGGGCGTCGGCAAGGTCCCGATCCTCTGCAAGGCCTCGCCCGGCTACATCGTGCCGCGCATCCAGGCGCTCGCCATGAACGAGGCGGCGCGGCTCGTCGAGGAGGGCGTGGCCTCGGCCGAGGACGTCGACAAGGCGGTGAAATACGGCTTCGGCCTGCGCTTCGCCGTGCTCGGCCTGCTCGAATTCATCGATTGGGGCGGCGGCGACATCCTCGCCTACGCCAGCGCCTATCTCAGCCGCGCCTTCGAGGACGACCGCTTCGCCGCGCCCGAGATCGTCGAGCGCAACATGCGCGACGGGCGGATCGGCCTGAAGAGCGGCGCCGGCTTCTTCGACTACGCGGATGTCGATCTCACGGCCTATCGGAAGCGGCGGATGGCCGATTTCCTCAGGGTCGTGCGTGAAGCGGGACTGGCGCGGCCGCCGGTTCTCGCGTCCACTCATTCCGGCCGCACTCGCGACGAAGCTTGCGAATAGATGGAGGAATCGAAGATGAAACTTTTCACACGAGCGAAGACGGCGGCGGTCGGCGCCCTGATCGGCCTCGGCGTCGGCGCCGCCGGCGCGGCGAAGGCCGAAGAAGTTCTCAGCGCCATCGGCTTCTTTCCCGAGCCGCTCGCCTTCACCCAGAGCTACAAGGGCTTCATCGACCTCGTGAACGAGCGCGGCGAGGGCGTCGTGCGCATCGAGTATATCGGCGGCCCCGAGACCATCCCGTCGATCCAGCAAGCGGACGCCGTCGCCCGCGGCATCGCCGACATTCAATACGGCCCGGCCTCGCCGCTCCTCGGCACGATCCCCGAAGCCGACGCCTGGGTCGGCTCGACCGTGACCGCGATGGAGGCGCGCGAGAACGGCGGTTTCGAGATCATGCAGGAGGCCTTCCGCGAGCGGCTCGGCGTCGAGCTTCTGGCGCATATCGACAGCGGCATCCAGTTCCACGTCTATCTGATCAACGAGCCGCCGCGCACCGATGAGGGCGGCGTCAATCTCGACGGGCTGCAGCTGCGCTCGCAGCCGATCTACAACGCGTTCTTCGAGTCGCTCGGCGCGACGCCGATCGCCGTGCCGGTGCCGGACGTCTACACCGGCCTCGAGCGCAACACCTTCGACGGCGCCGGCTGGCCGATCGTCGCGATCCAGGACCTCTCCTGGGACCGGTTCCTGAAATACCGCATCGATCCCGGCTTCTTCTCGACCGATCTCGCGATCATCATCAATCCGGAGAAGTGGGAGTCGCTCAGCGACGAGGCGCGCGAGATCATCACGCAGGCGGCGATCGATTACGAGCAGATCTCCTACGACAACTTCCAGGCGATGATCGCCGAGACCGACGAGGCGGTGCAGGCGGGCGGCATGACCATCGTGACGCTCGAGGGCGACGCGGCGGACGCGTATCTCGACCAAGCCTATGAGAGCGCCTGGGAGCGCATGCGGGCGACCGGAACGCCGCGCTATGACGCGCTGCGCGAGGCGTATTACAGTCGCTGATCTTGACGGCTCGGCGCGGCGGCCTCGTCGCGCCGGGCGCTCGCCCGGGAACCGCCGCCATGATTCTGCTCCGCCTCTATGACGGGCTTGTGCACGCGCTCGCCGCGCTCGCCGCGACGAGCCTCGGGCTGAGCGCGCTGCTCATCGTCGCCGACGTGATGATGCGCAATCTCGGCGGCGGGCCGATCCAGCCGACGAGCGCTCTGGTGGAGTACGGGCTTCTCTTCTCGACCATGGCCGGCGCGCCGTGGCTGGTCAGAGCGCACGGCCATGTCGCGATCACGTCCTTCGTCAACTACCTGCCGCGCGCGCCGCGCCTGCAGGTCGGACGGCTCGTGCTCGTCCTGTCGATCGCGGTGCTGGCGCTTCTCGCCTGGCGCGCCGGCGCGGTCGGGCTCGAGAAGGCGGAGATCGGCGCCTATGACGTGCGCAGCATCGACATCCCGCTTTGGGTTCTCTACGCGATGCTGTCGATCGGCTTCGGCCTGATGGCGGTCGAGTTCCTGCGGCTGCTCCTGCGCGGCGAGGTCTATTCCGGCGGCGAAGGCGTCGCCGACCCGCCGCAATCCATGGGCGAGCGCGGTCCCGAAGATCGGGGCGCGAGCTGATGGCGTGGCAGGAGGCGGCCGCGCTGATGACCGGCGGCGTCATCGGCCTGATGGCGCTCGGCATGCCGGTGGTGATCGCCTTTCTCATCATGAACGTCGTCGGCGTGTTCGTGTTCATGGGCGGCATGCCGGGCGTCGACCAGCTCGTCGCCAACGCCACCGTCTCGGTGACGAGCTTCACGCTGACGCCGGTGCCGCTCTTTCTCTTGATGGGCGAGATCCTCTTCCATTCCGGGCTCGCCATGCGCGTCTTCGACGCGCTCGACAAGAGCTTCGGCGGCGTCCGCGGTCGGCTCGCCTATATGACGGTCGGCGGCGGCACGCTCTTCGCGACGCTTTCGGGCTCGTCGGTCGCCAACACCGCGATGCTCGGCTCGACGATCATGCCCGACATGCTGAGGCGCGGCTATAAGCGGCACCTGATCATGGGGCCGATCATCGCCACCGGCGGCCTCGCGATGATCATCCCGCCCTCGTCGCTGGCGGTTCTGCTCGGCTCGCTCGCGCGCATCGACGTCGGCGCGCTCCTCATCGCCGGCATGATCCCGGGTCTCATTCTCGCGGCCCTCTACGTGATGCTGATCCGCGTGCAGATCGCGATCGATCCGGACGCGGCGCCGGGCTATCCGGCCAAGCGCGCCACGGCGCGCGAGATCGCGATCGCGCTCCTGCGCGACGTCGCGCCGATGGGCCTCGTCGTCTTCGCGGTCGTCGGCCTCATCCTGCTCGGCTGGGCGACGCCGACCGAGTCAGCGGCCTTCGGCGCGCTGTCCGTCGCTCTGCTCGCGCTCGCCTACGGCAAGTTGAGCCGGCGCGCTCTCGTCAAGTCGATGAGCGGCACGCTCAAGGTCTCGGCGATGCTGCTCGCGATCGTCATCGGCTCGACGACCTTCTCGCAGATCCTCGCCTTCTCGGGCGCGTCGTCGGGGCTGGTCAGCTGGGCGACGAGCTTCGAGGTCGATCGCTATCTCATTCTCGCGGCGATCTTTTTGCTTCTGATCGTGCTCGGCATGTTCATGGATCAGCTCTCGATCATGATGCTGACCTTGCCGATCCTGATGCCGCTGGTCGCGCGGTTCGACTTCGATCCGATCTGGTTCGGCGTCGTCATGCTGCTGCTCTTGGAGCTCAGCCTCGCGACGCCGCCCTTCGGATTGCTGCTGTTCGTGATGATGGGCGTCGCGCCGCCGGGCACGACGATCGGTCAGGTGACGCGGGCGGCGCTACCTTATATCACCTGCACGCTGCTCTTGGTGCTCCTGCTGACGGCGTTTCCGGACATCGCGCTGTGGCTGCCGAACCTGGCGCTGCAATAGAAAGGGAGCGCCGATGCGCATCTGGTATCAGAGCTATGTCGACTACGAGAACGGCGCGACGTATTGGGACGCGCTGAAGGTTCATCTCGACGCGATCGTCGATCCGGGAACCGAGATCGAGATCCACGGGATCACGCCGCATGACAGCTACGCCCATGCGATCGTCGAGTTCCGCTGCGCGCGCGAGGTGATCTGCAACGCCGTGCGCGCCGAGCGCGAGGGCTACGACGCCTTCATCCTCGGCCATTTCCAGGACGCCGGCCTCTACGAGGCGCGCTCGGTCGTCGACATTCCGGTGCTCGGCCTCGGCGAGGCGTCGATGCTCTGGTCCTGCCAGCTTGGGCAGCGGAGCGGCGTCGTGACCATCAATCGCCGGTTCATTCCCTGGTTCCATCACCAGATCGGCAAATACGGCCTCCGCGAGCGCGTGACCGGCGTCCACGCCATGCAGTTCGAGCCCGGCCAGATCCTCGCCGCCTTCGGCGACGACGACCGGCTCGAGACGGTGCGCGGCCTCTTCGAGGCGCAGGCGAAGCCGCTGGTCGAGGAGGGCGTCGACGTGCTGATCCCGGGCGGCGGCATCCCGATGCTGCTGTTCTCAGAGATCCAGGACCACCGCGTCGACGGCGCGCCGGTGATCAACGGGATCCCGATCGTGGTCAAGATGGCCGAGACGGCGGTCAAGCTGCGCGCGCTGACGGGCCTCGGCGCGAGCCGGACCTCGGACTTCGTGAAGCCGCCCTCGGAGATCATCGAGGAGTTTCTGGCGCATCCGAAGGGGCTCTGAGCCGAACCGGCGCCGCGCCGCCGCCGAGCGGCGTCATGAACGATTCCTCACGCCGGCTCGCGATGTCGGCGGCGCGCCCCGATTGCCGGGTCCGCGCCTCGATCACCGGCCGGCGCTCGGCTCTGGCAAGCGACGGCGACGTCGTCACCAACAATCATCCGGCGATGACGGCGCATGCGACCAATCGCTCTTGGTCCGACGATTAGGTCAGATGCTGGGCGAGGAACGCCTCGCTCCGTCGATGCGCCAGTTCGGCCGCGTCGCGGTCGTAGCGTTCGGGGCGGGCGTCGTTGGCGAAGGCGTGGCCGGCCTCGTAGAGATGGACCTGCATCTCCGGAAGATAGTCCTGCGCCTGCTGGATCACGTCGGGCGGCGTGTGATCGTCCTCTGTCCCGAAATGACACAGGAGCGGCGCCTTGAGCGGGCTGTCGAGATAGTGCGGCAGGCGCGTGCCGTAGAACGAGACGGCGCCGGCGATGTCGAGCTTCTGCGCCGCGCGCAGGGCCAGGCCGCCGCCCCAGCAGAAGCCCATGACCGCGACCTTGCCGCCCTGCGCCTTCAGCGCGTCGACCGCGGCCGAGACGTCCGCCATCGTCTCCGAGAGATCGGCCGCCAGCATCATGTCGCGCCCTTCCGCGGGCGCGTCGTAGGCGATGACCGCGCCGCGGCGCTTGCGGTCGAAGAGCGCCGGGACGGCGACGTCGTAGCCGAGCGCGGCGTAGCGCTTCGCGAGGCCTTTCAGCTGATCGGTGACGCCGAAGATCTCCTGGATGATCACCAGCCCGCCGCGGCGCGGGCCCGCCGCGTTCTCCGTCCAGCAGTCCAGCTCGTGCCCGTCGGCCGCCCGTATCGTCTTCATCATCGCCGCGTCTCCCATTCGTGAAATCCGAGAGCGGCCGTTGGCCGCCCTCGTCATGCGCTACTCGCCGACCGCGATGCCGGCCTCTTCGAAGTAGCGAAGCGCGCCCGGATGGTAGGGCGCGGTGGCCGGCGGCGCCATCGCGGCGTGGTTGGCGCGGCCGAAGGCGCCGAAGGCGGCGGCGAGATCGTCCTTGCCTTCGACGACCGACCGCACGACCGTGTAGACGAGCTCCTCGTCGGCGTCGGCGCTGGTGAGCATCATCCAGGGAACGCGAATGATGCTGGCGCCGCCCTCCTGAAGGCCGTTGATCGAGTCCGATTGCGGCAGCGCGACGATGGAGCCGGCGGGCAGAAAGTCCTTGAACCGGGCGACCGCCTCTTCGGATTCGTCGAGCGAGACGTAGCAAAGGCCGCCGCGATCCTGCAGCTTGACCGCCGCCTGTTGCCCGGCGCCGGCGTTGAGGCTGACCAGCGCGACGTCGACCAGCCCGTCGCCGAGCGCGTTGATCCCGGCGACGAAACTCGCGACCGGCACCTGCTGGAAGTCGTCATAGCTCATGTCGCCATTGGCGAGCGCGCCCTCGATGTAGAACGGAATGATCGTCGAGGAGGTGTATTCCGAGGCGATCCTGAGCTCGCTCGCCCGCGCCTTGAGGTCGGCGACGCTGCGCAGGCCGAGATCGCAGGGCGCCATCAGGCCGGTGGTCAGATCGAACATCACGCCGACAAGCCGGATGTTCGGATGGGCGCGATCGTAGTTGCCGGTTCCGGTGAAGGCGTAGTCCGCCTCGACGCCGTTGGAGAAGCCGAAATCGACCTCGCCGGCGTTGATCAGCGGCAGATAGCCGACGAGCGGCTGCGTCCGAGCGGTGACGCCGGCCTCGTTCAGCACCTTGGCGACGGCCTGGCCGGAATTATAGGCGAGCGAGCCTTCGGCCCCGGTCGCGATCGTGACGACCTGCGCTTGCGCCGCCGCGGCGCCGAGGCCGACAACCGCGCAAGCCGCGCGGATCGCGTTGGACAGTCTCTTCATCGTTTCCTCCCTTCGGGTTGGACTAGGGTTGGACGCCCGCCATCACGCGGGTTCATCGGACTTCGACGCGCGCGGGTCGAAGAAAAGGAAGGCCAGCCCGAGCGTGGCGACGAGCGCCGCCACGACGCGGCCCTCGAGCGGGATCGGCGCGAACTCGAGCGGCAGAGCCGCCAGCCCGAGCGCGATCAAAGCGACGCGGAGCCATGGTCTCAAGCGCCGCGTCCAATAGCCGACGACGCCGGCGGTCACCGAAACGACGGCGACCAAGGAGAGGAGCGTCGCGGTCGCGATCTCGACCCAATCGCCCTCGAGCAGAAGCGCCGACGATCCGGCGAAAACGAAGGGCAGCACGAACGCGATCCACGCGATCCGCATCGCCGCGAGCCCGGTGCCGAGCGGCGACGCCTTGGAGATGGTCGCGGCCGCGAAGGCGGCGAGCGCCACCGGCGGCGTGATCATCGACATCATGCCGAAATAGAGGATGAAGAGATGCGCGGCGATCGGCTCGACGCCGGCCTCGACCAAGGACGGCGCCACCAAAGCGGCCAGAAGCACGTAAACGCCCGAGGTCGGCATGCCCATGCCGAGAATGATGCAGATCACCGCCGACATCATGAGCAGCAGGACGATGTCGGATCCGATCGCGTCGACGAGCACGAGCGTGAGCGCGAAGCCGAGGCCGGTGATCTTGAGCACGCCGATCACGAAGCCCGCCGCCGCGACGATCAGGATGAGGTCGACCATCGAGACGCCGGCGTCGACGAACACGCGCCCGAGCCGCGGCAAGGTCAGGCGCTCGCCGCGATAGCTGCGCAGAAAGCCGACGACGACGATCGCGAGCGACGCGAAGAGCGCCGAGTCCTCGGGATCGAAGCGCCAATAGAAGAGCGCGGCGAGCAACACGACGAGCGGCACGAGAAAATGCCAGCCGTCGAGGAGCACCCGGCGCGTCGAGAGCGCCTCGTCGTCGCTGACGCTGATCCGATCGCGGGCGGCGATGAGATCGACATGCAGAAAGACGCTTACATAGTAGAGAACCGCCGGAAGCAGCGCCGCGGCGGCGACGGCGACGTATGAGATCTCCAGGAACTCGGCCATCAGGAAGGCGGCGGCGCCCATGATCGGCGGCGTCAGCTGTCCGCCCGTCGACGCCACCGCCTCGACGGCGCCGGCGTCCCGGCTCGAATAGCCGCCGCGGCGCATCAGCGGGATGGTGACGACGCCGGTGGTGACGACGTTCGAGACGGCGCTGCCCGAGATCATGCCGAAGAGGCCGGAGCCGATGACGGCGATCTTGGCGCTGCCGCCGCGCGTCCGTCCGGTCGCCGCCATGGCGAGATCGGTGAAGAACGCGCCGCCGCCGGCGGCGAAGAGCAGTTGCCCGAAAAAGACGAAGAGCAGCACGATGATCGTGCCGACCGCGAGCGGCGTCGAGAAGACGGCGCCCGGATCGAAGCCGACATGCTGGACGAGGCGCTCGGGCGTCAGCGCGACGCCGACGAGCCGGCCGGGCGCGAGATCGGCGAAGAGCGCGTAGATCAGGAACGCCAGCACGATGCCGAAGAGCATCCAGCCGGCGCGGCGGCGCACGCCCTCCATGACCCCGATCGTGACGACGACGCCGATGACGGTGATCTGCCACGGGCGGTAGAACTGCTCCTTCAAGAGCCAGGCGAAGTCCGCCGCGGCGTACATCAATACGAGAAAGGCGCAGACCGCGACCGCGCCGTCGATCCATCCGACCCGGCGCTTCCGCTCGCCGCCGAGCCCGAAGCGCAGGAAGGCGATGGTCAGCGCGAGACCGAGCTGGAGCGCCATATACTGCTCGCGCAAGATCGCCACGCCGAGCCGCGTCGGCGCCTCGACGTTCCAAAGGATGCAGGCGACGATCATGATCGTCGCCAGAGCGGCGACGATCCAGTCGACGACCGTGGACCGGCGCGCCTCGCCCGCCATCAGCGGACCGTCCCGGGCCGGCGACGCGGCGACGGATCGTCGGCGAGATCGTCTCGTTTCATGCGGCCGCCTCGCGGGCGGCGCGCGCGCGCGACGTTGCGAACTGCGCCATCATTTTTTGCTTCCCCAGCGCGCCGGGCTCCCTGTCGGCGGAACGCTAGGCGTCGCGGACGGATTTCGCAAATTGATGTTGGGTCGAGCCCGTCTCGGCGCCGACCGATCGGCCTCGGCGACGCCAAGGTTCGCCGCAGGCGCTAGAACGGCAGGCCGACATAGTTCTCCGCCAGCGACCCGAGCGCCTTCTCGGACGAGAACAGGTATTCGAGCTCGGTGTCCTGCAGCTTCCGGTCATAGGGAATCGTGTCCGGGAAGGTGTGGAGCAGCGTCGTCATCCACCAGCTGAAGCGCTGCGCTTTCCAGACCCGCGCCAACGCCTTCGCCGAATAGGCCTCGAGGCCGGCGTCGTCGCCCTTGAGATAGTGATCCGTCATCGCGTGATAGAGATAGTAGATGTCCGACGCGGCGCTGTTGAGCCCTCTGGCGCCGGTCGGCGGCACGATATGGGCGGCGTCGCCGGCGAGGAACAGCTTGCCGTAGCGCATCGGCTCGGCGACGAAGCTGCGGAGCGGCGCGATCGACTTCTCGATCGACGCGCCCGTCTCCATCCGGTCGCCGACCTCCGTCGGCAGACGGCGCTTCAGCTCGACCCAAAAGACGTCGTCGGGCCAGTCCTCGACCGTGTCGGTGAGCGGAACCTGGATGTAGTAGCGGCTGAGAACCTGCGACCGCAGCGAGCAAAGCGCGAAGCCGCGCTCGTGGCGGGCGTAGATCAGCTCCGGATTGACCGGCTTCGTCCGCGACAAGACGCCGAGCCAGCCGAAGGGATAGACGCGCTCGTACTCGCGCAGGACGTCCTTCGGGATCGACTTGCGGCTGACGCCGTGAAAGCCGTCGGCGCCGATGATGTAGTCGCAGTCGATCTGGACGATGTCGTCGCCGCTGCGATAGGTGACGCAGGGCGCGTCGCTGGCGACGTCGTGGAGCTTCACGTCATCGACATTGTGGATGACCTGGCCGTTCATCCGGTCGCGCGCTTCGTAGAGGTCGCGCGTGAGTTCGGTCTGGCCGTAGACGACCACGGACGAGCCGCCCGAGTGTTTCTTCAGGTCGACGCGGTCCAGCCGCTCGCCGTCGCGGGCGATGTAGAAGCCGTCATGGATCTCGCCTTCGCGGTCCATGCGCTCGCCGCACTGGGCTTCGCGCATCAGCTCGGCGAAGCCGTGCTCGAGCACGCCGGCGCGGATGCGGCCGAGCACGTATTCGCGGCTGTGCTTCTCCAAGACGATCGTGTCGACGCCCTTGAGGTGCAAAAGTTGGCTCAGCATCAGTCCGGAGGGGCCGCCGCCGATGATGCAGACCTGGGTTTTCATGGTTTCAGTCCTCTCCTGTCCGGCGCAATCAGGTCAGCCCATGCTGCGCTCGATCCGGTCGAGCGTCTCCATCGTCGGCAGCGCCTGGGCGACCGAGCTGTCGGGCTCGCGCCCGTCGCGAATGGCGGCGATGAACTCCCGATCGGCAAGCTCGATTCCGTCGGACGAGACGGCGACGCCCGAGAGGTCGATCGGCTTCTCGTAGCCGTCGAAGAGGTCGTCATAGCGGGCGAGATACGTGCCGTTGTCGCAGATGTATCGGAAAGTGGTTCCGAGCGGCCCGTCATTGTTGAAGCTGAGCGAGAGCGTGCAGATCGCGCCGTTCGGCGCCTTCATGCCGACGCTCATATCCATCGCGATGCCGAGCTCGGGATGCGGCGGCCCTTGCAGCCCGAACGCCGCGACCGCCGGCCCGCCGGTCTGATGCTGGAAGAGGTCGACGGTGTGGCAGGCGTGGTGCCAGAGGAGATGGTCGGTCCAGCTGCGCGGCTCGCCCTTGGCGTTCAAGTTCGAGCGGCGGAAGAAATAGGTCTGGACGTCGAGCTGCTGCAGCGTCAGCTCGCCGGCGGTGATCTTGTTGTGGATCCATTGATGCGACGGGTTGAAGCGCCGGACATGGTCGACCATCGCGACGAGGCCGGTCTCCTTCTGCGCCTCGAGGACGCGCCGCGCGTCGGCGAGCGTGTCGGCGATCGGGATCTCGCAGAGCGCATGCTTGCCGGCTTTGAGACACGCGATCGTCTGTTCGGCGTGAAGCTGGGTCGGCGTCGCCAGGATCACGGCGTCGACGTCGTCGCGGGCGAGGCTCTCGGCGAGGTCCTTGGTCGCGTGGCCGATCCCGCGGCTGCGCGCGAAGGCGTCGATGTCGTCCGGCGCGCCGCCGACCACCGAGGTCACCTCGACGCCCTCAATCCGCGCCAAAGCGTCTAAATGCTTGTTTCCGAACGCGCCCGCCGCGCCCGCCACGCAAATCCTCATCCGCCGATCCTTCTCCCATGGCGAAGTCCGCCGCCGCCGGCGAAACGCCGAGCCGGCGCCGCCGACGCCTCTTGTGCGACCTCTACCAGCTCGAGCTCGGCGGACGAATTCGATTGGATCGAAAGCGGGTTCGTTTTTCTTATAGGCTCGCTTGCCGCGGTTCCGCGTCCGCCGGATAGGCGCGGCGGCAATAGCCGCGGATCAGGTCGAGGAGGCGCGATTGCGTCGGCGTCGGGCGCCAGCCGGCGCGCGTGGTCAGCCCGATCGGCCGCTCGGCGCCCGGCAACGCGATCGGCAAGGGCGCGAGCACGCCTTGCGCCCGCTCGAGCTCGAACTGGTTCTCGGACATGATCGTCACGTAGTCGCGCCGGAGCATCAGGCCGCGCACCAGCACGAGCGAGCTCGAGACGATCCGCACCGGCGTCTCGGCCATCTCCTGAATGTGCAGGTTCTCGAAGAGATACGCGCCGGTGGGCGTGTCCTTCGGCGGCGCGATCCATGGATAGGCGAGCGTGTCGCGCAAGCTGAGACCGGACTTCGCCGCCAACGGATGGCCGACGCGCGCCACGACCGCCAGACGATCCTCGAAGAGCGGCTCCTGCTCGACGTCGTCGGCGGGCGGCGGATCCCGGAGCGCGCCGATGAGAAAATCGATGTCGCCGAAGCGAAGATCGCGCAGGAGCGCGCCGTAGAGTCCGTCGACGCAGCGGATCTGCAGGCCAGGCCCGCTCGCGGCCAGGAGCGTATCGATCGCCGCCGGCAGGATCGACGCGCGCGAGAGCGGCAGCGAGCCGATCGTGATCCGCGTCGCGTCGCGGCCGAGCGCGGCGCCGATCTCGTAGCGGCTCTGGCGGAGCTCGGCCGCCGCCAGCCGGACGCTGCGCGCAAAGGCCTCGGCCGACGGCGTCAGCGCCACGCCGCGCGGCGCCGGCGCGAAGAACGCCGCGCCGGCGAGATTTTCGAGCTCGCGCGCCGCGCGGTGCACGGCGGGCTGGGTCGCGCCGAGCTCGCGGGCGGCCTGGCTGAAGCTGCCGGCGCGCGAGACCGCGACGAGCGCCTGCAGCTGCACCGGCGTCGCGAGCTTGTGGAAGTCGCGCCGTCCGGCCGGGGCCTGCGCTCTGGGCGCGCGCTTCAGCGCCAGCTGCGCGCCGGCCTTCAGATGCTCGATCACGCGCTCGACGCGTCGGGCGAAGATCGCGCCGATCTCCGTCAGATGCATGCCGTCGGGTCGGCGCTCGAACATCGGCGCGCCGTTCTCGCGCTCCAGTTTTGCGATAGCCTGCGTGATCGCCGGGCGTGACAGATGCACGACTTCCGCCGCCAAGGTGATGCGTCTGGTCGCGGCCACCTCGCGAAACGCAATGAGGTGGCGGATGTTCGGAAACGCCGTCTCCATCGCCGATCGTCATCGCTGCGTTTTGCAAGCTATAGCAATTTCGAACTTCGCTCGTCACGCTTCGAATTGGCGTCGGCGCGCGGATCGGGCGATGAATTCGGCGGCGGTCGTCCGCGCGTCGCCGCGTCGGAGCGGCCGCCGAGGGACGACGAGCCCGAAGAAAGACAGGCGATGGATTCCGATTATCTGCCGTTTCATCCGAGCCCGAAGACGCCGGAGCGCCGCCCGCCCGCCGGCGCCGTCGACGCGCATTGCCACGTCTTCGGCCCGGCGGCGCGCTTCGCTTACGCGCCGGAGCGCAAATACACGCCCTGCGACGCGCCGAAGGAGACGCTCTTCGCGCTGCGCGACCATCTCGGCTTCGCGCGCAACGTCATCGTGCAGGCGTCCTGCCACGGGACCGACAACGCCGCTCTCGTCGACGCGCTCGAGAGCGCGGGCGAGGCGGCGCGCGGCGTCGCCGTCGTCAAGCCGGACGTCTCCGACGCGGCGCTCGACGAGATGCACGCGGCCGGCGTCCGCGGCGTGCGCTTCAATTTCGTGCGGCGCCTAGTCGACGCGACGCCGCGCGACGTCTTCCGCGAAATCGCCGACCGCGTCGCGCGGCTCGGCTGGCATGTCGTCGTCTATTTCGAGGCGGCCGATCTCGAGGATCTCGCGCCCTTCATCGCGACGCTGCCGTCGACCGTCGTCGTCGACCATATGGGCCGGCCTGACGTCTCGAAAGGCGTCGAGCATCCGGATTTCGAGCGTTTTCTCGCGCTGCTCCGAGACAACGCGCAGGTCTGGTGCAAGGTGAGCTGCCCGGAGCGGCTGACGGTCGCCGGCCCGCCCTATGACGACGTCGTTCCCTTCGCGCGCCGTCTGGTCGAGGCGTTCCCGGACCGCGTGCTCTGGGGCACCGATTGGCCGCATCCGAACATGAAATCGCACATGCCCGATGACGGGCTGCTGGTCGACGTCATTCCGAAGATCGCGACGACCGAGGCGCTACGGACGGCGCTCCTCGTGGACAACCCGACGCGGCTCTACTGGAACGACTGAACGCACGGAGGAAATTATGGAGACGACGACGTTCGATCCGCACGCCCAGATCGAAGGGACGACCGTCTTCGACGGGCGTCAGGCGATGAAGGGATATGCGCTCAACAAGATGTGCTATTCCTTCAACGCCGCCAGCGCGCGCGAGGAGTATCTCGCCGATCCCGAGGCGTACATGACCAAGTTCGGCCTCAACGACGCGCAGAAACAGGCGTGCCGCGACAAGAACGTGCTGGCGATGATCGCCGCGGGCGGCAACATCTACTACCTCGCCAAGTTCGCCGGGATCTACAAGCTCGACGTCCAGGACGTCGGCGCGCAGCAGACCGGCATGACGAAGGAAGAGTTTAAAGAAAAACTGAGGCGGGCGGGAGACTGACCATGGCCAAGATCATCGGTGGACTGACGAGCTCGCATATTCCGGCGGTCGGAAACGCCATTCATAAGCAGCTCTTCGACGACCCGTATTGGAAGCCGTTCTTCGACGGCTATCCGCCGATCCGCGCCTGGCTGGCCGAGCATAAGCCGGACGTGGCGATCAACATCTACAACGATCACGGGCTCGGCTTCTTCCTCGACCGCATGCCGACCTTCGCCATCGGCGCGGCGCACGAGTACCGCAACGAGGACGAGGGCTGGGGCATCCCGCAGCTGCCGCCCTTCCCGGGCGATCCGAAGCTCAGCTGGCGCATCATCGAGAGCATGGTCGAGCAGGAGTTCGACATCACCTCCTGTCAGGAGCTCGCCGTCGATCACGGCTTCGTCGTGCCGATGCAGCTCTTCTGGCCGGGCGCGCCGGACAATCCGGACATGCCGCGCACGGTGCCGATCAGCGCCAACACGGTGCAGCATCCGATCCCGACGCTGAAGCGCGCGCTCGACTTCGGCAAGGCGCTGAGGAAGGCGCTGCTGAGCTATCCCGAGGACGTCAAGATCGTCGTCTTGGGCACCGGCGGGCTCTCGCATCAGCTCGACGGCGCGCGGGCCGGCTTCATCAACAAGGCCTTCGACGAGATGTGCATGGAGAAGATCGTCTCGGCGCCCGAGGAGCTGACCAAGATCAGCCGGATGGAGCTGGTCGAGAAGGCCGGCGCGCAAGGAACCGAGTTCCTGATGTGGATGATGATGCGCGGCGCCCTCGGCGACCATGTGACGCCGGTGCACAAGAACTACCACATCCCGATCTCCAACACCGGCGCCGGCACGATGATGCTGGAATGCGCCGCCTAACGCTGGACGACGCGTCTTTGCGGCCGGCCGGCCTGTGACACGCGGAGAAGAGCGGCGCCGGCCGCCGGCTCGTTCTTTGCTCGAACGGCTCAGAACGGTCCGGTCGCGAGGCTCGTGAGCCGCGTCAGCGCGCCCGCCGACAGCGCGACGCCGGCGATCACCAGCGCCAGCCCGATCAGTGGAACAGCGTCTGGCGCCGGTTCGATCGCCTCAGCGCGCGCGGCGTGTTCGAGGTCTATTTGCGGACCCAGACCAGCGTCAGCTCGGCGACGGAGATGTCGTTCTTCTCCAAACCGACCTCCATCGTCTCGATTGCGGCCGCCGCCTCCTCCCACTCGCCGTCGATCTTCTCGACCTCCCGGGCGAGGTCGCGCTCGAGCTCTTCGATCCGATCGACGTGGTCCTCCGCGGTCTCCGCCGCCGAGCGCAGCCGCTGCCGCGCGCGCTCGGTCATGTTGCTGCGACGGACGGCGCCGGCGAGCGTGCGCGAACGCCGTCGGCCGAGCAAGGTCGCCAGCACGTCGCCGGCGCCCGAGAACCACTCGTCGCGCGATCGGCTCTTCGCCTCGCTCTCGAGCTCGCGAACGCGCCGCTCCGCCTCGGCGAGCTTGTCCCGCGCCCGATCGAGCTTCTTGTCGAGCCGGCCGCGGAGCTTGGCGATCTCCTGATCGGCCCGGTCTTCCGCCGCCCGGTCGCAGCGCGCCTGGAACGCCTCCTCGCTCTCGCCGACCCTGGAGTAGAGCTTGAGCGCCGCGTTGCGGAAGACGGCGACGGTCGAGCGGCGATAGAGATGGTCCTTGATCTTCCTCTCGAGCGAAGACCAGAACCGCGCCGTGTGGATCGGCGCGTCGACCATGGCGTAGACGGCGCCCTCCGGCGGATCGTTCAGGAAGTCGCGCGCGTCATAGTCGACGGCGATCGCGTCGCTCGGACCGCCGCCGCCGCCGAGCGGCAGCACCATCTCGAGCTCCTGCTCGTGGCGCAGATCCGCCTTGGTCTCGTCGTAGACGAGATGGACGCGGGCGGCGACGAAGGCCTCGAGACGCTTGCCCGCCGGATTGGCGCCGATCTCGGCGGCCCAGGGCGCCGCCGGATCGAGATGGCGGACCAGGGCGCGCGAGGACACGTCCGGCGCGACCGGCGTCTCGTCCTCGGCGAGCGCGGGCGCCGGCACAGGAGCCGGCTCCGCCGTCGGCGTCTGCGCGGAAGTCTGCGCCGGCGGCGCGGCGGCGGCGGCGGCGGGCGTCAGCCGCTTGACCTCGTCGCGGGTCAGCGGGCCGCGCAGATACGACATCGCCCAACGCGTCGCGAACACCTGCGGCTCCGGCTCGCGCGTGTTGTGGAGCAGAAACTGCCGCTTGCCGAGCCCGCTGATCATGCGGTCGATCGCCTTCAAGTCGCGACCGCCGCCCGCGGATTGCAGCGCCTCCAAAATCCGCGCCTTGTCGCGCTCGGTCTGCAGCCGGCCGATCATCCAGGCGCCGGCGTTCGACATCGCCTTGTAGTCGAGATCGACCGGGTTCTGGGTCGAGAGCGTCAGGCCGACGCCATAGGCGCGCGCCTGCTTCAGCATGGTCAGGATCGGCTTCTTCGAGGGCGGATTCGCGGTCGGCGGCGCGTAGCCGTAGACCTCGTCCATATAGACGAGCGCGCGCAAGTCGGTCGCGCCCGAGAGGCTCCGCATCCAGGTCACCACCTTCGAGAGGATCATGGTGACGATGAACTGGCGCTCCTCCTCGGAGAGATGCGCGAGATAGACGATCGCCGCCCGCGGGCTTCCGTCCGCCTCGAAGAGCAGGCTCCGGATGTCGAGCGGCGCGCCCTCGGCCCAGGCGGCGAAGGCGGGCGAGGCGATCAGACCGTTGAGGCGCATCGCCAGCGCCATGCGGTCCTTGGGCGGAAAGAACGCGTCGACCTCGAAGACGCCGAGCTTGCGCATCGGCGGCTGCTGCACGGCGCCGATCAAGGTCGCCATGTCGAGGTCGCGTCCCGCGCTCCAGAACTGCTCGATGATCGTCGCGAGCAGGATATGCTCGGGCGAGGAGAGCGGATCGCCGGCGATTCCGGCGAGCGTGAGCAGGCTGGAGACGAGGCCCTCGATCTCGTCGCGGCCGGCCTCGGCGTCGCGCGCCCAGTCGAGAGCGGGCGCGGCCAGCGAGCCGATCACGTTGATCGGGACGCCGGCGCTCGAGCCCGGCGTGTAGAGGGTGACGTCGACGTCGTCCTTGAGGCGGCGGATCGCCTCGAGGCCCGGGTCCCAGCCGGCGACGCCCTTGCGCCAGAGCGACGCGGTCTTCGCGCCCAGTTCGGCGGTCGTCACGCCCTCGCGCCGCGCCTCGTCGGCGCTCACCCAGGGCGCGAAATCTTCGGGCCGAAACTCCGGAAACAGGAGCTTCAGATTGCCCATATCGCCCTTCGGATCGATCACCAGCGTCGGCAGGCGCTTGCGCAGCGCCTCCTCGAGCAGGATGACGCCGAGGCCGGTCTTGCCGGAGCCGGTCATGCCGACGATGACGCCGTGGGTCGTGAGGTCGGCCGGATCGAGACCCACATCGGCGCCCGAGCGCTCGCCGCTGGCCGGGTCGACGGCGTGTCCGAGGAAGAAGCCTTCTGTGCTCATCGCGCATCCCAGTCGGGCGGTTGGACGCGGGCGTCGGCGCCGCGATCCGCCACAGGTCTCAAGCCCGCGTCGCGAGGTCAACAGCAAGGCGCCGGGCCGCGTCCGGCCGACTATGTCGCGATCGGCCGGCGATCCGGCGCGGCGAGCCGGTCGAGCGCGGCGGCCGCGCCGCGGAGCTCGGCGAGGCCGCGCATGCGCCCGAGAAGCCCGTAGCCGGGATTGGCGTCGCGCCTGAGATCGTCGAGCATCCGCCAGCCGTGATCCGGCCGCATCGGGATCGCCGCGCCGCGGCGGCGCGCCAAGCCGGGGGCGAGCGCGACCGCCACGACGCGCGCCCCCGCGCCGCCGAGATGCTCCGCCTCTTGGAACGATTCCTTGTCGTCGGCGTCCTGCTCGACCACCCGCAGATGCGCGAAATAGATCCGCTCCGCATGGTCGCGGCCGATCGCGAGCGCGTCCGCCGGCGCCGTCGCCGAGGCCGAGAGCGATCCGAGGCACCAGGTCAGCCCGTTCGCCGGCGAGGGCGCGCCTTCGAACATCGCCTTGAAGTCGGCGCGCGTCGAGGCGGCGCGCGGCAGGCCGAGAAGCGGCCGCGGCGGGTCGTCCGGATGGATCGCGAGCTTGACGCCGAGCCGCTCGGCCTCGGGCGCGACGGCGTTCTGGAAGGCGACGATGTTGGCGAGGAGCGCGTCGTGGTCGAGCCGGCCATAGCGCGCGATCGCCTCGCGCAGGCCGTCGAGATCGTGACTGCCGCTCATGCCGCCGGGCAGGCCGGCGATGACAGACCGCGTGAGCTTCGCCGCCGCCTCGTCGTCGAGCGTCTCGGCGAAGGCGGCCGCCTTGGCGCGCCGCTCGTCCGAGTAGTCGGCCTCGGCGCCCGGCCGCTTCAGCAGGAAGAGGTCGAACGCCGCGAAGGCGGTCGCGTCGAAGCGAAGCGCGGTGGCGCCGCTCGCGAGCGGGTGGTCGAGATCGGTGCGCGTCCAGTCGAGCACCGGCATGAAGTTGTAGGCGACGACCTTCACGCCGGCGGCGGCGACCGCGCGGAGCGACTCGCGCCAGACCTCGGTCATCTCCGCGGCCTCGGGCGCGCCGCGCTTGATCGCGTCATGGACCGGAATGCTCTCGGCGACCGTCCAGTCGAGCCCGGCCGCCTCGATCCGCCGCGCGAGCGCCGTCGTCGCCCCGACGGTCCAGGCTCGATCCGGCGCGACGTCGTAGAGCGCCGTGACGACGCCGGTCGCGCCGCATTGGCGAATGTCGCCGAGCGCGACGCCGTCGCTCTCGCCGAACCAGCGCATGCACTCCAACATGGCGCGCTCCTCTTCTTCGGCGTCTCTCTCAGGCGGCCTTGCGCAAGCCGTCATAGTCCGAGACCAGCAGCCGCCACGGCGCCTCGTCCTCCTCGATCTCGGCGAAGCGGCCGAGCGGCTCGCGGAAGACGTTGTCGGTGAGATCGTCGTTCACCGTCGAGACCTCGCCGACGAGCACGTCGTCCTCCTCGCCCCAGAAGGCGTGCCAGACGCCCGGCATCAAGGTGACGCTCTCGCCCGGGCGCAAGGTCAGCTTGCCGCCGGCCGGCAGGACCCGGCGCACGCCGTCGGTCGGGACGGCGACGTCGCTCTTCTCGTCGATCGCGCCGTCCGGCGCCGAGGCGAAGAGCTCCAACACCAGCTTGCCGCCGCCGCGATTGATGATGTCCTCGGCCTTGATGACGTGCCGATGCATCGGCGAGAGCTGATCGCGGCGCGTGATCATGATCTTCTCGGCGTAGAGCATGCCCTTGCCGCTGGCGAGATCGGCGGAGTCGCCGTTGCGCACGGTGAAAAGGAAGAGCCCGGTCTTCATGAAGTCGCCGAGGCCGTAATCGGTGACGTCCCAGCCGAGCCGCCCCGAGAAGACGCCGTCGGCCTCGGGACCCGCCGATTTCAGCTCTTCGGGCGACCAATCCGCGAAGGGCGGCATGACGTAGCCGAAGGAGCGGATGAAGTCGCCGCCTTCGCGCAGGATGCTGTTCACTTCGGATCGTTTCATGGCTCGGCCTCCCGATCGTACGCGCCTGATCGGGCGAGCATCGCACAGGGCCGCGGCCGAGAACACGGCTAACTCGGCGCGGCTCGCGCCCGCTGTGGAGCCGTGGCGAGGCGCGTCTCGACGATCCGCTCGGCCGGCGATACGTTTCGATCCGGACACGGCGCGCATCCCGCCTTTCGCGGCGGAGACGCCGAGCGAGCTCGCCCGGGCGGACGCGCCGCTGGCCGGCGCGGACGTCAACGTCGTCGTTTTGACGGGCCGATCGAGCGATCCTTTTGAAAGCGCTTGGAGAACAGTCTGCGGAACTGCTACGCCTGCAAGTGGACACACGGGCTCAAAGTAACGGGGTCAGATATGTTTAGGATAATGACGGCGATTTGCCTGGTCTCTGCTTTCGTTTACATGTCGGCAACGCTTTCGCAGGCACAGAGCCCGCCGTCCTTCGAGCGCGCAAGCGAGTCGGACCAGTTCATGCTCGGCGACTGGAAATGGCGGACGGTGTTTCAGGGCGCTCAGCTCGACGTGCACAGTATCTACTATCCGAACGGGCGACTCGAGATGATCTTTACTCGCCCTGACGATCCGCTCGCGCCGCCCTTCACCCAATACTACAACTGGCAGACCGAGCCCCGCGGCGACGGCGCGTTCATGCTGATCCATGTCAGCTACGGGACGCAGATCCGAATGATCGCGACGCCCCAGGGCGAGACCGACCTGCGTCTCGACACCGGCAGCGGGATCATCGACATGCGGCGGTTCTGAGCGCCGGACAGTCGCCGCGTCCGACCGTGAATCTGAAGGTTCTCCAGGCGGGTTCGGTCGAGTCGGATCTTTCGCGGGCCGCTTCTCGCCGATCGGGCGGATCCGGGTTCGACGCGCGTCCAGCCGCAGGCGGCGCGCGTCGATCCGGTCGTTGCAAGATCGGGCCGCCGCTAAGCTCCAGCGCCGCCGACCACGTTTGTTGCGAACGGGCCCTAAATCCAGCGTCGCTGACGGTGGGCCGGCGCCGCCTTCACGCCGCTTCCTGCTCGGCGACGCCCAGAACCGAGCCGACGACGGCTGGATTCATGAGTTCACGCCTAGGCCTCGAAGCGCGTCTCGGCGAGACGGCGGATGCGCCGGGCGGCTTCGGCGAGCGTCTCCTCCGGGGCGCTGAGACCGAGGCGGATGAAGCCCTCGGCCTCGGCGCCGAACGACGATCCCGGCATCGTCGCGACGCGCTCCTTCTCGAGAAGCGCTTCGGCGAAGCGGCGCCCGTCGACGCCGGTGGGGCTGACGTCCACCATCATGAACATGCCGGCCTCCGGCGTCATCGGCGTCAGGCGCGGACAGTCGGCCAGGGCCCGGAAGACGGCGCGCGCGCGCCTCTCATAGCGCTCGCGCAGCGTCGCCGCCGTGACGGACAGGTGATCGATCGCGAACGCGGTCATGTCGGCGATGAAGGGCTGGTTGCCGAACAGCATCGTCTCCGAAAGCGGCAGCAGCCTCCGGCAGACCTCCGGCGACGCGACCGCCCAGCCGCTGCGGAAGCCGGTCGCGGCGTGTGATTTGGAGATCGACGAGACGACGATCGTCCGGTCGGCGAGGTCGTCGACGTCGAAGGGCGAGGCGAACGCGCCGCCGAAGACGAGATGCTCGTAGACCTCGTCGCTGACGATCCAGAGATCGCGGCGTCGGCAAATCGCGCCGATCTCCTCGATCGCGCTCTTCGGAAGCACCGCGCCCGTCGGGTTATGCGGCGTGTTCAGCAACAGCGCCCGGCAGTTCGGCGTGATGGCGGCTTCGAGATCCTCGGGCTGAAGCCTGAAGCCGCGACGCGCCCGCAGCGGCGCGGTCACGACCTCGGCGCCGGTCGCCCGGACGACGCCTTCATAGGTCGCATAGAACGGATCGGGCACGATCACGGCGTCGCCCTGCTCGACCAAGCCCGTCATCACGGCGTAGAGCGCGGTTTGCGTTCCCGGAAAGCAAAGGACGTTCTCGGTCGTGACCGCCCGGCCGGCGCGCCGCGCGTATTTTCGCGCCAGCGCCTCGAGCAACGCCGGCTCCCCGCGCCCGCTGGCGTAGCGCGTCCGTCCCGCGCGCATGGCGCGCTCGCAGGCGTCGAGGAGCGCCGGATCCGGCGACGCGTCGGGCTCGCCGACGGTCAGCTCGATGATCTCCTCGCCCCGCTCCGCCAAGGCCCTGGCGCGGAAGTGAAGAGCCCATTTCTCGCCGCCGAGATCGGCCAGGCGGTCGGTGACGGAAGCGAAACGCATCGGCGCCCCTTGTCGAGTCTGGAAAGCCGCTCGACGCCGGCGTCCCGGCGAACGCCGCGTCGTCGACGGCGAGGCGCGGACCCAGCGTCGAACGACCGCTCGCAGGAGTTGACCTGCCGCGAAAGTCGGCCGCAAGGTCGAATCGCGCGGCGCCGGAATGTCGTCGCGGAAGCGGCCGCAGCCGAGACCAGATCGCCCAAAAGGCGCCGATCGCGTCATCGCGCGCGCCTTGCCGGCGCCGGGCGTTCGAGACAGGTGGAGGCGGGGTGGGTCCGTTCACGACCATCGTCGGCGCAGGCCTGTCGTTCGCGCGCTTCGCGGTCCGCCTCGCGCGGGCCGGTCCGCCGAAGGCCCTGTCGCTCTCGGAACGGCTGGAGATGCTTCCGACCGCCGGCGCGCCCCTCGATCGCGCCGTCGATATTCTCTGGAGCAGGCGCGGCGTTCCGTTCATCGAGGCGTCGAGCGACGCCGATCTGGCGACGACGCTCGGGATCGTCCACGCTCATCTGAGGCTCGCCGAGATGGAGCTGCTGCGTCTTCTCGCGCACGGGCGCCTCTCCGAGGCGGTCGGTCCCGTCGCTCTCGACGTCGATCATCTTCTCCGCCTGTTCGATTTCGGCCGCGCCGCGCCGGAGACGCTGACGGCGTTGCCCGAGGAGACGCGGCGTTGGCTCGAAGCCTTCGTCGGCGGCGTCAACCACCAGATCCGCAACGCCCCGGCGCGGCCGCACGAGTTCCGCGTGCTCGGGATCGAGAGCGCGCCGTGGCGCGTCTCGGACATTCTCACGATCGCCCGGCTGGTCTCCGCGGACGTGAATTGGGTGGTGTGGTCTCAGCTTCTTCGGCTGCGCGAGGGCCAGGGCTGGGACGCGCTTTGGCGGCGCGTCCGACGTCAGAGCTCGGCGCCCGACGTCGCCGCCGCTCCGAACGGCGCCTCCTCTTTCTCGCGGATCCTCGGCCCGGCCGCGCGTTGGGCCAGCAACTCGATCGCGATCTCCGCCCCTCGCAGCGCGACCGGCGGCGCGCTGATCGCCAGCGATCCCCATCTCGGCCTCCACTTGCCCGGCGCTTGGCTGGTCGCCGGCTACAAGACGCCGACCCGCAACGCCGTCGGATTGATGCCCCCTGGGCTGCCCTTCGTCGCGATCGGCCGCAATCCCTGGATCGCTTGGGGCGGGACGAACCTCCATGCGGCGAGCAGCGACTTCTTCGACGTCTCCGATCTGCCGCAGGCCGAGATCGCGCGGCGCCGCGTCGTCCTCAGAGCGCGCGGCTGGCCCGATCGCGCGGTCACGCTGCGCGAGACGCCGCTCGGGCCGATCGTCTCCGACGCGAAGCTGCTCGGTTTGGCGCGACGCAGGCCGATCGCGTTGCGCTGGATGGGCCATCGGGCGAGCGACGAGTTCACCGCGATGCGCTTGGTCGAGCAGGCGCGCGACTGGACCGCGTTCCGCCGGGCGCTCGACGGCGTCTCGGTTCCCGGGCAAACCATGACCTTCGCCGACGTCGACGGCCGCGTCGGGCGCGCGCGCGCGGCGTGGCTCCCCGACCGGACGAGCGGCGCGCTCGCGAAACCGACGCTCGATCGCCGCGATGACGGCGCTTGGCGCAGGATCCGGCGCGGCTCCGATCTGCCGGCGGAGTTCGATCCGCCGAGGGGCTTCGTCGTCTCCGCCAACGAGCGGCCCGAAACGGGCGCCGACCCGGACCCGGTCCCGATCGGCTTCTTCTTCTCGCCGCCCGACCGGGCGCGGCGGTTGACGGCGCTGCTCGAAGCGGAAGCGAGCATGACGCTGGAAGGCGTCCGGTCGCTGCAGTCGGACGTCTTCTGCGCGAGCTCGTTCGCGCTCAGCCGGCGGTTCCTGGAGCTGCTCCCGCCGCCCGAGGAGCTCGGAGAGGCGTCCTCGGCAGCGCGCGCCATGGCCGAGTGGGACGGCCGATACGAGGCGGCGTCCTCGGGCGCGCTGGCCTTCGAGCTGATGTTTCGCGGCTTCGTTCGCGCGCATTACTCCGAGGCGGCCGCGCGCGGCTATTGGGCGGTCTGGGACCCGCGGTCGTTGGTGTCGAAGGATCTCTCCGAAGAGGGACGAGAGGCCGCCGCGCGGTCTCTGCGCCGCGCGATCCCGCGCGCCGGCCGCCGCTTCTCGCGCTTCGGACGCTGGGGCCGAATGCATCGCTTGCGGCTGAGCCATCCGTTCGGCTTCGCGCCGGTTGTCGGACGCCGCTACGTCGTCAGCGACGCGCCCGCCGATGGCGGCGACGACACGATCAACAAGACCGCGTCGTCCTTCGGCGACGAAGGCGGCGCCGCGATCTACGGAAGCTGCGCCCGGCACATCTCCGATCTCTCGGATCTCGACCGAAACTACTTCGTCTTGCTCGGCGGCCAAGACGGCTGGCTCGGCTCGGAGAGTTTCGCCGATCAGCTCCCTCTCTGGCGCGCCGGCCGGTATCTTCAGGCGCCCTTGCGCCCGGAGACCGCTCGGGCAAGCTCTCCCTATCGCACGACCTTGGCGCCCTGAGAGGCGGTAGGGCCGGCGACCGCGCCGAGCTCGGCAATCCTGCTCCCCGCGGCGCCGGCCGCGGGCGCGTTCGGCGTCGTTTCGGCTCGGATCGCGCCGCGTGGCGGCGCGGGCGTCGTCGGTCGAGGGCGCGATCCGAAGGAGGCGGCGGATCGGCTCGACGCCGCCGCTCGACCGGCGCTGGTCGATGAAGGCGATCATTTCCTCAACGGGCGCTCGAGCTCCGCCCGAGCGCACAAAGCCGACGCCTTGCGCAAGATCTCATCGGCCTGGCGCAGCGCTCGGACCTCGCGCGCGCCACGGGTTGTCGCGAGGTTCGGGGCCCCCGGCAATCCCGCCGCGGTTCAACCGTCGCGTCTGTGTCCGCTTCGCCAGTAATCGACCCGTTTTTCCGACGACCGGAGAAAATAGACCTTATTCCGTTCGCATCGACATGCTCACCTAACCCGGTCCGCCCCGGGTCGCGCGCAAGATTCGGCGGGAAAGCGGCGCCATCATTGCTTGGCCGCTCCGAGCTGATGGACTTCGAACGGCGCTGTGCGGCGGAGTCAATTAAGTTTACGCGGACGTCAACTGCGCCGCAATGGACGCAAGCGCTGCGAAGGGGAAAGAAATGGCGACGGTCTACGATAGTTCGATCGACAACGAACAAATCAACGGCGCCTTCGCGCTTGCGGTGGATGTGCGGTTTGACGATCTCAGCGCCGGGCCGAACCAAAAAGTGTTCGACCTCAACAATGGCGACGGCGTCGACAATATCTGGTTCGGTCAGGTCGGCGCGTCGAACGACGTGGAGTTCGTCATCGTCAATGGCGGCGTCGAGTATCGCGTCGTCGCCGAGAACGCGATCGTCGAGGGCGAATACGCCACCTTCCGGGTCGGCGTCGATCCGACCGGCACGATGCGGATCGCGAAGAACACCGATCTGCTCATCGAGGAAGACATGGGCCTGGCCGCGGTGCCGGCCGATGTCGACCGCCTCAATTACCAGATCGGCGAGTCGAGCGACGCCGCCGACGCGGATCTCTCGGGCGTCGTCCTCAACCTCAAGCTCGCCAACTACGCCGACACCGAGCAGTTGGGCGCGTATAGCAACGAAAGCCCGTGCGCGGTCACCGGCGAAGCGACCTGCCTGTGCGATAAGCTCTATCCGGACAATGAAATCGTTCCCGGGGAGGGAGGTCCGACCTTCTTGCCGACGACCGACGCCGAAGGCGACGGCGAATGGAGCGCGGTTCAGTCTCTGGGCGTGATCGCGATCCACTCGATCGTGCTGCCCGACGGCAAGGTCCTCAGCTTCGGCACCAACGAAAACGGCGTTCAGGGCGCGCAGTTCGTCTACACGCTCTACGATCCCGCGACCGGCATCGACAAGATCCTGCCGAACACGACGCCGACCGACATCTTCTGCTCGAACATGTCGATCGACCCGTTCACCGGCAACGTCATCATCATGGGCGGCGACGAGCGCGGCGAAGGCGGCACGACGAACCATGGCGTGAACGACGTCGTCATCTTCGACTACCGCACGGAGACCATCCGCACCGCCGAGCAGGGCGAGATGGAGTACGCCCGCTGGTACGGCACGACCCTGAATCTGCCGAACGGCGAAATTCTGCATATCGGCGGCAAGAACGACACCGGCGGCGTGTCGCGCATTCCGGAAGTGTTCAACTGGGAAACCGGCTTCCGCACCCTGACCGGCGCCAACATGACCGATCTCGGCAACGCCGGCTATTTCCCGCACGCTTGGGTCAACAGCCGCGGCGAAGTCATCATTATCGAATCGGGCGGCCGCGACATCTTCCGGTTGGACACCTCGGGCGTCGGCTCTTACGAAAAGATCGGCGTCCAGCCCTTCGGCGCCGCGGTTCAGCAGCCGGCGATCATGTTCGATCAGGACATGATCGCCCGCATCGACAATAATGGCGGCGTCTGGGTCGCGAATATTGCGGACGCCGTGCCGACCTTTACGCAGGTCGCGCAGCTTTCCGGCGGACGGTACGACGGCGGCATGACCATGTTGCCCGACGGGCGCGTGGCGATCACCGGCGGCGGCACGCAGTACAACACCCTCGGCGCCGCGGTCTACACGGTCGAGATCTGGGATCCGTCGGACAACAGCATCGTCCAGGAGGCCGACGCGGCCGTGGCGCGCCTCTATCACTCCTCCCACGTTCTTCTGCCGGACGGCACGATTTTCGTCGGCGGCGGCGGCGCGCCCGGGCCGCTCGTCAACACCAACTTCGAGATCTACGCGCCGAGCTACCTCTACGGCCCGGACGGCGAGCTGGCGGACCGCCCGGACATCCTCAGCGCGCCGTCCAACGTCGCCGCCGGCGCGACCTTCCAGATGACCGTCGATGACGCGTCAGCCATCGACAAGGTGACGGTCAGCAAATCCGGCGCGATGACCCATGGCAAGAACTCGGACGCGCGTTTCTTGTCGCTCGACTTCACCGTGATCGACGCGCAGACGATCGAAGTCTCGACGCCGAACAACCTGATCATGACGCCCGGCGTCTGGATGCTGTTCACCGTCGACAACAACGGCGTGCCGTCGCAGGGCGAGATGCTCGGCGTCGATATGGCTCCGCTCGTCGAGACCGGCGACTTCGACATCACCGATATGAGCCTGGCCGTCTACGGCGTCGACGACGATCCGATCAACGGCGCGTTCGAGCTCACGGTCGAGGCGCGCTTCGACGATGTCGCCGGCGGCTCTTATCAGCGCGTCTTCGATTTCGGCAACGGCCAGGCGGCCGACAACATCATTCTCGGCCAGATCGCCAACACGCCGGACATGTACTTCGCCATCTTCGACGGCGATACGCAGTACCGGATCATCGCCCAAAACGCGATCGTCGAAGGCGTGGTCGCCAAATGGACCGTCAGCGTCGACGCGTCCGGCTATATGCGGATGTGGAAGAACGATGTTCTGGTCGCCGAAGGCCAGGGCGTCGCGCCGAACGACGTCGATCGGACGTCCAATCTCGTCGGCAAGTCCAACTGGAGCGCCGACGACGATCTGGAAGGCGAGGTGCGTTTCCTCGAGATCGTCAATGAAGGCGATCTGCCGGAATACGTCCATCTCGGCCTGCCGCGCGCGACGCTCGTCGGCCCGGACAGCGTCGTCGAGGGCGACGCGGGCGAGACGGGCCAGATCGTCTACACGCTCCAGCTCGACGCGCCGGCGCAGAATATCGTCAGCGCCGACGTGGTGATTGAGGGCGATGCGACGGGCCCGGCGCAGGTCGTGATTCCGGCCGGCCAGCAGTCCGCGCAGATTATTCTGACGTATCAAGGCGACGACGCGTATGAGATCGGCGAGACCGTTTCGGTCTCGCTCCAGAACCTGTCGCAGGCTTGGACGACGGACGGCCTGTCCGTCGCCACGGCGATCGAAAATGACGATCCGGTTCCACAGGTGAGGGACATCACGCCTGGTTTCGTGCTGGCGAGCGACGCGACGCGCGTCGACGACGCGATCCGATTGACGACCGCCGCGAACAACCAGACCGGCGCGGCGTCGACGCCGCAGCGGATCGACTTCACGTCCGACTTCGAGCTCAACGCCTCGGTCTATCTCGGCGCCAAGGACGGCGCCGACGGCCTCGGCTTCGTGTTCCACAACGACCCGAACGGATCCGCGGCCATCGGCGCGACCGGCGGCGGCATGGGCGTTTCCGGAATCCTGAACGGCTTCGGTTTCGAGATCGACAGCTACCAAAACAGCGGCGAAATCGCCAACGACCACTTCACCTTCATCGACTCCGAGACGCAGGCCAAGCTCAGCGCCGAGGTCGATCTCGGAGAGGTCGAAGACGGCGCGACGCACAGCGTGCGCGTCCTCTGGAGCGCCGCCAACCAGAGCATGACGGTCTTCTTCGACGATGTGCAGGTGGGCGCGCTCGACGCGGCGCAGACGGCGCCGTATCTCGGCGACGGCGCCGCCTATCTGACGATCGGAGCGGCGACCGGCGGCCTCAACAACGAGCACCGCGTTGAGAATGTCCTCTTCGAAGGCCTGTTCGAGGGCGAGGCGCAGACGCCGCCGGCGCTCTCGATCGCCGACGCGGCGAGCCAGAGCGAAGGCGCCGCCGGCCAGAGCGGCGCGCTGATCTTCACGGTCTCGCTCGACAAGGCCTGGACCGACGCGGTCACCGCCGACATCGCCATCGACGGCGCGGCGACCGGACCGGCCTCGGTGACGATCCCGGCCGGCGAGACCTCGGTCGACATCGCCGTCGCGTTCGACGGCGACGACGTCGACGAGCCGGACGAGACGATCACGGTCACGCTCTCCAACCTCCAGAACGCGTCGGCCGGCGACCTGGTCGCGACCGGCGTCATCCTCGACGACGACCTGCCGCCGCCGCCGGCGCTCTCGATCGCCGACGCGGCGAGCCAGAGCGAAGGCGCCGCCGGCCAGAGCGGCGCGCTGATCTTCACGGTCTCGCTCGACAAGGCCTGGACCGACGCGGTCACCGCCGACATCGCCATCGACGGCGCGGCGACCGGACCGGCCTCGGTGACGATCCCGGCCGGCGAGACCTCGGTCGACATCGCCGTCGCGTTCGACGGCGACGACGTCGACGAGCCGGACGAGACGATCACCGTCACGCTCTCCAACCTCCAGAACGCGTCGGCCGGCGTCCTGGTCGCGACCGGCGTCATCCTCGATGACGACGAGCCGGGTCAGGCGTCCACCATCCTCGCCGACGAGGATTTCGAAGCGGGCGCGAGCGGCTGGACCGACAACACGACGACCGACGGCGGCGCGCCGTTCTCGACCTTCCTCGGCCGCTACGTCGGCTCCGGCGTCGCGACCGAGAAGACGTTCGCGCCGCCCGCGGGCACGGATCGCCTGGTGATCGAGTTCGATTATCTCGAGATCGACAGCTGGGACGGCGATCAGGGCGACGCGATGCTCGTCTCTATCGACGGCGTCGAGATCATCCGCAAAGCGCTCTACCATGTCGGCCGCGCCGGTCAGAGCGGCGCGGATCCGGCGACGTCGGGCGTGACCAACGGCGTCGCCTGGAGCGTGACGCCGCTCACGAGCGGCCTCGAGAATCTCGGCTTCGCGGGCCAGTCCTACGCCTCCGACCAGATCCATCGCGTCGTCTTGACGATCGACAATCCGGCCGGACCTGTGACGCTCGGCGTCGGATCGTCGCTGAATCAGGGCCTCGCCGACGAATCCTACGGCCTCGACAACGTGCTGGTGACGGCGTTCGACGACGACGGCCAACCGATCGCGCCGCAGCTGACGATCGCGCCGCCGGCCGACGCTCAAGAGGGCGGCCCCGGCGAGACCGGGACGCTCACCTTCGTCGCCTCGCTCGACCAGCCCTCGGCGACCGGCGACGTCACGGCCACGGTCTCGATCGCCGGCGGCGCGACCGGGCCGACGAGCGTGACCATCCCGCAAGGGCAGACGAGCGCGGACATCGTCGTCAGCTTCGACGGCGACGCCGTAGAGGAGCCGGACGAGACGATCACCGTGGCGTTGTCCGATGTCCAGGGCGCCGATCCGGGCGCGACCCTCTCGGCCTCGGCGCAGATCCTCGACGACGACGCGCCGCCGCCGGCGACCTCGCCGTTCGAATTCGGCCGCGTCGCCACCGAGCAGCCGACGGGCGACGACTGGTTCTCCGTCAGCTTCACCGATCCGATCGCGAACGCGGTCGTCGTGATGGGGCCGCTGACCGACAATGGCGGCCAGCCGGCCTTCGCGCGGATCCGCAACGTCACCGAGGACGGGTTCGAATTCCAGATCGAGGAATGGGCCTATCTCGACGGCTACCATGTCGCCGAGACGGTCGGCTGGATGGCGATGTCCGAGGGCGCGTACACGCTGCCCGACGGCCGCGTCGTCGTGGCCGGCGAGACGACGGCCGACACGTCCTTCTCGAGCGTCGATCTGACCGGTTTCGACTCGACGCCGGTCGTCTTCACCCAGCAGGTCGACGCGGTCGACCCCGATCCGGCGGTGACGCGCGTCCAGAACGTCTCGACGTCGGGCTTCGAAGTGAAGCTCCGCGAAGAGGAGGCGGCCGACGACGTCCATGCGGCCGAAGCGATCGGCTACATCGCGATCGAGGCGGGCTCCGGCGCGGGCCTGACGGTCGCGACGACGCCGGATGCGGTGACGCACGCCGACTACAGCGTCGCCCTCGCCGACTCGACCCTCGACAGCTTCGTGTTCCTGGCCGAGATGCAGACGAACGACGGCAACGACACGGCCGGGCTGCGCTACAGCGCCACGCCGACCGGCGTCGATTTCTTCGTCGACGAGGAGCAGTCGGCCGACAGCGAGACCAATCATACGACCGAGGTCGTCGGCTATCTCGCCGCGGACGAAGGCGTCATCGAACTGACGCCGGACGACCCGTTCGCCTGACGAGGCGGCGCGCGCTGGCGCGCGAACAACGCCGCCGCGCGAGCCCGAGCGCTCGCGCGGCGCATCCGCGGAACCGACGCTTCGACCGCACCGCCGATCGAGCTCGCGAAATCCGTCGGCGCCTCCGCCCCGTCTGCGCGATGAAGCCCGACGGCTCCGGCCAAGGGCGATCCAGCGAAGGGTCTCGCTTCAGAAGCCGGAGAATTCTAGCGCCGGCCGGTCCGAAGACTGGACTAGAACAGATTTACCCGCGCCATCTCGGGAATTGACCCGAGAACGGAACTTTCCCGTTCGGCGGATTTCGTCGGAGCGCTGTGAATCTGCGGATCCGTGGCGACATGGAGCGTTCTCTGGTTCAATCCGACGTCGACCCTGCTATGAGCAGATCATGCCGCTCTTGGTCAGGGAGTCACCGGGGATCTAGATGGTGGACAAGTTACGAGTAGAGGTCGCGATCATCGGCGCCGGCAGCGCGGGCATGCGCGCCTATCGAGAGGCCTCGCAGGTCACCGACAGCGTTCTTTTGATCGAGGGCGGACCCTACGGCACGACCTGCGCGCGCGTGGGATGTATGCCCTCGAAACTGCTGATCGCCGCGGCCGAAGCCGCGCATCACGGGCGGCTCGCCGCGCCTTTCGGCGTCACCTACGAGCCGCCGCAGATCGACGGCGCCGCGGTGATGAAGCGCGTGCGCGACGAGCGCGACCGCTTCGTCGGCTTCGTCTTGGAGGCGGTCGACAGCTGGCCCGAGCGTCACCGCGTGAAAAGCTTCGCCAGGTTCCGCTCCGACAACGAGCTGGAACTCGACGACGGCCGCATCGTCGTCGCGGAGCGCATCGTCATCGCCACCGGCTCGCGCCCCAACGCGCCCGCGCCCTTCGAGGCGTTCGGCGACCGCCTGATCGTCAATGACGACGTGTTCGACTGGGAGACGCTGCCGGATTCGGCGGTCGTGTTCGGAGCCGGCGTCATCGGCCTCGAGCTCGGCCAGGCGCTACACCGCCTCGGCGTGCGGGTCTCCTTGTTCGGTCGGGACCATTTGGTCGGGCCGCTGTCGGATCCTGAGGTGCTGAGCGCAGCGCGCGGCGTCCTCACCGACGAGATGGACTTCCATCCCCATGGCGAAGTCACCCGCATGGCGCGCACCGAGATCGGAGTGGAGATCGACTATGTCGACGGCGGCGCGACCAAGACCGCGCAGTATGACTATGCGCTGATCGCCACGGGCCGCCGGCCCAATGTCGACACGCTCGGCCTCGAGAACACCACGCTGCCGCTGGATGAGCGCGGCCTGCCGGTCTACGACGTCCACACGGGTCGGATCGGCGAGACCCACGTCTTCATCGCCGGCGACGCCAACAACCGCTTCCCGCTGCTGCACGAGGCGGCGGACGAGGGCATGGCCGCGGGCTACAACGCCGCGCGCTACCCGGAGATCCGTCGCTTCGCCAAGAGCGCGCCGATCTCGGTGGTGTTCTCCGACCCGCAGATCATGATGATCGGGGCGACCCATCGCGAGCTGACGGAAAGCGGCGCGGATTTCGCCGTCGGTTCGGTGGACTGGTCGGACCAGGGCCGCGCTCGGGTGATGGGCGCGAACAAAGGGTTGCTGCGCGTCTATGGCGAGCGAAACACCGGCCGCTTTCTGGGGGCCGAGATGATCGGCCCGCGGGCGGAGAACATCGCGCATCTGCTTGCCTGGTCGGTCCAGTCCAATCTGACCGTGTCGGAGATGCTGGCGCGCCCGTTCTATCATCCGGTGCTCGAGGAGGGCGTCCGCACTGCGCTGCGCGTTCTCAACCGAGCGCTGGAGATGGGCCCCGAGCCGCCTGCGCGCTGTCTGGATTGCGGCCCCGGCGGCTGACGTCGAGGACCGACAGGTTCGGTTCTCCGCGCGACGCAGCCGCCGCCGGTGAGACTTATGACAGCTTCCGTTCGAACGGCGGCTGTTCGCCCTTACCCGTAGATCGGTTCCGCGAAGCGCTGGGCGGCTTCCGGGAGGGAAGCCGACATACGAGCTCGAACGTTGGCTTTCGCAGCGGTCGATTCTGGTTTCAGATCGGGAGCAGACATCGCCGACTCGGCGGCGCCCTGCCGTAGTTGACCCGAGCCGGTCATTTGCGCCGATCACACCTCATAATTTCCGCGTGTCGGCTTTCGATGCTGGACGCAGCGATGTATGTGGGGGGACGGCCAGCGCGGGCGAAAAGCCGACATCGAGGTCGCGACGCAGGCTGGCGGTGTGCTTGCGCCCATACGGCGAATCGCGGAAGATTCCTGCGAGCGGCATGCATCAGGAAATCGCATCAGCTGGGTTGGCTTCACCGGTCCTGCCGACTGGCGAGCGACTCCCGAGGAGTGGGCCAAGGGGGATGACGTCTGGACTGTGATCGCTGGCGGTCATGTAGTGCCTTTGGAGCGGCGCATCGCGTAACCGCTTGCCAGGATGGACTATGTGGATCGAAAGTGTTCAAAGGGCCGACCCAAATGGCCATTTTGGAGCCCAGGTCATGTCGATGCGCGTCCGTCAGCAGCGTCAAACAAGCCCTGTTTCAGATGAGGTGCTTGCTCTGACGTCGATTGTTCGGCCGATTTTGGCCGGCGTGCTACACTCGCTAAAAGCCCAAGTTATCGCTGATGCTGGTGGCATTGAGAACATCAAGCTGCGGATGCTTCCGCGCCTTCGGCGAGAAGGCGATGGCGATTGTGGAATCTGCTTTGAGTATGCCGTGCATGAAGCAATCGCGCAGCGCGATCCGCGCGTCTTGGAGCGGGTGCAAGACGCAACGAGGCTCTGCAACTTGGATGGCGCGGAGCCGCACTCGATTCTGTTCGGCTTGGAGAAATCTGGCGCCCAGCAGCTTATCGGAACTGCAAAGCAGGTTCTTACTGACGAGTCTCGGGTGCTCTCTGGGGTGCCTGGGCAACCGGCGAAGCTGCGGCGCTACTTGAACCAGCTTGCCGCCGCATTTCGGCGGCCGGAGACGAGACTCGCGTTGCCGCACTCCATCAACGGCCTTTGGAAGGCGGATCTCTTTTTCGGCTTCACTGACATCGATCGATGGGTTGGTACCAGCGTAAAGATAAATTCGAACGCTCTTGAGGAGGCCGCGGGACTGAGGATTGGCGTGGTGCCGGTACGCCAGGGGGGCACGGATCGTGTTCGCAAACACGAATCAAAGAACCTCGTGATTTGCCCACTGCACCATGACGGGGACTTCATGCAGGCGTTCTACGAGGCGTGGAGGATCGTCCAAGCATTCTTGGTTGAAGACGCCCAAGTTCCGCGCGAGGCGGCCTTGCCGCGTCCTGTTGACCGGGAGGTGGCAAGAATTCTCGCTGAGCGGCGCGACTTCCCTGTTCTCGACGTCCTTGAAGCTATCAAACCCTTCGGTCAGCCAGAACTGTTGCATACTGACGAGGCGGAGACTGATCTTTTCACACTCGCTGGAGAAGCCAGGACTGATGTAATCGTGGCGCCGATCTCCCGTGAGACGAAATAGGTGGAATCTGAACTGCACCGACATTGCCAGAGGCTCCAAGGCTTGCGCATCGCAAAGTGCCGGAACTCTCCGCCGCAACGGCGCAGGTTGGTTTTCGCGGGTCTTGGGTCTACACGGCCGGTAATGGCGACGCTCAGATACTTCCGGCAAACGCCCGACGCCGTCCCTTGGGAGCAGCAAGCGGTTCCAGAGCAGTGGGCGACGAATGCGCACCCTCGCCGCTAACGGATGGGCAGCAGGTATAGGATAGGAGTGGCCTATTCGATCGCCATGTACGGCTATCCTTTCGGAAAGCTGCCATCGCGCAGATTAATGCGGAGCACATCAGCGACGGCAGCTCCTGGCCCGGAAGCGTAGTTCGTCGGCGCGAATCGTTCGCCCGCTTGCACGACGATAGCCGAGATTCGAGATTGCGCGCCAGCTTTCGCCGCGATTGATCCTGCTCATGTCTCGGGAGCTGACGCCGTCGAATTGGCGACTCGCCGCCGCAGGTGACCCAAGACTGTGGTTCGGAATCGAAACGAACCGTTGCAGCAGAATGTCAGCTTTCGCGGACTCCGGACGGTGCGGCGGGCGGGTGAACTGCAGAGGCGGGCCAAAGCCGGACGGATGAGCCGCAGGCTCACCGCCCCGCCGCTGCCGTTTCCTCAGCGTTCAATCCAGCAGACGTCCGCAGTTTCACGTGCGGGATGTTGCGAGAGCTGGACGAGATTGGGACAGACGCCCCTTGGATCCCGGGGACAAGCCGCAAACAGTTCTACACTCGACACATTGCGTCGCCAATTGCGCCCGACGAAAGACCCGCCGCTTGTCTTCCGCTCCGCCGCGCGAGATCACGATCAGCAACGAATTGAACCCGAAGCGGTCGATGCGCGTCGACCGCGCGCGTCGCGCCAGGAGGGAGACTTTCATGCTCAATCACTTCATGAACGGCGTTTCCGTTTTGGCGCTCGCGGGCGCTCTGCAATTCGCGGCGCCGACATCGTCTTCCGCTCAATCAATCGGCGACGGCGACGATTGCTTCGATAAGGGCGCCCTCGCCGATGTCGACTGCCCAGAAACGGAGCCCGTCGTCCTAGAGCCGAGCTCCGCGCCGGTCGCGACCGACTCGTGGGGCGGCTTCTATATCGGCGCTCACGCCGGCGCTGGCTTCTCGGAGGACCGCGATAGAACGGCGACCGCACTCGGCGGAACCGGCGGCGGCGGCGTTGGCGGCGACGGCGGCGACGGCGGCGACGGGATCAATGGGGGCTTAGGCGGCTTCGGCGGCTTCGGCGGCGGCGGAGCCGGCGGCGGCCTCGGCGGCGGCGGCGTCGTGCCGTACAGCATTGACGAGACGCTTTTCATCGCGGGCTTTCACGCCGGTTACAACTGGGTCTTCGACAGCGATCTCGTCCTCGGTCTCGAAGGCGACGTGAGCGCGAACGGCAATCTCGACGAATATCTCGCCAGCTTCAGGGGCCGGGCGGGCTATGCGGCCGACCGCGCCCTCGTCTACATAACCGGCGGCGTCGCCGGCCGGATCGACAACTCCGACTATAGCGCGGCGGTCGTCGGCGATGGCGGCGACGGCGGCGCGGGCGGCGCAGGCGGCAATGGCGGCGATGGCGGCGGAGACCCTGGCGACGTTGGCGCCGCGGGCGTCGATGGCGGCGGCTTCGTGGGCGGGGCGGGCTTCGCGACGGAGGAGCCGAACGACGACTCGGATGTGGGATTTGTCGCCGGCGCCGGCGTCGAGTATCAACTGGGCGGAGGTCTGCGCCTGGGCGTCGAAGGGCTCTATTACGGATTCGACTCGTCGGAAGACGTCTTCGTCGGCCGAGGACGGCTTTCTGTCGCATTCAACGATCCGGCGCTGGGCGACGAGGATTACGTCGACTGGTCCGGTCCTTACGTCGGTCTCAATGTCGGCGGAACGTTGAGAGAAGACCCTACGCTCGATGAGCTGCTCCTCGCCAACGGGTTCGACGGCGGCGACGGAGACGGCGGCGCCGGCGGCGCCGGCGGCGCGGCCGTTGGCGACGACGCCGCCGGCGGCGGCGGCGGCGGCG